>CAIXKV010000181.1 GCA_903920145.1 uncultured Rhodospirillales bacterium
CCTTGATGGTGACTCATCAAGGCTGCCCTCAGACGCCGGGCGGGCGCATCCGCGCCCTTGGCTTCGCGCGCATGGGCGCGCGGGGCCGCCGTCGCGGCCCGATACCGGCGATGTGTCAGTATCAGGGCTCGCCGGTATGACGAGCGGCCCCCTAGAATCACAACAGCGGCCCGAGGACCGCCGGGTATCAAACCGGGACCGTCACCGTCACACGCAGCCCCCCTTCCGGGCGGTTGGTCAAGGTTATGTCTCCGCCATGCCCGCGAATGATGGTGCGGGCCACGGCCAAACCCAATCCAGTCCCCCCGGTGTCCCGAGACCGTGACGATTCCAAGCGGAAAAAGGGCTGAAACACCGTCTCGAGGAGCGGAACCGGAATGCCCGGCCCCGAGTCCTCAATGGTTACGACGGCTTGGCCTGCGACCTGCGTCAAGGCCACCTCGGCGCTGTCGCCGTAGTTCAAGGCATTGTCGATCAGATTGGCCAAAGCCCGACGCATAGCCACCGGGCGACAGGCCACAGTCAGATGCGCGGGGCCAACATAGGCGGTGGCCTCTCCGGCATCGACGCGATCATCACAGAGGCTTTGCAATAACTCGGCGAGATCCGCCGGAACCCGCGCTTCGCGCTGGGCATCGTCGCGTGCAAACAACAGGGTGTCATTAATCATGGCCTCCATCTCGTCGAGATCGGCCAGCATCTTACGTTGCAACTCTAAATCATCGATAAACTCGGCCCGTAACCGCAACCGAGTTAAGGGTGTCCGCAAATCATGCCCCATGGCCGCAACCATCCGGGTTCGATCCTCGACAAAGCGGGTCAGACGTTCTTGCATCCGATTGACCGCGTGAGTCGCCGCGCGCAACTCACGCGGCCCGGTTTCGGGCAAAGGTGCCGCCGCTCCATCGACCCCCAAACGCTCGGCGGCCACGGCGAACGCAGCTAGGGGCGCCGTCAACCGGCGAGCCGCCAAAAGCGAGACCAGCGTCACGACACCAGCAATCAGCACCATCCACAGGGCAAACCGCACCAACTGAAAAGTTCCATCGGGAGCGTTCGTGGCTGAAAAAACCAGCCAACTGCCATCGCCCAGGCCGACGGCCAACCGCAGCGTCCGCACCCGATGCATCGGATCGTTGCCCGCCAATGGCCCCGCCGATGGCTCCAGCAGAGGATCATTGCGAACCTCGGCCAGGATTTCCCGAGCCGTCCCCTCCAACCTGTCCTCCAGGTGGTGCCGGAACTGTTCCAGGCCCGGACCAATGTGATGAGGCTCCAGCAGCGGGTGCTTTTGCAGCCACTCGACTCCCAGCAACGGGTCATCCAGAGCATGCACCACACGAGGCCGGTCAGCGGGCAAGGTGGCTGCCACCAATTGCACCACGGCCACCACTCGATCTTCCAACTCAACCCGACTGTGCATCGGGCGCCCCGGACCATGATCAGTGAGGTAGACCAGGGCGCTGATCACTTGGGTCAGTAACAGTGCCAACACCACCGTCAGCACCATCCGCGCGGCGATGCCATCGGGCACCAACCGCTGCCAAGACCACCCAGCCATCGCCTCTCCCTTCCCGAATCCCGCCCGACTGTCCGGCGATCTAATACCATTGAGCTTTAATGTTGACCCATTAAAGCGGCCCTCAGAAAAGCGGCCCTCAGACGCCGGGCGGGCGCATCCGCGCCCTTGGCTTCGCGCGCATGGGCGCACGGGGCCGCCGTCGCGGCCCGATACCGGCGATGTGTCAGTATCAGGGCTCGCCGGTATACCTATTTCTCGACCTTCACACTGGCCGCGAACAGATAGCCGCCGCCCCGCACCGTTTTGATCAATGCCGGTTCCGTCGGATCGGCTTCCATTTTGCGGCGTAATCGACTGACTTGGACATCAATGCTGCGATCAAACGGTGCGGCCACACGGCCCCGAGCCAGATCCAACAACTGGTCGCGAGTCAGAACCCGCTGGGGATGTTCGGCAAAGGCCACCAGCAAATCGAATTCGCCCGCACTGAGTTGAGTCAACACCCCTTCGGACGAATGCAGCTCGCGGCGGGCAAGATCGAGTCGCCAGCCTTCAAACACCAGCACTCGCCCACCACCGGCCACAGCCTCGCCGCCCGAAACCGCCCCTCCGACAGAGCTGGTCGCTCGCCGTAGCACCGCCTTGATCCGAGCCAACAGCTCGCGAGGATTGAACGGCTTGGACAGATAATCGTCGGCCCCCATCTCCAGACCAACAATGCGGTCGGTCTCGTCACCAACCGCCGTCAGCATAATGATCGGTGTCGCCGAACCGGCCCGCAGCCGCCGGCACAGGCTCAGGCCATCCTCGCCGGGCAGCATCACATCAAGGATGACCAGATCGATCCGACCCCCCTCGAGAATCCGCGTCATCTCGGCGCCATCCTTGGCCGCCGAGACACGATAGCCGTGACCGCCAAGAAAACGAGTGAGCAACGCCCGAATCTCTCGGTCGTCGTCAACAATCAGAATGTGAGGCATACGATCCATGCTCAAGACTATTGATGATTTCAGTCCTCGATGAAAGAGAGAAAGTGTTACCAGCCATGTCCGACCATCGGGTTGAAACATTTGGTTACTAAACGCGGCCGCGCATGACATCAAGGGGTTACAGCGCTCGCCCATGATCCGGTTGATCTGGTGCATTGAACCAACATTTTCAATCGCCCCCCAAGGGCGACCGAATGCGGATCGGAGATCAAGGACCGCATTTCGGGCTTTCAGGAGAGACTGAATGAAACGCGGCCCTTTGACCCTGATGATCGCCGGCATCGCTCTGGCGCTTGCAATTCCCGGCGTGAGCGCAGTCTCGGCACCCAACACCGGGAATGACGGGTTCCGGGTGGCCCTTGACGACGGCCAACCAAACGCAGCGCCGTCCGAGGCTCCTCCGAGGATGCCGCCCGGCGGCCCGGACGCAATGGCCCATGGCTGGCACCATGACGGCGACCAGGGAGCCGAGCAGGGATCAGGGCACCACTGCCAGATGGCAGAGGCCCACCAAGCCGCCATGCTGGCCTATGCCGAAGTCCGATTGGGACTGACCGAGGCTCAGAAGCCGGCTTGGGCCAAATTCGTCGCCGCCGTTAAGGCTGCCCACGAACCCCAAGCCAAGCTGTGCGCCGATCTGGCTGGCAAGCCCCATCCCACGACCCTGCCCGAGCATGTGGCCCGCGCCGAACAGCTTGCAGCGGCCCATTTGGCTTGGCTGCAAGCGATCCGTCCGGCTCTGGACGCGCTTTACCCGCAGCTTACCCCCGAACAGCAAAAGCTGGCCACCACCCTAGCTCGCCACATGCACGGTGGCGGCCATGGCGATCACGAGCACGGCGAACACCATCACCACGACGCGGATTAATCCCGGTTCCGGTACCAATTCCATTACGCCCTGAACGTCTGCTTCCCTCCCTGTCTCCTTAAGCCCACCTGCCGAATCCTAATCGGCGGGTGGTTTTTTCGTTTGGATTTTTTGCGCTCGCCACAACCGCGCAGACTTGCTAGAAGCTGGGTTATGGTGAAATTGACTCGCATTTATACGCGCGGCGGCGATCGTGGAGAGACCTCCCTCGGTGACGGCAGCCGAGTGCCGAAGCACGAGTCCCGAGTCGCCGCCTACGGCACCATCGACGAAACCAATGCGGTGCTAGGCTTGGTCCGCCTTCATACCGCCGGCACCCCTGAAATTGACGCCATGCTGGCGCGCATCCAAAATGACCTGTTTGATTTGGGAGCTGATCTTTGCACGCCGGAACAGGAGTCTCCCCCCTACCCGCCGTTGCGAATCGTTGAAGCCCAAGTCACCCGGCTGGAACAGGAAATTGATGCCCTAAACGCTGGCTTGCCGGCCCTCGAGTCGTTTGTGCTTCCCGGCGGCAGTCCCGCCAGTGCTTGGCTGCATTTGGCCCGCACCGTGGCCCGCCGAGCCGAACGGTTGATGACCGAACTCTCCCTGACTCAGCCGGTCGGCGCACCGGCCCTGCGGTACATTAACCGGCTCTCTGATCACCTCTTTGTTCTGAGCCGAGTTACGAATGATCAAGGCCGTCAAGATGTGCTATGGAAACCGGGTGAAAACCGCTAATTATCTTGCGACGGCTTGATCGTCGACGTCCTCTTTAATACCTCTCCGGGTAGACTGGTGCCCTTCGAAATGTCCGATAAGCTCTCCCAAATCATCGATGGTGACGACGTGCCTCTGGATCAGCTTTCTGACTTGAAGCACGCCTTGCGCACCTACTCCACGCCCAGCATCCGAGACAGCCTCACTCAACTTGGGGTTACGGTTGGCCTCTTTACTCTTTCGTTGATCGCAATGTATGCACTGATGATCAACATTGGATATTGGGCGGCCCTGGTGGTTGCCGTGCCTGCCGGCCTGTTGCTGGTTAGAATTTTCATTATCCAACATGATTGCGGGCATTATTCCTTTTTCCGGCAGAAATGGGCCTGTGACGTCTTGGGGCGGGTTCTTGGCATCGTGACCTTGACCCCCTATCTATGGTGGAAACGCGATCACGATTGGCATCATGCAACCTCGGGCAATCTCGACAAGCGCGGATACGGCGATATCGGGACTCTCACCGTTGCAGAATATATGGCCTTGGGCAACACCGGCAAAATCCTGTACCGACTGTACCGTCACCCGGCAGTTTTGTTCGCAATCGGCCCCGTTTACCAGTTTGTGCTCCGGCAACGGCTAGCCATCAACATCCGCAACCGGAACCGTTCAGCGGCGGCGAGTGTCCACTGGACCAATCTGGCGGTGGCCCTGATGATTGCCGGGCTGTCGGCGCTGATTGGCTTTGTCACGTTCCTGAAGCTGTGGCTGCCAGTGATTGCGGTTTCATCCTGTGCTGGCGTCTGGATGTTCTTTATCCAGCACCAATTTGAAGGAACTTATTGGCGGCGGGATCAGAACTGGTCTTTTGAGCAGGCCGCTCTGAAAGGCTGTTCCTACTATAAGCTGCCGCTGCTGCTGGAATGGCTGACCGGATATATCGGCTATCATCATATCCATCACTTGGCTTCGAAAATCCCGAATTATAAGCTCAAGTCTTGCTTTGAAAATGTCCCGACTTTGCGTCATGTCACGACATTGAATTTGTGGGACAGCTTGAAATGCGCCCGCCTCGCGCTTTGGGATGAAGACGAGCAGCGGCTGATTGCCTTTACCGATCTGGCCCACGCTTAAGCCTGGAACCGGGGAGGCCCTCGGCGCGGGTGGCAAGACCATTCGCCCGATTGCTGCCCCTGCCGGGACAGTGTTACACTGGCACTAACTCCCGCTGATGGGCCCCATCGGCGGGATGCGGCGTTTCGGCAAATCAAGGAACCATCACCGTGGCCATCAAGATCGATGGGCCGAGTTCGCTCCGAAGCAGCTCGGTCAAGCGCAGCGGGCAGAGCGGCGGCGATTCGTCCGGCGCTTTCTCGAAGATGGTTGGTGAAGACAGCGCCAGCACGGCTGGCGTCAGCTCTGCCAACGCGGTTACAGGTGTCGAGAGCCTGTGGGCCCTGCAGGAGGTGGACGATGCGGGCTCTCGTGCCTCCAGGGGAAAACGTCGGGCCCTGGATTTGCTCGATAGCCTGGACGAGCTCCGCCACGGCCTGCTGATGGGCACCATCCCCCGCGAAAAGCTGGCGCTCCTCAGCCGGATGGTCCGCAGCCGCCGCGCCCAAGTGGACGACCCCAAGCTAGCAGCCCTCCTGGACGAGGTGGATCTACGCGCCCAAGTTGAGCTGGCCAAGTTCGGTGGATAACTTCGAGACGCGATGAACAGAGGCCGACCGGCTCTTTGTGGGGGCGAGTGTCGGGGCGCCGACGAAAGGCCCGGCCCAGGATCCGATGGATGCAGGCTAGCGCACCAGGACCGGGCAGGTTAAGTTGGCGGCCCGTATTGGTCTTCGCCGCACGCCAGGAATGCCGGTCATGAAAAGTCGCTGGTCCGACACCGAATCCACTCGCATGGTCGATGAGTACGCCCGCCATGGCGTTTCCGAAGCCTTGGCCCTTCGGGTTTACACGTCGCGCCTGCTTGGCCGCGATCCGCGTCTGGTTCTGCATGGCGGCGGAAACACGTCGGTCAAGACCGAAGTCACCGATCTACTCGGTGACCGAGTACGGGTCTTGTGCGTTAAAGGGAGCGGTTGGGATCTTGGCGACATTGAACCGGCGGGCCTGCCGGCAGTACGCCTGGAACCACTCTTACGTGTCCGCAGCCGGACCTCGTTGAGCGACGAGGACATGGTCAGCCTTCAACGTTCGAATCTGTTGGACCCCGGCGCCCCGACGCCCTCGGTAGAGACGCTGCTGCATGCCTTTCTGCCGCCGACCTTCATCGACCACACCCACGCCGCCGCTGTGCTGGCCCTAACCGACCAGCCTAACGCCGAAGCCCTATGCCGGGAGGTGTTCGGAGACCGGGTGGCGCTGGTTCCCTTTATCATGCCAGGCTTCCAGCTCGCCAAGCGGGCTGCCGAGATTTATGACGCTCATCCGGGGATCGAAGGGCTGATTTTGCTGCAACACGGCATCTTCAGCTTCGGCGCCACGGCCCGCGAAGCCTACGAGCGCATGATCGCTCTGGTCGGCCTCGCCGCCGCCCGCTTGACCCGTGACCGGCGAGCCCTGGTTCCCGTTGCCCACCCCACTCTACCGCCGTCGGTCGCCGATACCGCCTCAATTTTGCGCGGGGCGCTGGCCGTGGATTGCGGTGGTGGCGATATGCGGCGCTGGGTTTTGGACTTCCGCACCAACGCGGAGATTTTGGCCTTTGTAGGCGGGGCCGAATTGAGCCGCTACGGCCAAGCGGGCGTGGTCACGCCCGACCATGTGATTCGCACCAAAGGCTGGCCGCTGATTGTGACGCCGCCGATGAATGGCGGTTCTGACGCCTTCAGGGCAGCCGCCCGAGCGGCGGTGGCCGACTACACCGCCCGCTATCAAGCCTACTTCGAGCGCAACAACGCTGGCCGCACGCCCCCCAAAAAGCCGCTCGATCCCCTGCCGCGCGTGCTGTTGGTACCAGGCTTAGGCCTTTTTGGCGTTGGCAAGAGCGCCGCCGATGCCGCCATCGCCGCCGATCTCGCCGAATCGACGGTTACTACCATCACCGACGCCGAGGCCATTGGCCGCTTCGAATCGATTTCCGAATCCGACCTGTTCGAAATGGAATACTGGTCTCTGGAACAGGCCAAATTGGGCAACAGCGCGGAAAAGCCGTTGGCTCGACAGGTGGTTCTGATCACCGGCGGTGCCGGCACCATCGGCGCCGCCACCGGAGCCGCCTTCCTGCGCGAAGGTGCCGAGGTGGTGTTGGTCGATCGGGACGAAGCGGCGGTTACGGCTGCCGCCGAACGTCTGGGCAAACGGGTTTTGGCCGTTACCGCCGATCTGACCGATCCAGCTCAGGTGCGGGCGGCGTTTGATCGGGCCAGTGTCCGGTTCGGCGGTGTCGATATCGTGGTTTCAAACGCTGGAATCGCGCTTCAAGGCCGCATCGGTGATTTGTCGGACGCAGTGCTCCGCCAGAGCTTCGAGATCAACTTCTTTGCCCACCAAACCGTCGCACAAAACGCAGTGCGGGTGATGCGCCTCCAAGGAACCGGCGGGGTGCTGCTGTTCAACGTCTCCAAGCAAGCGGTCAATCCCGGCCCCGATTTTGGCGCTTACGGACTGCCCAAAGCCGCAACTTTGTTCCTGGTCCGCCAATACGCCCTGGACCATGGCGCAGAGGGAATCCGAGCCAACGCGGTTAATGCCGATCGGATTCGCGGCGGCATGTTGACCGCCGAGATGGTCGCGGCTCGGGCTCGGGCGCGCGGCCTGGACGAACACGGTTATTTGGCCGGAAATCTGCTGGGACGCGAGGTTACGGCGTTTGATGTGGCCCAAGCCTTCGTTCACCAAGCTTTGGCGCTCCGCACCACCGCCAGCGTCACCACCGTTGATGGCGGCAATATCGCCGCCGCCTTGCGGTAAGCCTCGGCCATGAAGACACCGCCTCCGATTGACCCAGCCCCGTCCGAATCCAGCCCGGTGATGCGAGCGATTCTGACTGCGGCGATTTTTCTAACCCGCCTGCCTTTGCCGTCTCCCGGCCCCTTGGATCAGACCCTGTTCGGGCGCGCCATGGGCTGGTTCCCGTTGATCGGAGTTGGACTCGGCGCATTGGCCGGGATCACCTTCGGCCTGCTGGGTAGCGTTGGACTGCCGCCGCTACTGGCTGCCACCCTTGCCGTAACGCTCCTGGTGATGATCACCGGCGGTCTGCATGAAGACGGCTTGGCCGATACCGCCGATGGCTTTGGCGGCGGTCGCACCCGCGACCAGAAGCTTGAGATCATGCGGGACAGCCGGCTTGGCAGTTTCGGCGGGCTGGCGCTGGTGTTGAGCGTCGCGCTTCGGATTGCCGCGCTGGCGGCCTCGCCGACCACCTGGGCGGCCCTCAAGCTGTTGATGGTGGCCGGAGCCGTCTCCCGAGCCGCCATGGTTGCGGTCAGCCATTGGCTGCCCCCTGCGCGACGGGATGGCCTGTCGGCCAGCCTGGGGGGGCCGGCTCGGGGTGCAACGCTGCTGGCTTTGGTTTTTGCCCTTGGCGTTGCCATTCTCCTGTTGGGCTTCAAGGCCCTGCCAGTCTTAGCCGTCGCGGTCGGCATGACCCTTGCCGTCATGCGCCTAGCACAGCTTCAGATCGGCGGCCAGACCGGCGACGTCCTGGGTACCGTTCAACAGGTGGTCGAGATTACCGTGATGGTCCTAATGGTTGGGCTGAAATGAGCCTCGTAACCCGCTGGTGGTGGGTACGCCACGCTCCGGTGATCAACCATGGGGGCCGCATCTATGGCCGGTTGGATGTCGATTGCGACACCACCGACTCAGCTCCGTTTCTGGCCCTAGCCGCCGCATTGCCGTCCCATCCGGTCTGGCTGGCAACGCCTCTGCGGCGCACCCGCCAAACATTGGCGGCCATTCTGGCCGCTCGGGGCAATGAAAGCGTCACCCCCATCCTAGAACCCAACTTGATGGAGCAGGATTTCGGCGCTTGGCAAGGCCTAACCCATGCCGAAGTCAGCCAGCAACGCGGCGGCGAAGCCCATCGTTTCTGGATCAGCCCGGCCACTGAACGCCCCGAAGGCGGCGAGAGCTTTGCCGACGTGGCGGCGCGCGTGGCACCAACGGTCACCCGCCTGTCAGAGCAGTATGCCGGACAGGATGTGGTGGCGGTTGCCCACGGCGGCGTGATCCGTGCCGCCTTGGCCCAAGCCCTGGACCTGCCCCCCGAAATCGCTCTCCGTTTTTCGGTTTTCAACCTGTCCCTGACCCGCCTTGACCACATCGTCCCCGATGACGGCGGACCGGCGGTGTGGTCGGTGGTGTCGGTGAATGTTGGCTGTTAGCGGCGGGGTTGGTTACAGGTTCCGGGACTCCTTATACCATCGAGCCTTGATGGTATCAGAGAGAAAAGCCGGCCTTCATCCCGCCGCTGCGCCCCCCATCTCCTCGAGAGTCCGGCATAACAGGGTAATATCCTGATCACGGGACAAGCGGTGATCGCCGTCTTTGATCAGAATCAATCGGACATCCCGCGTGGTCAGGCGCTCACCCAGGCGGGCGCTGGTGGTCCAGGGCACATCGCGATCCGCAAGGCCGTGGATCAGGCGCACCGGGCATTCCAGAGCAATCGGATCACGCAACAGCAAGTGACGGCGCCCCTCTTCGATCAGCGCCAACGTGACTGGATACGAGTCGGAACCGGCCTCTCCCCCTGCGTCAAGCTGGCCGCGCTCAAAGAGTGCCTGTCGCTGCCGATGGTCCAACGAACCCCAAATCAGGTCTTCGGTGAAATCAGGCGCTGCCGCAACCCCGACCAACCCGGCCACCCGTTCTGGCCGACTGAGGGCCACCAGCAGCATGATCCAGGCGCCCATGGAGGATCCCACCAAAATTTGCGGCCCGCTGGTCACGCGGTCGAACACCGCGCGGGCATCTTCGGCCCAAAGGCCGATGGTGCCATCGACGAAACGGCCACTGGAGCTGCCATGCCCCTGATAATCGAACCGCACAAAGCCGCGCCCTTGGGCCTTTGCCCAAGCCTCCAGCGCCAACGCCTTGGTTCCGGTCATATCCGACTGAAATCCACCACAGAAAATCACCCCTGGCCCGGCTCCCGCTGTGGCATGAAATGCTATGGTAGCTGCACCCACCGTCAAACTATGGTAAGCGGCGGATGAAGAACCCGAAGCGGCGGTCACCCATGGGGGCTGGTGCGATCCGGAACCGGCATGATCGGCCATAAGCGATTTCCCCTTGTCCGAGACCATCATGGAAACAGGCCAACAGCTTAACATCGAGCCGCAAGGATACAAGCCGGCGGTGAAGACCCTCTCGGCGAAGGCCGATGGCGAGGCGTGCGCTGGCGATGTGCCCAGCCCGAGCGGCCCTCTGCCGCCCCCTCCCTTGCCCGTGGTGCTCCAGGTGCTGCCCGGTTTGGTCACGGGCGGCGCCGAACGGGGCTGCATCGACGTGGCCGTGGCCCTAGCAAACGCCGGAGCCCGGACACTGGTTGCCTCCAGCGGCGGCCCGATGACGCGCGAACTGGACCGGGTGGGAATCGAGCACATTACACTGCCGCTCGCCAGCAAAAACCCCTGGGTGATCTACCGGAACGCCGCCCGGCTCGAGGCTTTGATCCGCCGTCACCGGGTCACTATCGTCCACGCCCGCAGCCGCGCCCCGGCCTGGAGTGCCTGGATGGCCGCCCAACGCACCGGCGCCCGGTTCATCACCACTTTCCACGCGCCCTATAATTTCAGCAGCCGCCTGAAGTTTCTCTACAACGCGGTCATGGCCAAGGGCGAACGAATCATCGCCATTTCAAGCTTCATCCGCGACCATATTCTGACCCATTACCCGGCAGCCCCGGAACAGGTGCGGCTGGTCCATCGCGGAATCGATCCTGCCATTTTCGGGCCCGACCGCGTCAATCAACCGCGCATGATCCAACTGGCCAAACAATGGCGACTGCCCGACGATCGGCTGGTGATCCTGCTGCCCGGACGCCTGACCCGCTGGAAAGGACAATTAGACCTGATCGACGCCGTCGCTAAACTGGGGCGTCGGGACGTCTGTTGCGTGCTGGTGGGCGGCGACCAAGGCCGTCACCGTTATCGGAGCGAGTTAGAACGCCGGATCGCCCATCATGATCTGGGCGGTATCGTCCATATCGTCGACCATTGTTCAGACATGGCCGCCGCCTACATGCTGGCGACGGTGGTGGTTTCGGCCTCGCGGGAACCGGAAGCCTTTGGGCGCGTGATCGTTGAGGCTCAGGCCATGGGCCGTCCGGTCATTGTCACCGACATCGGCGCGGTGCTGGAAACCGTGATTCCGGGCGTGACGGCGCTGGTGGTGCCACCCGCAGACCCCGAAGCCATGGCCCGCGCGCTTGATCAGGCCCTCAACATGACCCTAGAGGAACGAGCAACCCAGGCCAAGCAGGCCATGGCCCATGTCGCAGCCCATTTCAGCAAGGACCAGATGTGCCGGCAAACCCTGGAGATCTATCGGGAATTGGCCGCCAGCCCGCGCCCAGCGGTGATTCCCCCCTGATCCCGGCGCAGACGGGCGCGTCCGCGCGCCCTCTAGAGTTCACACTGGGGCTTCGCGCACATGGACGCGCGGGGCCGCCAGGATCATGGTCCTTCCACATAGTCAGCCGCGACAAACCCGGCAAAAGCCGACAACACATAAGCCGTCACCGAAAACATCACAAACACCAACGCATTGACTCCATGGCCGCTGTGCAGCATATGCAAGGTTTCAAGACTGAAGGCCGAATAGGTGGTCACACCACCGGCAAAGCCAACCATAAAGGACCGAGTCTCGGCAATCACGGCACGGGTGGATAAGCTGGCGGTAAAGCCGGCGATGAATGAGCCGATCGCGTTGACCAAAACTGTATCTAAAAGAATCGTCCCGTGGGCCTGCTTAAACAAAGGGTCCAAGGAAATCGCGTACCGAAACATACCGCCAAGGCCGGATCCGATGGCAAATAATAGGTATTCGATAATCATCGACCAACCTTCCTGATCGGCATTTACGGGCTCCTCTCTTTTATACCATCGAGCCTTGATCTTGACCCATCAAGGCCGCCCCCAGACGCCGGTATCCCCCTCACGGCCCCATGATCGCCGCCGTTCCGGCATAGCCGGCAGCCACCGCTGCCGTTCCTCCCAGAACCGAAACCAGGACATTCACCAAAGCCAACCCCCGGTCACCTTGACGCAACAACGTCATGGTTTCCAGGCTGAAGGATGACAATGCCGTGAAGCCACCGCACATCCCGGCCCCGAAGAACAGCCGAGCCTGCTCGGACAACAGACCGACGGGCACCGCCGCCATGACCCCGATGGCGAACGACCCCAGGACATTGATCAAAAGGGTGCTCCAGCGGATATCGACATCCAGGATCGCCAGATAGCCCTCAATGCCAGCCAACAGCCGCCGAAGCAATCCGCCAAGAGCACTCCCCAACCCCACCAGCAGCGCGCCTTCCATCTAGTCTTTCTCCGCAGGATCAGGACTCCGCCCCGCCCCCAGTGCCACCACCTTACCGGGATTCATCAGTCCCAGTGGGTCTAAAGCCTGTTTGATGGTCCGCATGACTTCGTAGGTTGGACGTCCGAATTCTTCGGTCAGAAATTGGAGTTTGCCATAACCGACGCCATATTCGCCGGTACAGGAGCCTCCCAGAGCGAGGGCACGACGCACCAATCGCCGATTGAGGCGCTGCACCTCCATCATCTCGGCGGCATCGGTGGGATTGACCACGAACACCAAATGAAAATTGCCATCCCCCACATGACCGATCATCGGTGCTGGAACTTGGCAGGTTCCAAGATCAACGACGGTTTCGGCGATACATTGGGCCAGCGCCGAAATCGGCACGCAAACGTCGGTGGAAAACCCTTTGGCCCCCGGTCTCAGCGCCAAAGCGGCGTCGTAGACTTGGCTTCGGGCGCGCCACAGCCGAGAGCGCTCTTCGGGCCGAACCGCCCATTGGAAATCGGCCCCATCGAAATCCTGGGCAATGGCCGCCGCCGCTTCGGCCTGCTCGACCACTCCGGCCTCGCTGCCGTGAAATTCCAGAAACAGGGTCGGCGTCTCGGCCAATGTCAGCTTTGAATGCCGATTCACCGCCGCCATGGCCAATCCGTCCAGAAGTTCCAACCGTGCCACCGGAATGCCGCACTGGATGATGGCAATCACGGCGTTGACCGCTTCGGCGATGCTGGCAAACGGGCAGACCGCCACCGAAACCGCCTGGGGAATGCCGTGCAGGCGCAGGGTCATCTCGGTGATGATCCCGAGTGTGCCTTCCGAGCCGACGAACAGCCGGGTCAAATCATAGCCCGCCGCCGACTTACGCGCCCGCCCTCCGGTCCGAATCACTTGGCCGCTGGCCAGCACTACGGATAATCCCAGCACCGCCTCACGCATGGTGCCATAGCGCACCGCATTGGTGCCGCCGGCACGGGTGGCGGCCATGCCGCCCAATGTGGCATCGACGCCGGGATCAATGGGGAAAAACAAACCTGTGTCGCGGAGATGCTCGTTCAAACGCTTGCGGGTGACGCCGGCCTCAACGGTCGCATCCATATCCTCAACACTGATCCGGGCCACACGATCAAGCCCGGACAGATCGATGGAGAGACCACCACCCAGCGCCCCTACGCCGCCTTCCAGCGACGTCCCAGCCCCAAACGGAATCATCGGCACCCGATGTTGAGCACAGATGCCCACCGCCTCCGCCACCTCGGCGGTTGAGGTTGGAAAGACAACCCCGTTCGGCGGACGACACTGGTGATGGGACTCGTCCCGGCCATGCCGTTCGCGAACCACTGCGCCCACCGAAAACCGCTCGCCAAAGCGATCCGCCAGCCGACGGGCGGCGTCAACCCACCCTCCGGGAACCGGCGCCGCCTCGCGCCCCACCCTATCCCGCTGCTTGGACACGCTGGGGCTGATCATCGCCCTGGGGATCACGTAAAACGTAACCGCGCCCCCAGACCGTCTCGATGTAGTTCTCGCCGCTTGAGGCAACAGCCAGCTTCTTGCGTAGCTTGCACACGAACACATCAATAATTTTCAGCTCGGGCTCATCCATCCCACCATAGAGATGATTTAAGAACATCTCTTTGGTTAAAGTCGTGCCCTTGCGTAGCGACAGCAATTCCAGTATCCCGTACTCTTTTCCGGTTAAGTGCAAGGGATGATTGTCAATCTCAACAGTTCTCGTATCAAGATTGACCGCCAGCCGACCTGTTCGGATAATGCTGTCAGAGTGGCCTTTGCTGCGCCGAACGATAGCCTGGATGCGTGCCAGCAATTCGCGCTTGTCGAACGGCTTGGTCAGATAGTCGTCGGCGCCAACTCCGAGCCCTTTGATCTTGTGATCCAACTCGGTCAGACCCGACAAGATCAGAATCGGTGTGGCGACGCGGGCTGCCCGCAAGCGCCGCAGCACCTCGTAGCCGTCGATATCGGGCAGCATCAAATCCAGGATGATGATGTCGTAATCATACAGCTTGCCGATCTCCAGGCCATCTTCTCCCAGATCGGTGGAGTCGACGATATAGCCATCCGATTGCAGCATCAACTGGATGCTCTTGGCGACGGTTGAATCGTCTTCGACCAGCAGGACCCTCATGGCGACATCCCGATGTTGACCGCGCGAAAGCGGCGGCCCGATGTTGGCGGCCCGACAGTAGCGGCCCGATAGTGATAGCCTGTGTTGAAAGCCCAACCCTCGCAGCCCAACCGGCTCCGAAGCCGAAGCTCCCGGCGTCCTGGTCTGAAAGAGGCCGGTGCCCCCGTCATCAAACCCACTCAAGCCGCCCCATTAACGATAAATTCCACACGCCCCCAAAATCAAGGAAACTTCATCTCCCGTTAAAGAGTTTCTCGGCGCATAATGAAAGCGGTCGATCGGATGGCTGAATGACTCTGTTTTCGGCCCCCTTAGACTCTCCCTCCCCCATTGGCGAGACCGCTCGTGTCACTAGCCCTTGAACAGTTTATCCGACAGGTGGCGCGGATGCCGGAAAGCCGGCGCTATGGCCGCGTGACCGGCGTGCAGGGATTGCTGGTGGAAGTCGCCGGCATTGAGAAGCATTTGTCGGTGGGAGGGCGCTGTGTCGTCCTGGCCCGAGGCGGGCGGCGGGTGCCCTGCGAAGCGGTTGGGTTCCGTCAAGGGCGCGCCCTGTTGATGCCACTGGGAACGCTGGAAGGCATTGGGCTCGGCTGCGAGGCCGAGTTGTCGGAGGACTTGGCCTCGGTGTTTCCTTCCCAGCATTGGCTGGGCCGAGTGGTCAATGCGCTGGGAGAGCCGGTGGACGGCGGCGGCCCACTTCTGGCCGGTTCGGTGCCGGTCCCGGTGCGCAACGCTCCCCCTCCCGCCCACACCCGCCAACGAGTCGGCAAGAAAATTGAATTGGGCGTGCGCGCCATCAACACCTTCCTGACCTGCTGCCGGGGTCAACGCATGGGCATCTTTGCGGGCTCGGGCGTCGGCAAGTCCTCGCTGATGTCAATGTTGGCGCGATTCTCCTCGCCCGAGGTCGCAGTGATCGGCCTGGTTGGTGAACGGGGCCGCGAAGTTCAGGAATTTATTGAGGATGATCTGGGCGCCGAAGGACTGGCCAAAAGTGTGGTGGTGGTGGCCACGTCGGACGAACCGCCCTTGATGCGCCGTCAAGCCGCCTATATGACGTTGGCGGTAGCCGAGTATTTTCGCGATCAAGGCCGGGATGTGCTGTGCATGATCGACAGTATTACCCGTTTCGCCATGGCTCAACGCGAAATCGGCCTTTCGGCAGGGGAGCCGCCCACCACCAAAGGCTACCCGCCCACCGTCTTTGCCGAGCTGCCCCGCTTGTTAGAACGGGCCGGGCCAGGGCCGGTCGGATCCGGCTCCATCACCGGCTTATTTACGGTGCTGGTGGAAGGGGACGATCACAACGAGCCAATCTCGGACGCCGTTCGCGGCATTCTGGATGGCCATGTGGTTTTAGAGCGCACCATTGGCGAACGAGGCCGCTATCCTGCGATCAATATCCTGCGAAGCGTCTCGCGAACCATGCCCGGCTGCAACTCGCCCCAAGAGAATGAGCTGGTTACGCATGCCCGCCGTTTATTGGCCGCCTATGATAATATGGCCGAGATGATCCGCTTGGGCGCGTATCGGCGCGGCAGTGATCCCACCGTGGACGAGGCGATTCACTATCAGCCAGCCCTCGAAACCTTTCTCAAGCAAGGCAAGAAGGAACGGACCAGCTTGGCCGATGGCTATGCTGAGTTGGCCAAAATTCTTGGTCGGCCCGCCCCATGACCGATCTGCGCGGCCTGATCCGACTCTATCGCTTGGAACTGGACGAGAAACAGCGGGTGCTGGCCGGATTGTACAATCGGGAAGACCAGTTGCGCACCGACGCCGCTCGGCTGGAGGACGAGATCAAGGCCGAACAGCAAACCGCCCAGGCCAATTTTGAGGTCTCGTTCGGCTATGCCCGCTTTGCCCAAGCGGCCCTAAACCGTCGCACCCAAATCGCCCGCGCCATTTCCCATGTTCAAAGCGAAGTCGCAGCGGCCACCGAAGAGTTGGCCGAAGCCTTCCAGGAACTCAAACGTTATGAGTTAGCCCAGGAAGAACGAGAGCGGCAGGAAAAGCAGAAACAACGACACAAGGAAAATGAATTGCTTGATGAAACCGCCGCCATCGGCTTTCGTCGCCGACAGCAGGAAGAAGAAAGCGGTGAACGATAAAGATAAGGGCTCGCCGATATAGCTCGGCTCTTTGCGGGTATGGGCAGAGCCTACGAACACTCTGCCCTTCCCGAACGGAATTACGCGATCCGGCAAGCCTCTTCAAACGCCAAACGCGGATTGCGAGGGTGTGGAACCGACGCATCGGGATAGCCGAGATTCACCAGGATATTCGACCGCACCCGCCCATCGGTGAAGAAGGCTTCATCCACCTGCTTTGGATCAAAGCCGGACATCGGGCCGGGCACCAGCCCAAGTAACCGCGCCGCCAGGATGAAATATCCGGCTTGAAGCGTCGCATTCCGAAACGCAAAAACCTCGGCTCCGGCGGGGTTACTGGCAAACAAGGCCGGAACATTGACTTGGGGAAAGAGACGCGGCAAATGCTCTAGAAACTCGGAATCGGTCCCGAGCACTGCCGTAACTGGCGCCTTCCGGGTCTTGTCGAGATTACCGGGAGACAAGGCTGGCAAAAGGCGCTCCTTGGCCTCGGCTGTGGTGACAAACACAACACGCAACGGGCTGGCGTTGAACGCGGTCGGTGCCAACCGAACCATCGTCCATAACTGCCGAAGCGTTTCCTCCGACACCGCCTGATCCGAAAAGCCGGTCGCAGTCCGGGCCGCGAAAAACAACCGCTCGCTGGCCCAAGCGAGGCTCCCCTCGCCGTCGGCTTCTCCCTGATGGTGGTGATCGCACATGGCCTCTTCTCCCGTGGTCGTGATGAACGCCGCCAAAATAATGCCGCCCTAAGCCTCAAAGCCAGCCAAGCTGCTGCATCCCTCACCCGCCGCATCCCTCACCCGCCGTTGATGATCCCACGCCGTTGCAAAAAGCGCCAAATGTCGGCATAGGCAAACCATGTCATAGCCACATTGCCACCGACCGTAGCGCCTTTTCCAGTTGGACTATGGCGATTAACAGCATCGGGAAGGTGCGTTTTGGTCCATTCCAGCACATCGAAGGCATGAAGAGCCCCAGGGTAAACCCGCAGATCAATATGCTCTGGATCGCGTTGGGCGAGCTTGCGGCAGGGTTCGGCGGGCGTCCAGTCGTCGGCATCGCCCACCAGAATCAAAGCTGGCGCCAGATACTCTGCCGTTTGCCGCCTGACATAAGAGCAATCCGGGTAAAGCCCAACCGCCGCCGCAAAACGCGGAGTATCCGCCGGACGCGGCCCAACCCGCAGCGCCGTGACGACATCAAGGGCGACTCCGCCACCATGGGAGAACCCCATGGCCACGATCCGATCGGGCCGCACAAACGGCTGATCTGCTAGGTAATCGAGCGCAGCATAGGCATCAACAGCGCGCATGCTGGACGTCACCTGCCCGCCTCGGGTGCAAATCTGAGCGATACCGCGTGGCCGCAGACTATCAACCGCCAATGTCGCAAAGCCAAGATTGGTGAAATAAGCCCGCCACAGAACTTCATTGCTGCGCATCCCGCCGCAGCCATGTAACAGCACCACACCAGGAAAGGGCCCTGGACCGGGCGGGCGGCTGAGATAGCCCACCAATTCAGGGTGACTGGCGGTTGCCGGCAAATGCACAACCTCACTACCCGCTGCGACATGCAGGCCAGACGGCGCCTCGTCATGTGGCCGAGTGACCGACAATCCCCAGATTGGGCCAACAAGCAAGGATTCGGACATCCACATGGGAAACCTCCAAAACTCAGGCGAATGAGACGAGCATCTTCAAGACTTTCACCCCCTTCAATAGCCGCCTTTACATCTTAACCAAGCGCCATGAAGTCACCATTCCTGGTGAAAAATCTCGCAAGAACAGAGAACAAGCTGGCTTCATTACCCGATTTTTCTCAACAGGCTGAAGCAGCCTATGCTAGTACTCAGGCATTCGATAATATACAGATACTATTATCTCCTGACCCTTGCCAGCTTCCAGGCTACAGCAAACGACCCTACGCTCCACCATTCAGTAAATAGGAGTGAGAGAGGCTATAGGCCATGGGCCAGCCCTTATATATATTGCTGAAGCAAGGCCGTCAACCTGAAATGCTGCACATGCGAGATGGACTTTTATGTCTCATCACTCGCATTTTTGGCAAGAAACGTCATTAATAAAGGATTAAAGAGGGTCTGAAAAGTCGTTCGTAAAATTATGACTTTTTCATGTCTGGATTGGGAACGCGGCGCCTTCGCCGTTCCAGAGCCGATGGCTGCGACGGTGGGCGGTTAGCAAGGCGACAGACCCGTGGTCTGCCCGAGCGCCAGAGCCCCGATGGGGTCAGTCTCATCGGGGCCTGGCACGAGGCCCCAGAGCACCACAAGAATCAGTATTGATCACCTAGCACAAGATATCGGCCATGTGATCGGCTAACTCTTCAATCGCTTTTGGTGTATAATCTGAAATGGCATCAATGGTGATATAAACATCGCCATATGAAATAGCCACTTCGGATCGATAGCGGGTCGCCATGGTTCGCATCCGCCTGTTTGATAACAGGCAGACCACATGGACCTTGGTGATTCCTTGGTTTCGGAGGAAGATTAAGGCGCGCGACATCAAATTGCTGCCAATTCGACTGTTCTGGAATTGGCGTTCGACGCTAAAGGCTAACTCGGCATTGGTCGGCGACGGTGCGGAGTCATAGCGGATTTCGGCGGCTCCCCGCAAAAGAGCATCTTGAAAATAGCCGATAACCTTGGTGCAATGCCAATCGATACTGGTACAATAACGCTGGATTGTGCTTTCCGAGACATGCGCGGCAAAACGAGCCGTGCGCGAATCTTCGTCCAATCGAAGAAGATGATCTCGATACTGTGAGACTTCTCGGCGGAATAACGGGCGGTAGCTCTTCATGGTCCGGTCCCCCCCGCAGCGAACTCTTGGGTCTCCACCCCGGCTTAACACACCGGGGGGGAGACCAAAAGCTCTCCGTTCGATATCAAACGGCCAGTTTCACCATCCCCCTTAGTCTTTCATGCTGCCGGTGGCGGTGAAACGGGTATGCCACGAGAACGCTTCTTCCAGCACATGCGGGGTATGGCCGCTGCGCTTACCGGCTTCCCGAATGTAGTCCTGCATCAATTCGCGATAGGACGGATGGACGCAATTTTGGGAGATCAGCACCGCACGCTCACGCGGAGCCAAACCGCGCAAATCGGCCAAGCCGCATTCCGTAACCAGAATATCAACGTCATGCTCGTTATGGTCAACGTGGCTGACCATCGGCACGATGCTGGAGATTTTGCCGTCCTTCGCCAACGACTTGGTCACGAAGACCGACATATAAGCGTTACGGGCAAAATCGCCCGAACCGCCGATGCCGTTCATCATGTGGGTGCCTTGAACGTGGGTCGAATTGACGTTGCCGTAAATATCGGCTTCCAGCGCGGTGTTGATCCCGATCACACCTAAACGCCGGATGACTTCAGGATGATTGCTGATTTCCTGCGGACGCAGCAACAACCGGCTCTTATAGCGGTTGATATCCTGCAAAACATGTTCGTGCCGGGAGGTTGACAGGGTCATCGCCGAACCGGAGGCGAAGTCCAACTTGCCCGCATCGAACAAATCGAAGGTCGAATCCTGGAGCACCTCGGAGTACATCTTGAGGCTGTGGAACGGCGAATCAATCAGCCCGTGCATCACCGAGTTCGCGATGGTTCCGATACCAGCCTGAAGCGGGCTCAGGGTATTGGTGAGGCGACCTTTGGAAACTTCATACTTCAACAGCTCGGTCAAATGACCAGCAATGGCGCGGGTTTCTCCATCGGGCGGCTGAATGGTCGAACAGCTGTCGGCCTTCTGCGTCACCACGATCGCCTTGATCCGCGACGGATCGATCGGGATGTAAGGAACGCCGACCCGCGCGTCCGGGGACATCACTGGAATCGGCGTCCGATAGGGACGACGCGTCGGAATATAGACGTCGTGCATACCTTCGAGAGCCGGCGGCTGAGTCAGGTTCAGCTCGATGATCAACTGCTCGGCCAAAATGGCGAAGGTTGCCGAATTTCCAATCGAGGTGGTCGGAATCAAGCCGCCGTCTTCGGTAATGCCGCACACCTCGATCACCGCGACGTCAACCGGCCCCATCTGCCGGCTGCGCAGCATCTCCACGGTCTCGGACAGATGCTGGTCAATAAACATCACTTCGCCGCGATTGATCGCAGCGCGCAGGGTGGGGTCACCCTGGAACGGCAGACGGCGCGACAGCGCCTTGGCTTCGGTCAGCATCCGGTCAATGTCGCTGCCCAGCGAAGCGCCGGTCATCAGCGTGATCTTGAACGGCTCCCGTCGAGCCCTTTCCGCCAACGCCAGCGGAACCACTTTGGCTTCACCGGCTCGGGTGAAACCGCTCATGCCGACAATCATACCGTCTTTGATCAGCGATGCCGCGACTTCGGCATCGACAATTTTATTCCACAAAGACTTCATCCGGATGCGATCGCGATACATAGAACCTCCCTAAGGTTGATCGACTTCTTACAACAACGGAATCTTCGCCAGAATGAAGAGTGCTATACCGGCAAACGTTCCCAAGGCATAACTTGCGCCGCTTAAAATTCCAACCTGCACGCTGATAGACTAAGCCTGACACAACGTCAATACAGATATGCAGAGAAGAGTAGGCGCCCAATTATGGCAAAATTAAGATTGACTCAAGCTCAGAACAAAAACCCCCGATAGTGGGCGCAATCGCTTCACCCCCTCAACAATAACAAGCATTAAAAACAATCAATGGCCCCCAGCCCTACAAGCAAGCCCCCTCCCCTACCCGACTTCAAGCATAAGACTTCGGATAAGGGAGCGGGAATTACGGGGACTCGACGTTAGGCCGTAGCTATTCCAACAATCCCCCCCAACCGCGCATACTGCCGGTGGCGGTGAAGCGGGTGTGCCAGGAGAACGCCTCTTCCAGCACATGCGGCGTGTGGCCGCTGCGCTTGTTTGCTTCCCGGATATAATCGCGCATCAACTCGCGATAGCTGGGATGAACGCAATTTTCAGTGATCAAGACCGCACGTTCACGGGGGGCCAGGCCGCGCAAATCGGCCAAGCCACACTCGGTGACCATGATATCAACGTCATGTTCGGTGTGATCCACATGGGTCACCATCGGCACGATGCTGGAAATGGCACCACTGATCGCCAAAGACTTGGTGACAAAAACCGACATATAGGCATTACGGGCAAAATCGCCCGAACCACCGATGCCGTTCATCATCTGGCTGCCCTGGACATGGGTCGAATTGATATTGCCGTAAATATCGGCTTCCAGAGCGGTGTTGATTCCGATCACCCCAAGGCGCCGGATGACTTCAGGATGATTACTGATTTCTTGAGGCCGCAGAATAACCCGGTTCTTGTAACGGCTAATATCCTTTAAAACATTCTCGTGACGACCCGTCGATAGGGTCATCGAAGACCCCGAGGCAAAATCCAATTTCTCAGCATCGAACAGATCGAAGGTCGAATCCTGAAGAACTTCAGAATACATCTTAAGGTTATGGAACGGTGAATCAATCAAACCATGCAGCACCGAATTTGCGATGGTGCCGATGCCGGCCTGAAGCGGTGCCAACGTATTGGTCAGTCGTCCCTTGGAGATTTCGTACTTGAACAGCTCTGTCAAATGACCGGCGATGGCGCGGGTTTCATCATCGGGCGGCAGCACCGTTGAAGATCGATCCGCCTTGTGCGTAATGACGATGGCCTTAATGCGCGACGGATCAATCGGAATATAGGGCAGGCCCACTCTGGAATCCGGCGACATAACCGGAATTGGGGTTCGATGCGGACGGCGTGTGGGAATATAGACGTCGTGCATGCCTTCCAAGACAGTCGGCTGCGTCATATTCAGTTCAACGATCAATTTCTCGGCTAAAATCGCAAAGGTCGCCGAGTTACCGATCGATGTTGTGGGAATCAGGCCGCCATCTTCGGTAATGCCAACGACTTCGATCACCGCAACGTCAATCGGCCCCATCTGCCGACTGCGCAGCAGCTCCACCGTTTCGGAAAGATGCTGATCGATAAACATAACTTCGCCGCGATTGATTGCGGCGCGCAGCGTCGGATCCCCTTGGAACGGTAGGCGTCGTGACAGCGCCTTGGCCTCGGTTAGCATCCGGTCGACGTCGCTGCCCAATGAAGCGCCCGTCATCAAAGTGATCTTAAGCGGTTCCCGTTTGGCCCGTTCAGCCAGCGCAAGCGGGACGACCTTCGCCTCACCGGCTGGGGTAAATCCGCTCATCCCTACGATCATGCCGTCTTTAATCAGCGCAGCCGCCTCTTCGGCCTCGACGACTTTGTTCCATAGAGATTTCATCCGGATGCGATCACGATACATGGGGCCTCCCTAAAACCGACGATCTTTGTCTATATTGCATCACATCACCCGCGCGACAGCGAGCATGGGCCAATGAGTGCCAAGGCTGCCGATACGCCGCAAGCATTTGCCTCGCCGCCCAAGCATACCAGCCAAGCCGGCATTTACAACAAGCCTGATCGACGAAAACGTAAGGGTAGGATTGTGGCAACATTATGGAGAACGCCGCCATCAATCGAGAACAGTAAGGTTATGCTCTGGCCGCTAACACCGGGGGTTCGTTGGTTTGGGCATCGCGATCGGTCAGAGCAATGGGATAATCACCCGTAAAGCAGGCATCGCAGAATTGAGGTGCGGCACTGTCACGCCCCTCGACCTGCCCCATCGCCCGATAGAGCCCATCAATCGACAGAAAGGCGAGGCTATCGGCTCCAATATACTCGGCCATCTCTTCGATGGTCATGTTATGCGCCAACAACTTTCCCTCTTCGGGGGTATCGATCCCATAGAAGCAAGAATGACTGGTCGGAGGGCTAGAAATTCTCATATGCACCTCGGAGGCTCCAGCCCCCCGGACCATCTCGACGATCTTCTTAGAGGTTGTCCCACGCACAATCGAATCGTCGATCAATACCACCCGCTTACCCTCAATAATACTGCGGTTGGCATTGTGTTTCAACTTAACGCCCAAGTGACGAATGGAATCGCTGGGCTCAATGAAGGTTCGGCCAATGTAATGGTTCCTGATGATCCCCAGTTCAAACGGGACGCCGCTGGCGGCGGCATAACCAAGTGCTGCCGGAACGCCACTGTCAGGCACCGGCACCACCAAGTCAGCGGCAACAGCACTCTCGCGCGCCAGTTCCCGGCCAATTCTTTGGCGAACGCTGTAGACTGAATGCCCTTCCATGATACTATCGGGACGGGCAAAGTAAATATATTCAAAAATACAGAAACGGTGGGGTCTGGGTTGAAATGGCCGCAGGCTATGAACCCCGGAACTGTCCAACACCAACATTTCGCCGGGTTCAACATCACGAATCACTTCGGCTCCGATGATGTCCAGAGCACAAGTCTCGCTGGCCAAAACATAGGTCGCGGGTGAACCCTCGATCCGTCCCAACACCAAAGGCCGCACACCCAACGGATCCCGAACGCCAATCACCGTATCCGGCGTCAACGCCACCAGTGAAAACGCGCCCTCCACTTGGCGCAGAGCCTCGACCATTCGGTCAATCACCGAACCACCGCGCGCGGTAGCCATCAGGTGAACAATCACTTCGGTATCGGTGGTGGACTGGAACAAGCAGCCCCGCCGCACCAACTGCCGACGCAACATCAACGCGTTGGTCAGGTTGCCGTTGTGAGCCAGAGCAAAACCGCCGCATTCCAATTCGACGAACAGCGGTTGAACATTGCGCATGACCGTCACGCCACTGGTGGCATAGCGGACATGGCCAATGCCGGCTCGGCCCTTCAGCCGATCAATCACCTCGTGCTTGGAAAAATGTTCGCTGACATGGCCAAGCCCATGGTGGGGATGGAACTGCTCGCCATCAAAGGTGACGATGCCGGCGCATTCTTGGCCTCGATGTTGCAGGGCGTGCAGCCCCAGCGCCGTGACGGCGGCGGCCTGGCTGTGACCGAATACGCCAAACACGCCACATTCCTCGCGCAACTTGTCGTCGTCGAAGGGGTCGGTGGTGAACATAGGACAAGACCTCGATAGCGGAGCGGGCGGACATCTCTTATCAAAAGAGATGGCGTGTTCTGGCTCAGTTGGTATTGGTCGTGGGGCCGGTGCTGTTCTTGATCAGCCGATCAAAGTCGCTGCGATCCTGCTTTTGATAGCCAGCATCGGCGGGCGGGGGAGCCGCCTGGGGCGTGGCCTCGGGCTTGGGCATGGTCAAACGCCGCAGCGCCTCGGCATCCTGAAGCCGCTGAAGGGCCATATCCTTGGCGGCGTCGGCCTGGGCGGCAGCATCGGTTCGCATTTGACTGGGGACCATGGACTGAAGATAGGCCGCGCCGCTCTCGGCCAAGGGGCGGGTCCGAGCCGCCTGCAACCAATCAGGCCGGTCCTTGGGATCAGGAATCAGCCATGACACCACCATCCAGGCCAGCGTCACCAGCACGAGGCCGCGCGCCACACCGAACACGAGGCCAAGCGAGCGGTCCACCGCGCTGAGGGCCGAATCATGCACGCCTTTGGAGATTTCGTGAGCCAGCACCGACAGGATCACCAGCGCCAGCACGAACACCCCGGCAATGGTCATGCCATCAGCCAACCACGATGGCTCCACATGCGCCCGCATGTAGGGGTCGAGATAGGGGCGGATCGCCAGGGTTACGAACACGGCACCCACCCAGGCCGCCACCGAGAGCACCTCGCTGACCAGGCCACGCACCAGGGCCAGCACGGCGGAAAGGGCGATCACCACGACGACGCCCAAGTCAACCAAGTTCAACGGACGTTCTCCCCAAGAAAGAGCTTAGGCGGCGGGACGCGCCACGCTGGACATAACTTCGACGAAACAATCACGCTGCGACTCACGATGGCGTGCAGGCGGGCATGACGCGCCCCACCCCCAAGGCGCCCCAAAGGGCGTGGACCTCACGCCACCAGCGGGAGGGGCCGTTCTCGAGCACCCCAAGCCGCCGGCCAACCCTGTTGCGCCACGCGTCATTCATGGCCCTATCATGGGACGATGCGCCCGGCGGGTCAATATGGTCATCCTTTTTCCCCGATGCTCCAGCTCCCCGGCTTATCCTTTCCCGACCAACCGACCCGGCTGCCGGGTCGGTTGATCCTGAAGCAACGGCAGCAAATGGCCGACCTCGGCAAATTCCAAAATCCGGATGGCATCCTCTCCCCGCCGCCCTCGAGCCCGAGGCGGAACCAGGGCGCTGGCAAAGCCCAATTTGGCGGCTTCCTTTAACCGCAACTCGGTCTGACTCACCGCGCGCACTTCGCCAGCCAAACCAATCTCGCCGAACACCACCGCATCGGGCGGAACGGGAACCCCGGTCAGGGACGAAATCAACGCCGCTGCCACCGCCAAATCAGCAGCGGGCTCGTTGATCCGTAATCCTCCCGCGACATTCAGATAGACGTCATTAGCGCCCACCGAAACGCCGCACCGCGCCTCCAACACCGCCAACACCATGGCCAACCGACTGCTGTCCCAACCAACCACAGCCCGTCGTGGAGTACCTAACGGCGATGGCGCAACCAATGCTTGTATCTCCACCAACAAAGGGCGGGTTCCCTCGATTCCGGCGAACACGGCGGCGCCCGAAACATCTCCTCGTCGTTCGGCCAGAAACAGCGCCGACGGGTTCGGCACTTCGGACAGGCCGCGATCGGTCATCTCGAACACGCCGATCTCGTCGGTGGCGCCGAAGCGGTTCTTGACCGCCCGCAAAATGCGAAACTGGTGGCCGCGTTCCCCTTCGAAATAGAGCACGGTGTCAACCATATGCTCCAGAACCCGTGGCCCGGCGATCGCCCCTTCCTTGGTGACGTGGCCAACCAGCAACATCACGGTGCCCCGACGTTTAGCCACACGAATCAGCTCTTGGGCGCTGGCCCGCACCTGCGCCACCGTGCCCGGCGCACTATCCAGAGTATCCATCACCATGGTCTGGATGGAATCAATCACGCAAAAATCTGGGCCACCCGGCGCATCCAAAGCGGCCACGATATCGGCGACATTGGTCGCAGCGGCGAGTTGAACCGGAGCCGCTGCCGTCCCCAATCGGGTTGCGCGCATGCGGACCTGATCAATGGCCTCTTCGCCTGAGATGTAGGCGCAACGATAGTCGGCAGCGAGTCGGCACATGACCTGAAGCAACAGGGTCGACTTGCCAATCCCCGGATCACCGCCAATCAGCACCACCGAACCCCGAACCAAGCCGCCCCCGGCCACTCGATCAAATTCGGCAATGCCGGTCACCCGACGAGGAGCAACCTCGGGATTTCCCGAAAGATCGGAAAACTCCACCCGCCGTGCGCCCGTTCGAGCACCGCGACCGGCGCCGACCTCGCGCACCACCTCCTCGACCAGAGTATTCCACTCGCCGCACGCATCACATTTGCCGCCCCATTTCGAAAACGCGGCGCCGCAGGCTTGGCAGACATAGCGACTGGAGGATCGGGCCAAAATATGCCGGAGGGTTCGTTGAAGGGATGAGGGCCGGAGCGGACCTTACCACGGTCGTCAAGCCGATGGTATGGGATCATACCGGCGAGCCCTGATACTGACACATCGCCGGTATCGGGCCGCGACGGCGGCCCCGCGCGCCCATGCGCGCGAAGCCAAGGGCGCGGATGCGCCCGCCCGGCGTCTGAGGGCAGCCTTGATGAGTCACCATCAAGG
>CAIXKV010000182.1 GCA_903920145.1 uncultured Rhodospirillales bacterium
CCTGATACTGACACATCGCCGGTCCTCGGGCCGCGACGGCGGCCCCGCGCGCCCATGCGCGCGAAGCCAAGGGCGCGGATGCGCCCGCCCGGCGTCTGAGGGCAGCCTTGATGAGTCACCATCAAGGCTCGATGGTATGAGTCACCATAAAGGCCCGATGGTATCATTCGAACGGCATGATACTGTTGTGCACTGTGGAATTGACATTAAATTATCAAAAAAGTGCCATAAATTTTTTCTCGATTGACCCTAGCCTATCAGCCGGGTCAGCCTTTGGCGATTTTTCCCGCGTGAGGAAGTCTTTAATGTTCGCAGTGCTGAAAAAGAGCCTAATGATTGAAATCGTAGTTCCCATTTGCATCTTGCTATCGGCAACCATTGTGTTGGCTGTTCTTGGAGCTGTGTACGCAACCAATCATGACGCACGTGAGGCTATAGAGGAACGCGCAAATCTAACGGCGAAGGTGCTATCCGGAGGGGCTGGAGAGGCAATGTGGAATATGGACCAGGGTGAAGCTGTTGCCCTGCTGGCACCGCTTGGCCAAGATCCAGACTATGTCGGGAGTGCTTTGTTTGATAAGAACGGTAAGATTTTTGCGCGACATGGCAAAGGCGACGATGGTGCGGCCGAGCAATTAATAACTGTCCGTGTTCCGGTCACCCACAATGTCGATAATAGAACTGTCAAGCCCATGGGTACGCTTGAAATGCGATTAACAGCATCACACGCCGAGGCCCATGCTAGGGATCGAGGGGTGATGATTATTATCATTGGGGCTATTATTTTGCTGGCGGTCTGCGGCTCTTTGGCGCTGATTGTCCGTAGCGTCACCAGACCGATCTTGCGTCTTAACCGCGCGATGGGGGCTTTGGCCGAAGGGGATCATAATGTCCAGATTTCGGATCAAGAGCGGGCAGATGAGGTCGGTCGCATGGCCGTCATGGTAGAAGTCTTTAAGGCCAATGCGATCGCTAAAGTTCGGCTTGAAGCAGAACAGGATGCTCTTCAGGAGAGACTGGAGATTGAGCGGAAACGCGCCCTCGGTCATCTGGCGCAAAGCTTCGATGCTGAGGTCAAAACGGTTCTGACCTCGGTTTCTGGAACGGCGGCTAAAATGTCCAGCTTTGCAGATATTGTAGAGAAGACTGCCGAAGAGAATACTCGTCTGAGCACAGGGGCGATCGCGACGGCTGACATGGTGGGCGTTAATGTCCAGACCGTCGCGGCGGCGGTCGAGGAATTGGCGGCATCCGTTCGGGAGATCAGCCGCCAAGCGCAAAATTCCAATCAGGTTGCAGATTCGGCCAAAGCCCGCGCGGGCCAAACGGTGGACTTGGTCAACGGCCTCGTTGCCGCCGCGAACCGCATCGGGGATGTCGTGACGTTGATTACCAACATCGCCAGCCAAACGAATCTGCTGGCGCTCAATGCGACCATCGAAGCCGCCCGCGCTGGCGAAGCTGGCAAAGGATTTGCTGTCGTTGCCCATGAGGTCAAGAGTCTGGCGAATCAGACAGCCCAGGCCACCGAAGAGATATCAAGCCAAGTGCAAGCAATTCAGGCTTCAACTCAGGCAGCGGCACGTGAAATAAGCCAAATTACCGGCGTCATTGGAACTATTAGCGAGATTAGTACCGTTATCGCTTCAGCGGTCGAGCAACAAAATGCGGCCACCAGCGAGATTAGCCGGGCCATAGATCAAGCGGCTCAAGGTTCTTCTGTTCTTGAACAGAATGTGAAAAGCGTAGCCTCTGCCGCCCAGCGCAATGGTGAGGCCGCAGGGAGCTTGCTGGGAGCCATTGGCAGTTTGAACCAGCAATTTGGTGAATTGCGTACCGAGGTGGACCGTTTTGTCGGTAAGCTTGATGTAGCTTGAATACAACATGCCGGTTGTCCTTGTCATACCGGCGAGCCCTGATACTGACACATCGCCGGTCCTCGGGCCGCGACGGCGGCCCCGCGCGCCCATGCGCGCGAAGCCAAGGGCGCGGATGCGCCCGCCCGGCGTCTGAGGGCAGCCTTGATGAGTCACCATCAAGG
>CAIXKV010000183.1 GCA_903920145.1 uncultured Rhodospirillales bacterium
CCTTGATGGTGACTCATCAAGGCTGCCCTCAGACGCCGGGCGGGCGCATCCGCGCCCTTGGCTTCGCGCGCATGGGCGCGCGGGGCCGCCGTCGCGGCCCGAGGACCGGCGATGTGTCAGTATCAGGGCTCGCCGGTATGAAAACCGAATCCCTCTTCCCGTCCGGCAAGCGTGAGTGCGCTTTGGCCCCGAGCGCCCGGCGCAAGTGGTGTGGGTGCGCTTTGGCCCCGAGCGCCCGGCAAGCGTGGGCGCGCTTTGGCGTCGACAACGGGCTCGAATACGGGCATATCAGCGACGCGGACAGGACGCCTGCACAGCACTGGTGGTGATCATGATCTTCTCGCCGTTCGAGCGTATGGTGGCGATGCGATACCTACGGGCTCGCCGTCAGGAAGGGTTCATCTCGGTGATCGCAGGCTTTTCCTTGTTGGGAATCGGGTTGGGCGTGGCCACGCTGATCATTGTCATGTCGGTGATGAACGGCTTTCGTCATGAACTGCTTTCTCGGGTTATCGGTCTCAACGGCCATATTAACGTATTCAACGTTGTTCCGGGGCCTTTGACCGATTTCGATGCCCTTGCGGCGCGGGTGCGGACGATGCCGGACGTGGTGAATGTGACGCCGACCATCGAGGGGCAAGCCCTGGTCAGCATGCATGGCAGCGCATCGGGGGCCGTGGTCCGGGCGCTTCGAGCCGAAGATTTTAAGGTCCGCCCCACCCTTTCCACCGCCATCGTCGAGGGGTCGTTGGATGGATTCGGCGAAGACCGGGTGGCCATTGGCAGTCGAATGGCTCAACGTCTGGATTTGCGGGTTGGTGACAGCATCACTCTGATCGCCCCCCAAGGCAAAAGTACGGCCTTCGGCACGATTCCCCGCATGCGGGCCTATCCAATCGGTGCGATTTTCAGTGTCGGTATGTTTGAATACGACAATAATTTCGTCTTCATGCCGCTGGCCGCCGCACAAACCTTTTTCCAGTATCCCGGCTCGGTCAGTTCTCTCGAGGTCTTTGTCAAAGACCCCAATCACGCTGAAAATACCCTTGATGATATGGTGTTAAGACTGGCTGACCGGGCACGAGTGGTCGGCTGGCAACAAAGCAACTCCAGCTTCTTTACTGCGCTCCAGGTTGAGCGGAACGTCATGTTCCTGATTCTGACGTTGATCATCGTGGTGGCGGCTTTCAATATTATCTCCAGCCTGATCATGTTGGTCAAAGATAAAGGGCGAGACATTGCCATTCTGCGGACCATGGGCGCTACGCGCGGCATGATCATGCGGATCTTTTTCCTCAGCGGCGCCAGCATCGGCGTTCTGGGAACGGTCCTTGGCCTGACCTTGGGGGTCGTGTTCTGCGAAAATATCGAAGCCATCCGTCAGGCGATCCAAAGTCTGACCGGAACCAATCTGTTTTCGGCGGAAATCTACTTCCTAAGCAAATTGCCGGCAGAGCTAGATTGGCACGAGGTGGCTCAAGTGGTGGGGATGGCGCTTGGTCTGTCGTTTGCCGCAACCGTTTACCCTGCGTGGCGCGCAGCCCGCTTGGATCCGGTGGAGGCACTTCGTTATGAGTAACGGCGTGGATCCATGCCCCTTGACCCGCGAGGCTCGGCGATGATCGAACTTGATGGCGTGATCCGAACCTTCACCCAGGCCGGAACCCGCCTTGACGTGCTGTCTGGAGTTTCGCTTCGGGTCCGCCCCGGTGAGCTGGTGGCTCTGGTTGGCCCTTCGGGGGCTGGGAAGTCAACGCTCCTGCACTTGGCCGGTCTCCTGGAGCATCCCGATGCCGGCGAGGTTCGGATTGAGGGCACGGCAACATCGACGCTTGGCGACCTCGAGCGGACCATGCTGCGCCGGCGCACCGTCGGCTTCGTTTACCAGTTCCACCATTTGCTGCCCGAATTCTCGGCAGAAGAAAACATCGTGCTGCCGCAAATGATCGCAGGGGTTTCGCGATCGGCGGCGCGGCAAAGAGCCCGGACCCTACTGGAACGCATCGGCCTCGCCGGGCGGGCAAACCATCGGCCCGGCCAACTGTCCGGTGGAGAGCAACAGCGGGTGGCCATCGCGCGGGCCCTAGCCAATGCCCCCCGCCTGCTGATTGCCGACGAGCCCACCGGCAACCTAGACCACCACACCGCCGAATCGGTGTTTGCCCTATTGATGCAGCTGGTCCGCGATGATGGGCTCGGCGCCCTGGTTGCAACCCACAACCTGGAATTGGCCCGACGTATGGACCGGGTCTTAGAGCTGCGGGACGGAGCCTTGACCGGGTGATCCGCCCTCTGCTCCGCCCCCCTAGACCATTTCTCTAATGAACGCTGACCGGCTCCATTTCGTGCCGACGCACGGTAGCAACGGCAGCCTCCCGACCGGAGACCACGGTCAGCGGCGTGCCATCGGCGGCGTGGATCGCGAAATTCGACGTCCCATCGACCATCACGGGCTTGATATAGGCAAACAAATCAAGGCCGAAAGCAGCAAAATCCTTCGGCGATAACGAGGGTCTTTCGTTTGGTCTGGCATCCATGGCGGTTACCTTCAAGTCACTAGGCCGTAAGTCTACACCGTCTATCCACCGAACCCCAGCGGGTTCACGGCTTGCGGCTGCGATCAGAGCTGACATCGACGATCGCCGGCCCCAGCCGATCGGATCCGCCCGACCGTGCCGGCTCGATCTTAATGGTCCTGACCTTGGTATCGGGCAGAGGCCGCTTAAGATCAACGTTCAACAGGCCATTATCCAGCGTTGCCGTCATCACTTCGATGCCTTCGGCCAACACAAAGCTGCGCTGAAACTGGCGAGCCGCAATCCCTCGGTGCAGATACAGGCGGGTCTTGTCATCGGCCTGCCGACCGCGAATAACCAATTGATTATCTTCGACCAGGACCGACAGGTCATCCATGGTGAAACCGGCCACGGCGAGCGTGATTCGCAAACCGTCTTCCCCGATCTGCTCGATATTATAGGGCGGATACCCCTCCGCCGAGGCTTTGGAAACGCGATCCAGGGTGCGCTCAAACTGATCGAACCCCAACAACAGCGGACTGTTGAACAACGAAAGACGAGTGGTCATAGCGCGCGTCCTCCTCCAATCGAGCGAGCGGCGACGGGGTCCGGCACCCGGCACCCCAAAAGAGCAGCCCTTTTCACTTTGGCGCTGCCCGACCATTAGATGGAAAAGTTCAGCCTCAGGTCAAGACGTCCTTTTTCCCGGCGGCCATGTTCGGCCAGAGAGGTGCCCGTGCGCCCCTCGCCGCCCTCCTCCCGAGCCCGGACAAATCACCCTCAGGAAATCATCATCAGGACCGACACGCCTACACTGGTAACGGGCCGGGCGCTTTGCTATGAAAAGCGGAGACAGCCGTCGGGCCGGACGAAAACAAGGTCGGCCAACGGAAAGGAGAAATTGCTGGTATGGATAAATTCACCAAGTTGACCGGAGTTGCCGCTCCGCTATCTATGATCAATGTTGACACCGACATGATCATTCCGAAACAGTTTCTAAAGACGATCAAGCGCACTGGGCTTGGACGCAATCTTTTCGACGAGATGCGGTTCCGAACGAATGGCAGCGAAAACCCTGATTTTGTGCTCAATCGTCCGGCCTACCGAAATGCCGTTATTTTGGTGAGTGGCGAAAATTTTGGTTGTGGATCATCAAGAGAGCACGCGCCATGGGCGTTACTTGACTTCGGCATCCGCTGTATCATCGCTCCATCCTTCGCGGACATCTTCTACAATAATTGTTTTAAAAACGGCATTCTGCCGATTGCCCTACCAAAAGAGCAGGTTGACCTGCTGCTGGACGATGCCGAGCGCGGGTCTAACGCGGTGATCACTGTCGATCTTGAACAACAACAGATCACAGGCCCCGATGGTGGAAGCATTACGTTTTCAATCGATCCGTTCCGCCGGCATTGTTTATTAAATGGTCTGGACGATATCGGATTGACACTACAACAAGTTGTAGAGATCGATGCCTTCGAAAGAAACCAACGGCTGGGTCAACCTTGGTTGTGGGCCTGATTTTTTTTGCCGACCAGACCATGAGAGGCTTTTGATCTAAGAGCAAGACGCCTTATATGGTCTTTAATGAAATTCGAATGGGAGTTTGCGCGTCATGTCCGCAAGTAAGAAACTGCTAATTCTGCCGGGTGACGGAATTGGTCCAGAAGTGATGCGGCAGGTGCGCCGCATCATCGATTGGATGGGCCGGCGCCGGGGTATCACCTTCGAGGTCAAAGAAGGCCTAGTCGGTGGCGCCTCCATCGAAGCCAACGGCGTTCCGCTGACCGACGCGACGTTGAACGAAGCCAAAGCGGCTGACGCTGTGCTGCTTGGCGCCGTCGGCGGCCCGAGATGGGATAAGATCGAATTCGAGCGTCGCCCAGAGGCTGGGCTGCTCCGGCTGCGCAAGGACTTGGAATTATTCGCAAATTTGCGTCCCGCGCTGGTTCTTGACGCCCTCGTCGATGCCTCTCCGCTCAAGGCCGACATCGTTCGCGGGCTTGACATTATGATCGTCCGCGAGCTGACCGGCGGGATCTATTTCGGAGAGCCTCGCGGGATCAAAGACCTCGGTGACGGTATTCGCCAGGGCATCAACACCCAGGTCTATACCACCACCGAAATCCGTCGGGTCGCGAGAGTCGCCTTTGAACTCGCTCAAAAACGCAGCAAACGGCTTTGCTCCGTTGAAAAAGCGAATGTTATGGAGTCCGGCCTTCTGTGGCGGGAGGAAGTTACGCGGCTGCATCAGGAAGAGTTCGGCGATATCGAACTCAGCCATATGTACGCCGATAACTGCGCCATGCAGTTGATCCGCAATCCGCGCCAGTTCGACGTCATCGTCACCGACAATCTGTTCGGCGACGTCCTGTCGGACGAAGCCGCCATGTTGACCGGCTCGCTCGGCATGCTGCCGTCGGCCTCTTTGGGAGCCATCGGCCCTGATGGCCGGCGCCCGGCCCTCTATGAGCCGGTTCATGGTTCAGCCCCGGATATCGCTGGCCGCGACATTGCGAACCCCATCGCCGGACTGTTCAGCCTGGCAATGTGTTTGCGGTATTCGTTTGAACTGCCCGCAGAGGCCGACCTGATCGAAAAGGCGGTTTCTCAAGTTCTGAAGGGCGGGATGCGGACCACCGACATCATGGCTCCGGGCATGGCACGCTGCTCGACCACGGTGATGGGCGATTCGATCACCCGCGCTCTCGACAAACTGAACGCCTAAGACCAAGGGCCGGTGCGGATCGCGTAAAGTGCGCGGCCCACACCGGCCCGGCCTTGCCGACCTCTCCCTCTCACCCCAGCTTACCCTGACGTGCAGGATAGCGGAGGTGGGATATGAGGACGAGGTCGAACCCATGGCGCAACGCAGCGCAATCGAACATCCTGACCCGAATCCTCTCTGCATCGCTCGGGTCGTCCTACCGACGAAAACCCTCCATATCGAACGGTCGCCGCCCCGCCGGCACTGACCGGCCCCGGAGCCGTGATCAGAACCAGGACCGGGCCTGGTCTATGGCCCCTCCGATTGACGCCCTCCCCGACTTTCAAACCTCCGACAACAGCCCCGTTGAACGAACCTATTTTAGGCTCCAACGCGGGGGAGCCGTCGCCTTTCATAAACACCACCTGCACGACGACGGGAGGATCGGATCATGAAATCCGTGGTTATCGCCGGATATTGTCGATCTCCGTTCACTCTCGCCGGTAAAGGCGCCCTAGCCCGCATCCGCCCCGACGATCTGGCGGCGGCCACCGTCCGCGCCTTGATGGCGCGAACCGGCATCCCTCCCGAAGACATTGAAGACCTGATCGTTGGTTGCGCCTTTCCCGAAGGGGAGCAAGGATTAAACATCGCCCGTACCATCGGTTTCCTGGCGGGCCTGCCTCTTTCAGTGGCCGGAACCACGGTTAACCGTTTCTGTGGCTCGTCGATGCAGGCAATTCACATGGCGGCGGGCGCCATTGCGGCCAACGCCGGAGCGGCCTTTCTGTGCGTCGGGGTTGAATCCATGTCGCGCGTTCCGATGATGGGCTTTAACCCCCTGCCCCATCCAGGTTTGGCCGCCGAGCGCCCTGCCGCGTACCACGCCATGGGGCGCACGGCTGAGACTTTAGCAAAGCGTTGCGCCATTCCCCGCGCCGCTCAAGAGGCCTTCGCAATGGCCTCTCATACCAAAGCCGCTGCGGCACAGGCCCAAGGTCGTTTCGATGACGAAATCATTCCGATTATGGGCCGGGATGGCGTCAGGATCGAGCGCGACGGCGCCATCCGTCCCGACACCAGCCTAGAACGGCTGGCGAGCCTGGAACCAAGCTTTGAGACGGGCGGCAGCGTCACCGCCGGCACCTCGTCACCACTCACCGATGGCGCTTCGGCGGTACTGGTGACCCGCGAAGAGTACGCCAAAGCCCACGGCCTGCCGATTCTAGCCCGACTGCGGGCGCTGGCCGTAGTTGGTTGCGATCCCGAAATTATGGGCATCGGCCCCGTGCCGGCCACCCTCAGGGCGCTGACCCGTGCTGGGCTCAAGATCGACGACCTGGACGTGGTGGAACTGAACGAAGCCTTTGCCGCCCAGGCTCTCGCCTGCCTGGAGGGATTGAACCTGGACCCGGCGCGAGTCAATTGGGACGGCGGCGCGCTGGCGCTGGGCCATCCCCTGGGCGCTACCGGAGCCCGCATTGTCGGCAAAGCGGCGGCGGTGCTGGTCCGGGAAGGAAAGCAATTTGCCTTGGCAACTCAATGCATTGGCGGCGGCCAGGGGATTGCAACGGTGCTGGAGGCGGTGTGAGCCGATAAGGTTCGATAAGGTTCGGTAGCGTCCCATAGTGTCGACCGCCCCAATAGCATGAACGGCGAGGAGGATATGATGGACCTGCATCATGCGACTGTGGTCGGCGCCGGAGTCATGGGAAGCGGTATTGCCGCGCATCTGGCTAATGCTGGCATCCCGGTGCTTCTGACCGATGCTCGACTAGGCGCCGCCACCGAAGCCGTGGCGCGGCTGTTGAAAGCCGAACCGGCCCCTTTCATGCACCCCGACCGCGCCCGGCTGATCACCCCGGTTGATCTGCCCGAGGCTCTCGACCGCTTGACGAACAGCGACTGGATTCTTGAAGCCGTCACCGAAGACCCGGTGGTCAAAGCCGATCTCTACCGCACCCTCGATCGGGTCCGAAAGCCTGGATCGGTGGTCTCTTCGAACACTTCAACCATTCCGCTTTCGAAACTTATTGCCGGGCAAAGCGATCGTTTCGCAAGCGATTTTATGATCACCCATTTCTTCAACCCGCCTCGCTACATGCGCTTGCTGGAGCTGGTGGCCGGTCCCAACACCCGTCCCGAGGCGATCGCGGCCATCGCCAAATGTGCCGACCGACGGTTAGGTAAGGGCGTGGTGATGTGCCGTGACACCCCCGGCTTCATCGCCAACCGGATCGGAGCGTTCTGGCTGCAAGCCGCGATCAACGCCGCCTTTGATTGGGGCTTGACCATCGAAGAGGCCGATGCCGTCTGTGGTCGGCCCTTCGGTCTGCCCAAAACCGGCGTCTTCGGCCTGCTCGATCTGATCGGGCTGGACCTGCTGCCTCATGTCACGGGATCCCTGGCGGCGGCGCTGGCCCCCGACGATCCCTTCCGGGCGCTGGTCCGCCCGCAACCGCTCCTGAGCCGGTTGATCCAGGAGGGCTACACGGGCCGCAAGGGCAAGGGCGGCTTCTATCGGTTAGGCCGCCGTCCCGATGGCAGCCGGATCAAACTGGCCCTGGATTTGGCCAGCGGCGCCGAGCGGCCTTCGGAAAAGGCAATCCTCGACAGCCTCCAAGCCGCCCGTGGCGGCCTCACCGCCCTGTTTGAGCATGCCGATCGGGGCGGCGCCTATGCCCGAGCCGTGATGCTGCCGACTCTGGCCTATGCCGCCGAACGGGTGCCGGAGGTCTCGGACGACATCGACGCCGTGGATCGCGCGCTTCGGCTGGGATACAACTGGAAATATGGCCCGTTTGAACTGATTGATCGACTCGGCACCGGCTGGTTTGCCGACCGGCTCACCACCGAGGGGCTGCCAGTGCCGCCGCTGGTCTCGGCGGCGGCAGGCCGGCCCTTCTATCGGGTCGAGGGCACCGCACTTCAGGCGCTTTCCAACGACGGTGCCTATCATCCCGTGGTCCGCCCGGCGGGTGTGCTGGTGCTGGCAGACATCAAGCGCCAAAGCCAGCCGGTGGCCCACAATCCTTCGGCGGCCTTGTGGACTCTCGGCGATGGAGTGCTGTGCCTGGAATTCACGTCAAAGATGAATACCTTGGATCCTCAGGTGTTCGCCATGATCGACGACGCTTTGGCCCGGATCGGTGACGGGCGCGGCATCTGGAAGGCGCTGGTCATCTACAATGAGGGCGAGGCCTTCTCGGTCGGAGCCAATCTTGGACTGGCCATGATCCTGTACAATGTTGGTTTGTGGGACCAGATCGCCGAACGGATCGCCGAGGGTCAACGCTGTTATCTGGCGCTCCGCAATGCGCCCTTCCCGGTGGTTTCGGCCCCTTCGGGACTGGCCCTGGGGGGCGGCTGCGAAATACTGCTGTACAGCCACGCGGTCCAGGCCCACGCCGAGTCTTATATCGGGCTGGTTGAAACCGGAGTCGGTGTTCTGCCGGCCTGGGGTGGTTGCACCGCGCTGTTAAGCCGCCACAGTCAAAACCCCACCCGCCCCGGTGGACCGATGCCGCCCATTGCCCAAACGTTTGAAACCATCGCCCTGGCCAAAGTCTCGCGCTCGGCAGACGACGCCCGGCGGTTGAACTATCTGACGACCAACGACGGCATCACCATGAATCGCGACCGCCTGCTGGCCGACGCGAAAGCCCGAGCCCTGGCCCTCTGGACCCCCGATTATCACCCCCCGGCTCCACCGCCGCCCCTGGCCCTGCCTGGCCCATCCGGGCGTCTGGCCCTGGCGCTGCAAATCGAGGCGCTTCAGCTTCAGGGCAAAGCGACCGCCCATGACGGGGTGGTGGCCAAAGCCGTCGCCACCGTCTTGACCGGAGGTGACACCGATCTGACCGATTTGGTGAGCGAAGCCGAGTTGCTGGCGCTGGAACGGCAGGAGTTCATGAAACTGGTTCGGACTCCGGCCACTCTGGACCGGATCGACCATGTGCTGGCCACCGGAAAGCCGTTGCGAAATTAGGGACGAAGGGCTTTTCGTGGGCTCTGCCCACAGCCGCAAAAGGCCGGTCGGCCCTTTGAACCCTTGATGTTTCGAGGTCAAAGGAGGCTGTGCCTCCTTGCGCTTGCGATAGGGAGACTTCGTCATGCCCCGCTACCAAGCCCCCCTGGCCGATATCCGCTTCGTTCTCGAAGACCTGCTCCGGGTCGAGCAGTTGGCAACCCTACCCGGCTACGAAGACGCCACTCCCGACCTGATCTTCCCGGTGATCGCCGAAGGCGCGCGGCTCTGTGAAGAGGTGCTGTTCCCGCTGAATCAAAGCGGCGACGCCGAAGGGTGCCGGCTGGAAAAGGGTCGGGTCTTCACCCCTGCCGGCTTTCCGGCGGCTTATCGGGCCTATATCGAGGGGGGCTGGACTCGACTGGCCTGTGCTCCTGAAGATGGCGGCATGGGATTGCCCGAGCTGGTCTATTTCGTGATGGAAGAGATGGTTAGTTCGGCCAATCTGGCCTTTGGCATTTACCCCGGCCTCAGTCGCGGGGTCTATAATGCGGTTCGACGCCATGGAGAAGAGAGCCTCAAACGCCGAGTCCTGCCGCGACTGGCAGACGGTTCGTGGGCCGGAACCATGTGTCTGACCGAGCCCCAGGCCGGGACCGATCTGGGACTGGTACGGACTCGGGCTGAACCCGATGGCGCCGGCGGCTATCGCATAACCGGCACCAAAATTTTCATTTCAGCCGGCGATCATGATCTGACCGAGAACATTCTACATCTGGTTCTGGCCCGCCTGCCCGATGCTCCTGGTGGCAGTCACGGCATCAGCCTGTTTCTGGTCCCCAAAATTCAGGTGCGGGACGATCAGGGCACCTTGGGCACCGCCAACGCGGTTTCATGCGGCGGACTCGAGCACAAGATGGGGATTCGCGGCTCCAGCACCTGCGTCCTCAACTTTGACGGGGCTGCTGGCTGGCTGGTCGGCCAGCCCCATAAAGGACTGCCGGCCATGTTCACCATGATGAACGCCGCCCGGCTGGCGGTCGGGCTTCAGGGTCTGGGACTGGCTGAAGTCGCCTATCAGCACGCCCTGGCCTATGCCCGAGACCGACTCCAAGGCCGGGCCCTCAAGGGCGCCCGTTATCCCAACCGCCCTGCCGACCCACTGATTGTCCATCCCGATATCCGGCGGATGCTGCTGACCATGAAAGCCTACAATGAAGGCGGGCGGGCGTTGGCTTACTGGATCGGACTTCATTTGGACCACGAAGCCCGCCATCCCGACCTCCGAACTCGCCAAGCGGCGGGCGAACTGGTGGCGCTGCTGATCCCGGTCTTGAAGGCCCTGCTGACCGATCTGGGCTTCGAGGTTGCCAACTTGGCGCTCCAGATTCACGGCGGTCACGGCTACATCCAGGATAACGGCATCGAACAGTATGTCCGCGATGCCCGGATCACCCAGGTCTACGAAGGCACCAACGGCATTCAGGCTCTGGATTTGGTCGGGCGCAAACTCCCCCAGGCCACGGGGCGACTGCTGCGCCACTTCTGCCATCCCCTGGCCGCCGAGCTGGAAGAGCTGGGTCGCGATGGCGCCGACCCGGTGCTGGCCGCCCTGGCGGCTCCCCTGGCCAAAGCCTTCGGACGGTTCCAGCAAGCCACCGTCACCATCGCCATCCGAGGCCTAGCCGACCCCGACGAAGCCGCCGCTGCCGCTTCGGACTATTTGCGCCTGTTCGGACTGGTGGCCTTGGGCGCCTTGTGGCTACGGATGGCCCGCGTGGCCCAAGAAAAACTGGCCGCCGGCGCCACCAATCCCCTCTATCGCGGCAAACTCGACACCGCTCGCTTCTTCATGGCCAAACTCCTCCCCCAAACCGGAGCCCTATTCGCCGCCATCCAAGCCGGAGCCGCCGTGGTGATGGACCCTGAGGATGAACGGTTCTAGTTCTGAGCCCCCCACCCCGCAAACCACGCATAGGCCTTTGCATCATAATGCCCGTGATAGACGCAGATAGCGTATCCGCATTACCGATATCACATTGACATTTCAGATTCCGATTTATACAAGCGAGATTAGGAACGAAGAACCGCTTAATTGCATATGTTGGTATGTGGTTAGGAGGGGTGGCGACAACCTTTTGATAAAGGATGATTATTATGGAAATAGATAATAATAATCTTTTCGTTAAAATAATAATAGAATCGTGGCTTGTGATAACTGCTGTATTAATGATATATGTAAAAAATATAATACCATTAATTATTATATTTATATTGGCAACCTTAATGATCTATTGTTTCCATTCAGAATTATATAAATTTATCAGTTATGCTATAGGCATACAGAAAAATGTTCCTGATGGTCATATTTTTACATTATATGAATTCTTATTTATGCTATTTCTTACATCTATTACCGTTGTTATTGGCGTAAGAGGTATTTTAACTAAAATTATAATATTCATTGACCTTACAGTCGGTGCGATTGCATCAATTGTATTTATTGAGGACAATGTATATTATTTAAATTCAATGTCTTTACATTCTATATCTACATATTTTGCATTAATCTGTATACTGCCAATGTTATTAATAACCTCTAATGAACTAGGAAAATATATTATTGATACCAATCGAGCAAAATGGTGGACTATAAATAACACAAATCGTAGTAATGCTCCTGATTGGGATGCTATACTTTATATGCTTTTTAATAAAGAGTGCGATCCATTAAAATTTGATAGGCCCCCCAGAGGGATAAATATAGATTTTTGTAAATTATCTTTGATATTATTAATAACAATTTCACTAGGATCATTATATGGTTTTGCATTTTACTATATATCATCGGAACAGTTACCTAGTTTTCTTATGATAAAAAATCAAGAAAAGCCTGGCGAACTCAATGATAACCTGCCCGCTTTCCTTGCTCTCATTGCATCTGCTATTGGTGTTATTTTTACCTACCAGCAACTTCGCGCTAAGGTCCGCGCTGATAGCCGGCAGGCGTGGAATGATAAAGTTGCCGAGCTTCTGGCAAATGTATTAAGTACAATTGGATTGCTGATAGGGCACACAAAATCACAAGATGCAGAAGAAAAATTACATGATGAACTGACACGGAGCCGAACTCACTTAGAGCTTCTTCTGAATCCATCAGAAAAAGATCATAGATTAATTATGTTTCTTATTAGAATCATGGCGATACCAAAAGATAAACTAGACCATGACATGGTGACTCAAAAAGACATTACGAATGCTATTAATAATAAGAATATCGCAATAGGAAAGGGGAGAAATAATTTCGAAATATTTGAAAAAATAGTATGTGACACACCTTACAAAAACCTTAGCAAAAAAGAAAACGACCTCATCATTTCCCTAATATTCAAACTTGGCGCCGCCATACGGAAACGCGAATGGGAGCGCATTCGGCATACCCGTTAAGTATCAGACCTCGCATAACAACAACGCCCTGCCCTCCGCAGAATCTTTGATAAAGAGGGAGCATTGGGTGGGGCGGTGGTTTCTCTTGGAAAGTCTGATGAAAGTCCAGCGGCCCTTGCCCTCGTCGCGGCTCTGGCGTTTGGGGGCCTTGCACGGGTATTCAGGGATCAAGGGCCGGCTCGGATTTGACCGGCTGCGGCCCGTGGGCGCGAGAATCGCGCCGTTCCCTTGATTCTCGCAGGGCTCCACCCTGCACCCGCAAGGAGGCACAGCCTCCTTGACCTCAAGACACTATTATGGGGGAGCCATCAGGGGTTCAAAGGGCCAACGGGCCCTTTGCAGGTGTGGGCAGCGCCCACGAAAAGCCCTATCCTGGCACCCATGGGGCTGCGGCCCCCGGCCCCGTTTGCGTGGCCCCGTTTACGTGATTGAGGAGACCCTATGATTCCCCGCTACAGCCGTCCCGAAATGACCCGCATCTGGGAACCCGAGAATCGGTTCCGCATCTGGTTCGAGATCGAGGCCCATGCCTGCGACGCTCAAGCCGAATTAGGCGTCATCCCTCGGGAGGCCGCCGCTGCCGTCTGGGCGCGGGGCGCGTTTGAGGTGGCACGAATTGACGAGATCGAGCGGGAAACCCGGCATGATGTCATCGCCTTTCTGACCAATCTGGCCGAGCATGTCGGCCCCGAAGCCCGATTCGTCCACCAGGGCATGACCAGTTCGGATGTGCTTGACACCTGCCTTGCGGTGCAACTGTCTCAGGCTGCGGATCTGCTGCTGGCCGACCTGGATGGCCTGCTGGCGGCGCTGCGGCGGCGGGCGTTGGAGCATCGCCATTCGGTGTGTATTGGTCGCAGCCACGGCATCCATGCCGAGCCGACGACCTTTGGTCTAAAACTGGCCGGCCATTATGCAGCGTTCCAGCGCAACCGTGAACGGTTGGTGACGGCCCGTAAGGAAATTGCCACCTGCGCCATCTCGGGCGCGGTCGGCACCTTCGCCACCATTGATCCCCAGGTCGAAGCCCATGTGGCGGCCAAACTAGGGCTTGCCGTCGAGCCGGTTTCGACCCAGGTGATCCCGCGCGATCGCCACGCGGCCTTTTTCGCTACATTGGGTGTGGTCGCCTCGTCCTTGGAGAATCTGGCCACCGAGATTCGCCACCTGCAACGCTCGGAAGTGCGCGAGGCCGAAGAGTTTTTCCATAGCGGCCAGAAGGGCTCGTCCGCGATGCCCCACAAGCGTAATCCCGTGCTGTCGGAAAATCTGACCGGCTTGGCCCGGTTGGTGCGCGGCATGGTGACGCCGGCTTTGGAAAATGTCGCTCTGTGGCATGAACGGGACATTTCCCACTCGTCGGTCGAGCGGGTGATCGGCCCTGACGCCACCATCGCCCTGGATTTCGCGCTGACCCGCGCCACCGGCATGATCGACAAGCTGGTGGTCTATCCCGAGCAAATGCAGCGCAATTTGAACAGCCAGGGCGGTTTGGTGTTTTCGCAACGGGCACTGCTGGCTTTGACTCAGGCTGGCATGAGCCGGGAAGACGCCTACGCCGCCGTCCAGCGGAACGCCATGGCGGTTTGGCAGGAAGGCGGCCAGTTCCAGGACCGTTTGGCCGCCGATCCCAACGTCACCCGGCATCTTGACGCGGCGGCACTGGTGGATTTGTTCGACAACCGCTTCCACACGCGCCATGTTGACACTATCTTTGCCCGCGTTTTTGGTGCCGAGACCCGATAAAGTCCGGTTTCCAAAGGCCCTTGGCCTTTGGTAGGGTCCAGGGGCGACGCCCCTGGTCGCCGGAGGCCTCGTTTGGCCTTCCTTCAAGGACTTGCCCCCAAGGAACCGCGCCCATGACCGCCCAAAGCCCCCTGCTTGACTACCGCAACGGCGTCTATGCCTTTGATGCCGCCTATGTTCGCCCTCTGATGGCGGCGATTCATCTGGTGGTCGACACGGGGCGGGTGGCGGTGGTGGATACCGGCTCGAACGCTTCGCTGGCTCCAACCCTCGATGCCTTAGCCACCCTCGGCCTCACGCCCGAGCAGGTGGATTACGTGATCCTAACCCATGTCCATCTGGATCACGCTGGCGGTGCCGGAGCCATGATGGCTGCCTTTCCGCAAGCCCGGCTGGTGGTCCATCCACGCGGGGCCCGGCACATGGCCGACCCGGAGAAGCTCTTTGCCGCAGTCGAAGCGGTGTATGGGGCCGACGAGGCCCGGCGCCTCTATGGCCGGTTGGTGCCGGTCCCCGCCGACCGCATTCTGTCGGCCACCGATCGCCAACGCCTTCCCCTAGGCGGGCGGGAGCTGGAGATTCTCCACACCCCAGGCCATGCCCGTCACCATCTCTGTCTGTTCGATCATGCCAGCCGGGGCGCCTTTACCGGCGATGTCATGGGGTTGTCTTACCGGGAACTGGATGCTGGCGGTCGGCCTTTCCTCTTCCCTACCACCTCGCCATCCCAATTCGATCCCCAGGACATGCGCCAATCCATTGATCTGGTGCTGTCCTATGAGCCCGAAGCCTTGTACCTGACCCATTACAGCCGCGTCGTCCCAACCAAGACAGTCATGGCCCAATTGCTGCGGTTGCTTGATGGACAGGTGGCCATTGCCCAGGCCGAAGCTCATGCCCCGGATCGCGAGCGCCGGATCCGGGAGAGTATTGGCGCCCTTCTTGTGGGGGAACTGCGCGCCAATGGCTGCACACTGCCTGATCGAGACGTGCTTAATTGTCTTCAGGTCGATATTGATTTGAACGCCCAAGGGATGCTGTTCTGGCTGGACTCCAGCGCCCCCGCCTGATGCCGACGATGTGTCAGTATCAGGGCTCGCCGGTATCATTGAGTATTTTTTGCCCTTAAATTATTTAAAAATGGGTGCGACACCCCACCGCTAACGATATGCTTCCATGCGCGCCGTTGGGCGCTTGGCGATGTTATCGATAGCCCGTATGGAGCGACCCGATGCGATTCGGAAATGCCTCGATCCGCGTGCGGATACTGTCAATTGTTGCCGTAAATTGCGCCGTTCTTGCTATTGTTGCACTTTTTGCTATTACGTCTTTACGACAAATCGGCGAATCCATTGATCAGCTCGATGTCGCCAATCAACACGCCCTCACATCCAGCCGAATGAATTCCGGTGTTGTCTCGGTCGAATTAGAGCAATACCGTATTTTGGCGCAACCAACGTCCACGATTATTGTCGATGCATTGGGCAAATTAAAAAGATCGCTTGGTTTATTGAGTGATCGGTTAAAAGAGTTGAAAGAATTGCACTACCCAGATCCGAACGGAGAAGTGTTTCGGTTTGAAAGTCTTTACCTGCATTATGTCGATGAGATTAAAAATTTGCAGGGCTTGGCTGAAGCTCATGCCCAACGAGGAAGCCCCGAAACACTTCAACCGCTTACCGAAGCCATTGGTCGAATCCAGGCGACCGCAGACGCCGTGCGCGAGGAAATCCGAGCGGTCAACGGCAAATCGGCAGAAAACAGCAAAGCCACCGCTACTGCCGCCCTTGAACAAGCCCGTTTATCGGTTTGGATTCTTGCCGCCATCGCCGGTCTGGGAATCGCCATCGCGATCACCAGCGCCCTCTTGCTGGCCCGCCGAGGCATCATCGCCCCGTTACATCGGGTGACCGACTCCCTCAGCCGTTTAACAGCGGGTGACATGACCGTCGAAGATATGTCAACCGAGATCGCAGGCGAAAACCGACGCGACGAAATCGGCGCCCTGGCCCGTGCCGTTGGCGCGTTCAAATCCGCCACCCAAGAACAGGCCCGCTTACGGAACGATCAGCTTCTTGAACAAAATCGCCATTTGCATCGTCAAGAAAGTCTTCATGTTCTGACACGAGATTTCTCTGCACTGGTCTCGCGGTTGTTCGATACGGTTTCAGTCGCGGTCAAGCAAGTGGCGCAGGCCAGCGACAGCCTGAGTCAAGGGGTTATGCGGACCTCTCAAGAGAGCCAATCGGCAGCAACGACGGCAGAGCGAACCAGTCACAATGTCCAGACCATGGCCACCGCTGCCGAGGAACTGACCGCCACCACCAAGGAAATTGGCCGGCAAATCGATGATGCCGCCGCCATCGCAACCAAAGCCGTTACAGAGGCCAGTCAAACCACCGACCGAATTCGCCGGTTGTCTGACACCGTTGACAGTATCGGCCAAGTGCTGAAGCTCATTTCCGGCATCGCTTCGCAAACCAACCTGTTGGCGTTGAATGCCACTATTGAAGCCGCGCGGGCGGGGGAAGCCGGTAAGGGATTTGCCGTCGTCGCCAATGAGGTCAAGAATTTGGCCAACCAAACGGGCCAAGCGACGGAAAGCATCTCCAACCAGATCAATCAAATTCAAGGGGAAACCACCGCAGCCGTGGCGGCCATTGCTGAAATATGCCGGACCATTGGCAATATCCATGATATCGCATCGGCCATTTCAGTGGCCATGGCTCAACAATGTGCATCCGTTGCCGACATTGCCTCGAGCGCCACCGATGCCGCAGTCGGAACGCAAGATGTGTCACGCCGCTTTGATGCTGTGGCTGAAACCGCGCGGGCTTCAATGCTCACGGTTGACTCCGTCTCGGCTGCCGCCGACCGCGTGTATGGCGAGGCCGAAAAGATGCGGGACGATGTGCAAAGCTTTCTATCTAATGTTCATCGTCTGATTGATAACAAAGAAAACACTCTGAATGAATTGCCGACGCTGGAATGGCGGGACAGTCTGGCGGTCGGCAATCACGCTATTGATGCTGATCACCAACGCTTGTTCTCCCTGTTCAACGAAGTCTCTTCGGCCATGCGCGAAGGTTCAGCCAAAGCCGCCATGCCGTTGATTTTTGATACCCTCATCGACTATGCCAATCACCACTTCAGCCGCGAAGAACAACTCATGGCGGCGGTTCATTACCCAAATTTAGCAGCCCATCGGCAGGAACATCGGGAATTCTCAAGTAAAGCCTTATTGCTGCGTAAACAGCTCGATGGCTTTACCAGCAACACCATCGCCATTGAGACCTTTGAATTCATAAAACTCTGGCTGCTGAATCACATTCAGAAATCCGATCAAGCCTATGGACCTTATCTCTGTGGTCAGAATGAATCCCAACGCCAAGCCTAAAACCGATCTTGCTTCACTAACGCCCCTTATTAAGCTACCTTAACCTGTAGGGCCGCCGCGCCGAGGCCGTCTCACCGGGGTAACGTCAGTGAAGAAGCTTTCCGCGACCGATGCAATTAATCTGTACGAGAAATCTCTCAGTGCCCTACCGGGCATTCGGTCGCTGCATGTTGGTTTTGACGAAGATAGGCCCGTCATCATCGTCACCGCTGATGAAATTACGGATGCATTAGAAGACAATATCGAGGCTATTGCCCCAAATGCGCCGATCAAAATTATCCAGGTCGGCACCAAGAAAGCCGATACGGGAAGCGATACCGCGAACCCTTCGGGAAAACCGGGAGCATCGGGTCGAAGGAAAATTATCAGCCCGAGCGAAGCTAAAGATCGATACGGCAAGAAGATTCGGGCTCTGAAAACCGTAACATCGGTTAATGTCGGCAAAAAATCAGGACAGGATGTTCTTGTTGTCCGGGCATTCCCACTAACTGAAAGCACAAAATTAGCTGTTAGAGCTATAGCACCGAATGCTCAACTTGAATTTAAAGAATCGCCCTACAGCAAAACCAGCGCATCCTCAATTTTTAGTTTTATTATCAATAAATTAAAATTCCTGATTATTTTATTAGCTGTTGGGGAAATTTTATTCGTTCTCCTATCTCCTTTATATTACGCTACTGATGACATTGAATTCGCGATTGCGGCATCATCTGCCGACGGCGTGGTTGTGACAGCCGAACGTCCGATGGCGAACCCCAATAACCGGGATGACATCTCGCAAGAGGTCACGATCAAGTTTTCGGCAAAGATCGGCACCGTTTTGTTCACGCAGCAGACGGCTCTGTTTAAGACCCTAAGCTTGGATAACATGAATGCCGAACCCTATCATAAAGGTGAAACTGTCGCAGTTGCGTTCAATAGCTCTGACCCACAAAATACCGCACGGATATTTGATCGGAGTCGGTTCTGGGCTACGATCATTTTATACACAGCAGCTTTAATTTTTATGTTCCAAATTGCTCTCCGTGCCCGGAAACACTGGCAGGAGTGGTAATATCTTTTTGACTTTGATAGACGAACTAATCTTTTACCGGCATCAGCGATCGCGCGTCTTCACAGGGACGAAGTCGCTCTCTGAGGTGGACCCTGCTGTTTGGACAGCGGTGGGGCGGAGTTAAGAGAGAGTCCCGCCGGGGTTCTGTGCGCCGATCAGCCGCGAAGCGGGTGGAGCGCTTGTTGAGGCTACCATCTCTTTTCCATTAGTCAAATCAATTC
>CAIXKV010000184.1 GCA_903920145.1 uncultured Rhodospirillales bacterium
GCCCGGCGTCTGAGGGCAGCCTTGATGAGTCACCATCAAGGCTCGATGGTATCATTGTCATGGTCCGCCGGTACAAGATGTCGTTTTCTGCGGGTCTGATAGAGTGTCATCATAGTTGATACCGTCAACGGGCGACGTTCGTGCTATTGCTAGGGTTGACGTTAGGGACGAATTCACCTCCCCGATGACGGTCAGGAGAACACGCCATGCGCATTCGGCTGGGCTGCGAGCTGAGCTATGATTTCCCCAAGCCAACCCCAATGATCGTCATGCTGAATGTCCATTACTCGCGAGTCGCGAGTCTTGAATATCCAGATCATCTGATCACCAATCCTCCGGTTCCCATTCAAAGCTATCGAGATTTATTCGGTAATTGGTGTTGTCGATTGGTCGCTCCGACCGGACGATTAACCCTAGGAACCGATAGTATTATTCAAGACAATGGCCAAATTGATCCTGTTTGTTTGGAAGCTATCCAGCACCCTGTTGAGGAACTACCATCCGAAACATTGATGTTCTTGCTGGGAAGTCGCTATTGTGAGACTGATTGCCTTTCCGAAGAAGCATGGAGACTATTCAGCAGCCTGCCGCTCGGCTGGCCGCGTGTTCAAGCCATTTGTGATTTCGTTCACCGTCATGTGGTCTTTGGCTACGAGCATTCCAGAGCCACTAGAACTGCTGCCGAGACCTATGCTGAGGGCCGTGGCGTCTGCCGTGATTATGCTCACCTTGCCATCGCATTCTGTCGCTGTATGAATATCCCGGCTCGTTATTGTATGGGTTACATTAGCGATGTGGGATTACCCCCTCCTTATGCTCCAAATGACTTTGCAGCATGGATTGAAGTTTACCTGAGCGGACGGTGGTGGGTTTTCGATCCCCGAAACAACGCCCCTCGAATCGGTCGCGTCATGATCGCCCAAGGCCGCGATGCTGCCGATGTCCCCCTAACCCACACATTTGGGCCCAACATGTTACTCGGTTTCCGAGTCTGGACCGACGAGTTGGCAAATTAAAACACCAATAAAACAAATCACATCACTCTGCACCTAGTTACTGTCTGCGATTTTATTATAGACCACAGCCCCAACAAAGAGAAAATCGGAGGAAGTCTTGTTGGGAGTTGTGATCACTATATATCAAGCATTAACTATTAAATAAATATAGGAAAAAATAAAAAAAGATTAAGAAAATTTACTTGATAATCATCTCCATTTCCAATATAGTTTTATTTATTAAAATTATCAATTCATCTGATAAAATTTTACTACGACAAAGATTGTCACACAACAATAACTCTTGTGCTTTATTCGCAACTAGATATCCACCAAAATTAGAAAACACCCCCTTTAAAGAATGAGCAAGATTATGAATCATGGAAAGATTGTCATTATCACTTACTTCTTTAAGTCTATAAGATTCTTTTTTACTACTAGCAATAAAGTCCATAATAAGTTGATTAAAATTATCTTTAGGCATGATTTCTCTAATTTCAGAAAATCGTACATGATCGATTAATGGAAGATCAAATCCCTTAACATATTGATTATTGTTGATATTTATATCAGAATTTTTCTTATTTTCGGGATTAAGATGCGCTAAAACAGCATCAACATTGTCCCATTCAATTGGTTTTGTTAAAAAATCAGTTAACCCTGCGGTCATATAGGCCATCCGATGCTCAGTCAAGGCATCAGCCGTCAAGGCCACGATCGGGACATCGGAAAAGGGAGAGGGTAGCGCCCGAATCAGGCGCGTTGCCTCAACCCCATCCATAACCGGCATCTGCATATCCATTAAGATCACATCATACTGCCGAGCTGCGGCTGCCTGATAAGCCTGAGCCCCATTTTCCACCACCACAACCTGATGGCCACGGTGTTCCAGCCCTTTCTTTACAATCATACGATTGATTGGATTGTCTTCTGCTAATAAAATAATCATCGACTGCCCAAAAGAAATTTTTTCCGGTTCGGCATGAGGAACCTCATAGTCCACAGACTCCACAAAACATGTGAAATAAAATCGAGAGCCATAACCAGGACGGCTCATAGCACCAATTTCGCCTCCCATCAACTCAACCAAACGCTTACTAATCGCCAATCCCAATCCGGTACCGCCAAATTTCCGCGTTGCCTCGATATCAACCTGAGAAAATGGCTTGAACAAACGAGATAAATCCTCATCTGAAATGCCAATTCCAGAATCTTCGACTTCAAACCTTAATAATTGACGCTGATCAATTGTATTATAAGTTAATGTAATTTCGATAGAACCATTTCGAGTAAATTTCACGGAGTTTCCAATCAAATTGCTGAGAATTTGCCTAATTCTGATTGCATCTCCACGCACTAACAGACGATCAATGTCATGAGTATTAAACTTTAATAAATTTAGACTCTCTTCGGCCCTCGGAGAAAAGAGGCTAATAGTTGCTTTTACTACATCAATCACATCAAATATGCTATATTCCAATGTTAATTTATCCGCTTCAATTTTTGAATAATCCAATATATCATTAAGAATTGTTAAAAGCCCGATAGCGGACGTGTACATAATATCAATATATTTTTTTTGTTCAACATCGATAAATGATCTTTTTAATATTTCAGATATACCAATAATTCCTGTCATTGGGGTTCTTATTTCATGGCTCATCATAGCTAGAAAAGCTGATTTTGCATGATTCGCAGCTTCAGCAACTTTTTTTGCCTCCAACAATCGTTGACTTTCTTGAGCCAATTCGGCGGTACGTTCCTGCACCCGATCAGCCAGCAACAAGCGGTCTTCGGCCAACATACGGACCGCAACATTTCTTTGAACTACAGTTCTTGCAAGAAGTAGTAATATTATCACCATTAAAATAATAAAAGAAATAATAAATAATATCTGAATACGATATTGTTCAAATAATGTAACCTGACGGTATCTAATAATACTATTTACAGGTAGCATGTTTTGTGATAAATTCCAGCGAGTAATTTGTCTCCAGTCATACACATGATCAAAGTTACTTTCAAAATAAGTATTTTTATTAATAATAATATTTCCTATTGACTCCCCAACTTTTTCACTGCTAAGAACATAACCGCCAACAATTCCACTTCCTATGAGCGACTCCCATTGACTAAAAATGGGTGCAGATGCCCTTTCTGATAATTTTTCTGCTACACTATAAGGAGCTAGACTATGACCATGGCCATCATTAAAAATAAAAAGATAATAAATTATTGTCTTAGCAGGAAGTATAGATACCTTATCTAGCAATTCATCTAAATCTATATCTAAAAAATACTCAATATGAGTAGGTATTTGTATTTTTTTAATCGCTTCTCTAAATGCCGATATCCGTATTTGTCCAGATGGACTTTTTGTTTCTCCGGCAACAATTATTTGATCAGCACCACTCACTGTTAAAGCTTCTTGTATTGAAGTCAAATAGTCGGTCTGAGCTAAAATAACTTCAGCGCTAACATCTGCTTTTTGAAGGCGCTCCAGGTCAGTTGTTGATATTTCAGCATAAATACGCCGTGCGGCTCCAAAAACAGCCTGATGCTTAGCAACGAATGCAGCCGCAGGCCATCCATGACCAACCACAACATCAAAGTGTATACTCGCATATTTTGTAATAATAAAATTTGTCAATCCACTTTCAACGTCAGCAGAAGGCAGTCGTGCTCCATCAAGATATTCGTAATAAACATTATGATACCCTGATCTATAATTAAGAATATTATTTAATCCGTCTTCTATTTTTATCTGATTTGGCAAATCCTTTGCATATGATGAAATATAAATAATGTTAAGGGGGTGATCGACACTGGCTTTTACAGCATTTTCCATCATCAATACAATGCATAATGAGAAAAATATAAATAATCCCACCAACTTTGAACTGATGGAATACTTTCTAAGTTTATCTGTGAAATTTTTTTTATTCATAGCCTGAAATTCACAATTTCATATATATAATAATGTTAAATTATAATTAATAAAAATAATAATTTCTTGGATATTGACATTTTTTTGCATAATCTCCACTCCTATAATAAAAATAGAATCCTAACTCGTCCATAATATTTTGCTCTCTACCGATAAGATGCGACATTTTGCATCATTTCCTCATAATCACCGTCTCGCTCCAACATTTTACGACAAGGCGGTATCCACATGAGGCGTGACTGAATTTTTTCACCCTTTTCCCAAACTAGCCAAGCATAACCCGTTGCTGTTGATGCTTTTTGATTAAGTCGTCCCTTTACCATAGGTACACGTTCGGCAAATTGCGCAAATTTTGTTGGAGGAAGAGACTCAAATAATCGTTGGTATCGACCAATACTTTCAATAAATACTGTTCTAGCTAAAATTGCTACGCCTTCATTAGCAATTTTTAACGCATGAATAATAAATTCTTCACTAAGACGAAAAGGAGGATTAGTAACAATCCAATCAATATCTTTTTTACCAATAGGATAGCTCATAAAATCATTGACTTGCCCGCAACCATAATCAAAAATATCCGAATAGAAAACATTTCCAAAGTACTCTTTTAACACTTTCACCATATGACCAGCACCACAAGCAGGCTCTAAGCAAGTTTTTTCTATAAATTTATTTTTATCACTAACAACATATTCCATTAGAGCACGAGTTGCCCACGGCGGCGTTGGAAAATCATCTAAGCTATCTTTAGACTCGACGCGCTGTGCCATGACTGCATATGACACATTACCAGCTTCTGGTCTACGAATAAACATTACTTTTTTCATCTTCTAAAGCCGTATGTTGGCCACATGAACAACGTTCTGAAGTTTACCCTCCTTTATGAGGAGCTGCTAGTGTTTTGAACGACTCCAACATTTGACACCGATATAGGGATATTCCCTAATGGATCACCGTCGCCAGAATCGCATAGTTCCTGGGAGCGCGGCTATATCCTAGCCCCACAAGCCGCCGAAATGCCTGCGCTCCTGTCAAATAAACGAACACAACCCACGAGAAGAGTCTTTCCACCCATCCCATAAGGCTCGCATCCGTGTTACCCTGACGGGGTATGGGCCTGTCCACCAATAACAGCCCTAGCGATATACCGGAGGACCAATGGAAGCGACCGAAATTCATGAGACCGTAACCGAACTTCAGGAAGATGAAGGTGAAGGTAAAGACGAGCACAAAGCAGCCGCTACCCACCACCATAGCCAGCACCACCACGAACATGCGGACGCGGAATCACGGCAATGGGTTGCTATTTTTATATCTGTTTTAGCTGTCATACTTGCAATAACTTCCATGGCAGGAGGAAATGCCACAAAAGATATGATGAATGCAAATATTATTGCTAGTGATACTTACTCTTTTTATCAATCCAAAGTTATCCGTCAAACAGACTATCGATTAGCAGCCGATGAACTTGCTACTATTCGAGCCTCTTCTGTATGGCTTCCAACAGCAGCTGACACTTTAATCAACGAACGGATCAATACGTACAAGGCAGCCATCGCGAAGTACGAATCGGAACCTGCGACTGGAGAAGGCAAAAACGAACTTATCGCAAAGGCTCGCCAATACGAAGCCATTCGCGACCACGCCGCCCGGCAAGACCCGTTTTTTGATTATGCAGAAGCTTTATTGCAAATTTCAATTGTCTTAGCTTCTGCCAGTATTGTTGCACGTCGACGTTGGGTGTTATGGTTAGGTTATCTATTTGCCACAAGCGGCGTATTTCTTTTGATCAACGCATACCTTCTACTCTTTGATCTTCCATTCTAAGAGAAACTCTGACTGCTTGCGATACCATCCTTCTCCACGACTTTTCTCGCCTTTACAACAACCCCAATACCTCACCATGGAGTCGCGTATCGCAAGCCGCAACGACCCGCCCATCACTGTGAATATCGAGTGCTCGCCCTTGCCAATCACTCATCTGTCCGCCAGCCCCCAAAATCACGGGAACCAATGCCGCAAAATCGTAAAGATTAAGGCTAGCTTCAATGACCAGATCCTGGAAACCAGAAGCAAGCAATCCGTAGGCGTAACAGTCTCCCCCATAAAGTGTGAGTTTGGCCGCCCTCGCGATTCGCTTGAACGCTTCGAGATCGTTGGCGTTGCAGAACATGTCTGGGGTGGTGGCGCTGAGAGTCGCGATGGCCAATCCACCACAAGCGCGAACCTTGGCGGCAACACCATTAAAGGTTGTTCCACGTCCGGCAGCCCCAACCCAACGATCGCCAAGGACAGGCTGATCAATAATCCCCAAGATAGGCCGCCCCCGATATAGTAAACCAACTAAAGTCCCAAAAGTTGGGCGCCCTGTCATAAATGCTTTAGTCCCATCAATTGGATCAATGACCCAAATATATTCTGCATCTAAATTTTTATGACCATATTCTTCGCCAATAATCCCATCTTCTGGCCGTCTTGATTCTATAATAGTTCTAATTATACTCTCAGCCTCGCGATCAGCAACAGTTACCGGCGATAAATCTGCCTTATCGATCACCGCTAACCGTGATCGAAAATAACGTCTTACGACGGCACCGCTTGCATCTACCAAGCGCTCGGCTAAGGCAATAAGATGAGTCGGACAGGTGTCAATCATGATCCATTGCGCCCAGAATTGCGATGATGGGATAGTATCCATTGGTGGCGGCAGCGGAAACGAAAAACGCTGGCCGATGCCACAGGGAATGGCGGGGCATCCATGACAATTAAAAGTAACCTCTATGCCGGTTGTGGGCTTGATCGAATGGCTCCTCGGCGTAAAGATGCCGTTTGGATTGCAGAAAAACAGAGCGGCATCCATTCAAGAATCTTACCCGTCTGGCGGAGCCAGACTTTGATCGACATCACCAATCCTAAAGAGCCGCGTCTTGGCTGGCTACCAGCTCATCAGATCGGCGTCGATCTGACGAAAGCTCCTGAAACTGAGTTAACCTTGCTGGGTCTGGAGGAAGACACAGTATGGTTTGCGCTCGATGTCTCAGAATTCGATGATCCCCAACAGCACCTCCCCCCAATCGCACCTAGCACTTTTTTAGAACTACGAACAGTCGGATCATTGCTACCCAGAAGCGAAGCAAATATCGCAGCCTATGCTCGGGGATTAATGTGGTGGCATCAGCGCCACCGCTATTGCGGCGTCTGTGGACACCTTACCATAGCGAGAGAAGCTGGGCATGTTCGTGTATGCTCTTCTTCTCTGTGTGCCACCCAACATTTTCCACGCACAGATCCAGCAGTTATCATGCTGGTTCATGATGGGAATCGCTGCTTGTTGGGGCGACAGCCACGCTTTCCCCCTGGTCTTTATTCGACATTAGCTGGATTCGTTGAACCTGGTGAAAGCATCGAAGACGCTGTAGCCAGGGAAGTTTTTGAAGAGACGGGAATACGGATCACCGATATCGAATACAACTCTTCCCAACCCTGGCCTTTTCCGTCTTCCTTGATGCTGGGTTTCTTTGCCCGAGCCGTAAGCACGGAAATTACGCTTCAGCCAGAGGAAATGGAGGATGCCCGCTGGTTTACCCGCGAAGAACTTCTGGCACCCACGGATACAGGCTTTGCTCTTTTTCCTAGAGCCGATTCGATTTCTCGGCACTTAATCGAACAGTGGCTCGCCCGCTGATCTTTTCCGCCTCCCGCCGCCGAACGACGGGAGGCGAACGATCAACTCTCAATCAGCCAAATCCAAGAACCGACTAGGGTGAACGTCCCTGATGTTGAACACAAGCCCCCTCACCCTTTCACTAACCATAGACTTAGCCGCGAAATGATAAATCGGGATGATTGCATACTCGTTCAACAAAAGATGTTCCGCTTGCTGAAGCAAAACCGACCGCTCTGCCGAATCACTGGTCACTCCAGCTTTTTCCAAAAGGTCATCATAGACAGCATTTTTAAAGCCAGGATCGTTCCGTGGCGGCGTAGAGCGAGACAACATCAAGTTAAGAAAAGCCGTAGGGTCCACATATTCGCCAATCCAAGCCGCCCGAACCACCTGAAATTGCCGACGCTTCCGACGATCGAGATACTCGGTTCGTTCAAGATTGACCGTATTGACCATCAACCCCTTACCGAAAGCATCCTGCCACATACTGATGATGGCGTCTGCAATCTTCCGATCGTTATCATTGGTGTTGTTCAAAAGCTCGATCGTCAGCGGTTGAGCCGGGCTATAGCCAGCTTCGGCAAATAAACGCCGCGCTTCTTCCAAGCGATCTTCATAAGTCTGGTCAATAAAGGGCAGGACTTGGCGCTTATATCCAGCAATTAGGGGCGGAACCAAGCTATAACCAGGCAACTCACCGGCTCGTGTAACCTTTTCAACCAAGGACTCACGATTGATGGCCAAGGCAAGGGCCTTCCTCAGGTTTAGATTTCCTTTGAAAGGCTCTGCCGTCAGATTAAAAGCGTAATAATAGGTTGCAAGATAAGGCTTATTCCAAAATTCCTTGGGATCGCTAAGCGAAACCCATTTGACTTGTTCTTGAGGGACCTGGAAAGTCATGTCCAACTTTCCGGCTTTAAACAGCTTCAATTCCTCAGTTGCGCTTGTGTACGGATAATAAACAACTTTATCAATTTTAACACTACCATTACCATAGTAGTTTTGATTGCGAACAAGTGTTACCTGTTTTTGCGGCTGCCAATCCTCCAGAATATAGGCGCCGTCAGTAACCATCTTACCTGGCTCGGCCCAATGCTGACCGTATTTTTCAATGACAGAACGAGGAACCGGCAGCGCGTTATTGTCCGAAGACAATAGTGCTAAGAAATACGGGGTCGGACCACGCAACGTAATCCGTAATGTAAGCGGATCCAGGGCTTCAACCGCTAAGTCTGTAGCAGGTTTCTCACCTTTCATTACAGCTTCGGCATTACGGATCACTGCCATATTAAAGGCTGTATCTTTGCCGGGCTGCGGCGCGATAGAACGCCGAAAACTATAAACAAAATCTTCGGCAGTAATCGAGTCTCCATTTGACCATTTTGCATTGGGGCGCAAATGGAATGTATACACTAAATTATCTTCAGAGATATCCCAAGACTCGGCAATCCCAGGGTCAATTTTTCCGTAAGGACGGTACACGACCAATCCTTCGAAAAGATCACGAAAAATGTTTGATTCAGTTCGACCATCGGTAAAATGCGGGTCCAAGGTCTTGGGCTCGCCGCCATTGCCTCGTGTTAAAACTTTGTCCGCCAGCACCGGCGCGGTTCCCCCCGTCACCAGTGCAGCGACCAACCCCACACCGATAAACAGACGATAAATCAATTTCCGCATCAGGCGCTTCCTCCGCAAAATGTCTCGGGCAACGCTGCCCCAGCACACTCCAACACCAAGCTAGGCTATGAGATAGCCGCTTCGAGACCGCGAAATCAAGAGCAAATCCCTATGACGATCGTGATATCCTGGATGCTCCCAAGGTTGCTCTTTCGCAACTCGATCTCGTTGCAAACCCGCCAAACATAAGCGTTGTTGCGTTGGCTGAACCAATACCGTACCATGGGACGCGCTGTTTTTTTGATTTCTATGGCTAGGTACGCGGTCGTGGATTCGCGGAGAGGAGCTTTCTGATGGACCTGGGTATTTTGACCCTGCCGCTGACAATGGCGGCCCTGGCGTTTGGATTCGCTGTGATTACGGATACACAAGCCGTTCATGTGGACCGAATCAACATTCCAACTGAGATCGCATCCACCGCCGGCTATACTCCTGATGTCGTTCGCAATCGCCTCGTGGACGAAATGCACGAAATCGAGAAACAGGCGGATTCGACCGCTCAAGCCCGAGGCATTCAGCTTCAGGGAGAGAAAGGGCCGCTTGTGGTCCTGGCGGATTATCTCAAGGTGACGCCGTTGATACGAGTCGCCCAAGAGACTGTCGGATTGATTCCCTACAGCTTCAGCGGAGAGGTTGTTGCTTACGGAAAAGATTTAGAGTTTGTCTTGCGAGGTACAGATGCCAGCAAGAATCAAACATATATCCAAGTCAGAGCGCCCAAAGAACAGATCAAGCAGCTTATTCATAACACTGCTTATGAAGCAATTCGGGCCATTGATCCTTATCTTTTAGCCGCATATCAGTTCAAAAAAGACTTCGTAACCCGTGATTTTACATCTACAATCGAAATTATACATCGTGAGTTAGCAAAACCAGACTCCGAAGTTAGTAAGTGGATGTATAATCTCTGGGGTATCGTCCTCTATCAGCAAGCCGATCGGGCAGGCGCCATTGAAAAATTCCAGGCGGCACTTGCTCGTGACCCGAATTTTGCCGCTCCACTTTTGAATTGGGGAGTTGTTCTGGCCCGAGAAGGAAATAATGAAGAAGCTATTGAAAAATTCCAAAAATTGGTTACCAATCCGAAAATTGAAGCTTCCAAGGTCGCTATTGCTGGTGCATACAGCGAGTGGGGATTTTCATTAGCTTTGCTCGGCCATTATGACGATGCGTTTGCTAAATTTGATCTGGCAATCAAAGCAGACCCGACCTTTGCCGACGCCTATTCAAGCTGGGCCGAGGTCTTAAGCGCCCTTGGCCGAACCGATGATGCTGCAAAAATGACCGCTCGTTCGCTTAAGATACGCAACGACGTCATCTATACCGAAAATTTAATTGGACCCGTTCAAAGGCTGCCGGCAACGGCATCCGTCATTAACTAGGAAAAGTCTGCGGCGATTGCTTGAAGCAATCGCCGCAGACTTTAGGTATACGAAATGCCTGGCTATCGAGTCGAGATATCACTGAGTGACAAGACGGCTCGCGAGTTGGCGGCCTTGGCGGAGGGTGGGGAACGCCTCCCCCAGGACGTTGCTCGAGAAGCCGTAGAGCTATTCGTCAGCCTGCCGCACGACGTCAGACTTATTCTATCTCGCCTAACAAAAAAACGCGAAGGTTGCGACGGTTTTCTTGCTCCCAAGGATGCTGTTGGGCTTTTACGCCATGCGGAAGGATGGTTACAAGCCAAAGAATTAAATGAAATTGCTCACGAGCTTTTACCATAGGATCGAAAACCATTGGCGATTCTTTAAACAGGGAATGCAGGGGCGTTATACACGCAGCGTTACCGTGAGTCCGTCTTGTTTTTTTGAGCATATAGCGCCTTGGCCTACAATAAGCTGTCTACGGCCCGGCAGCTGTTATGAAGGTTGCGGCCGCGATGACAACTGAACCACCTTCATTTCATTCCGTTTTGGATTTGGTTTGCACAGATGCAGACCAAGCTCGTGACGGGTTGACCTTAAGCATACGGCGAGGTAATGAATTCTGGTTCGTCTTACCCGATAATATTTTACCTGCTGGTCCTAATTCTGATAATTGGCTTCCTTATTTAAGCCTCGACCCCAACGGACGCAGGGCCTATTTACTGGCCCGGATGGCTTTTAGTGGAACGGACGGCACCATCGTTGATTCAACTTCCGGTAAAGTCATTCTAGTTGACTTTCAGCCCTGTGTTCTCGTCGGGCGCAATAAGGAAGGACGCGGCACCATTCGACGTTTTGACGATGTTAAGCCGCTAAAGCCTCCTCCCCCGCCCCCACCCGAACCCGAAGGACCGACGATCCCGGATGTTGGTGCCTTGCTGACAGGACTTGAAGAAACGCGTCAAACGCTCGCAACCGTTGATTCCTTATTGGATGACCCGAATTCTTTATTAACGGAAGATGAAGAGAAGCGCCGAGAAATTCAAGGCGCAATTGCCGCCACTAAAGACCGTGCACTGATCGGCCTAGAACGGTTAGGCGAGGCCCTTTCGCTCGGCCCCAGTCAACCCACAGAGGAATGGCGTGAAAACGTTCATAAGGCTTTGACTGAAACTATTGAAGCCATGGTTTCTTTCGAAGACTTGGCTGATGACCTTCGTGATGAGAAACGGCAAGAATTAGAAGTCCTTCATCGATCAATTGTTACGTATTTTGCACGAATTGATCCAAAATTGAATGCCGAAGCTTGTCAGCAATTTTCTAGAGGTGTTAATCAGATTATTCTTGAGGAGAGAAAATCATCACTAAACGAAAAGTGCGAACGACTTGAAGTCTCTATTGAAAAAAATTATGAGTATATTATATCAACTCTTCAAGGTTTTATTTCAAAAGGAGCAAGCTTGGCAATGATTCCCTTTCCATTTATTGAATCAATTTCAGGAACACAAATAAAACTTGTTTTTAATATGGTTCACTTAGCCATGGCCGTGCGTTTTGGCGGATTATCGATCCGGCTTGATACATCCAAATCACCCCGCCTCCACGATGAACTGCGCGGATGGGATGGATCTCACCCTCCGCGCGTTTACATCGTTGACCGCCGTACGGATAAACACCCGCATTCTCTTGACTAAGAAAAGCAGTTAGACATCCTGCTTCTCAATGTAATGATCCGGCCAATAACCACGCACGAACTCACCAGAACTATCAAAAACGTGACAAACATCCAACAACGCAGGACGCTCTTTGATTCGATTTCCGTGCTGATCCTCAGTGTCAGGAGCAGGTGCACGTTCACGGACCAAAATTGGATAGATGGTTTGAAAAGCCGTGGTCGCAATAGGACCAAGCAGCTCGGTCAGGTGGGTACACCCCTTAATTCCAGCAAGCCGTTCTTTGATCGCCCGATTCCAGCCTGCACCAATGGTCAACCCGATCATCTGCTGAAGGGCACCTGTTATTTCCCCACAGATATGGAAAGGTGATTTCAAGATCACCGCCTCGATATTCGTGACCAGAAAATCATCGGTCACGGTTAAGCGAATCATCATCTCGTGCACCGGATCACCAGGCTCTATATCGCCGCGATGAACCGTGTGAAAACTATAAGTCTTCACATCGATCAAGTGGCCTTCGACATCCCACAACCCATCTTCACGACGATAGCCGCGACAGGTAACGTGACGGGTATGGATATGCTTGCGAGGGCTGGGATCGGATAAGGCCATCGGGTCTCCACACAGGTTGGACGCCGCCACTCCAGCCACCAAGACCGCTTCAATGAGGGCGATCTACGATGGTATCGACAGAATACCCAGAGCCGAAGACAATGGCCTCGCACTCGTGGACGTCCTGCACCAATTGCTCAGTGGCGACAGCAAACAGATCCCGCATCGATACCACGCCGACCACTCGATCGTCTTCCACCACCGGAAGATGGCGGTAGTGCCTTTTTCGCATGAACTGAAGCGCATCTAAAGCCCGTGCTTCTGGAGGCAAAACGTCCGGATTTTGGGTCATAACATCGCCTAATCGTACCTGGACGGCGTGTCGACCGGCCCCGACCACCCGAACTGTCAAATCTCGCTCGGTAAAGATGCCAATAATTGGGCTCTCTGTTGTCCCATCAGCGGTTACCACGACAGCACTAATGTTGTGCTCGATCATCTGTTTCACGGCCATGAGGACCGAATCTTCAGGCGCTAGAGCAACAACATCCTGATCATGAATCACATCAGGGATCAATTTCCGTAGCGCCATTGTTTGTCTCCATCGGTTCCCCTCTCCCCTTCAAAAAGGAAGTGTGTGGCGAATCCCTTTCGTCAAGCGAAGGTGCGGCCATACGCGTTTACGGCAGACATATCAGGAGGAAAGAAGGCCCCAGGGACGAGGATCAGGCGACTCGAGACTCTCTGTCGTCTTCAGGTTTGACGGGGGCCACACCGCCGACTCCTGGGGGGGTCATCCGCAGCGAAGTGATTTGATGACGCTGGCGTCCCAAAATTTCAAAGCGGAAGTCGTAAAAGACAAAAGTTTGCCCAACATCGGGAATTCGCCGAGCCTCATTCAGCACCAAGCCTGCGATCGTCGAGGCGCGCTCATCAGGTAATCGCCACTCGAATTCACGGTTTAAATCTCGAATCGTGACCCAGCCATCAACAATATAAGCTCCACCCAGTTCTGCGCGAACACCGGCCACCTGAACATCATGTTCGTCGGCAATATCACCAACAATTTCTTCCAGAATATCTTCTAATGTCACTACGCCCATCAAGCTGCCATACTCATCGACCACCAGGGCAAAATGCTCGCGCCGTCGTCGGAAGGCTTGAAGCTGGTCAAAAAGAGTCGTGGTGTCGGGCGTAAACCAAGGTTTTTGGGCAATTGCCAAAATGTCCATTTTATCCAATTCACCGCCATGAGCATGAACTTCCCGCAATAGGGCCTTGGCATGCAGCACACCGATAATGTTATCCGTCTCGCCTTGCCATAATGGCACTCGGGTAAAAGGACTATTCAACACAGCATCAACAATATCGCCAGGAGGTAGCGATGCATCAATCACCACGACATTACGGCGATGTGTCATAATTTCACTAACTTCAACATTGGTTAAATCTAGAATCGAACGCAACATCGCTCGCTCTTCCCGAATCTCCTCTTCTGTATCAACACCACGATGTAGATCGATGGCTCCACGTAGTTCTTCTTCACTGGAAACCATACCTTGGGTTCGAATATCGGCCCCCAACAGCCGTAGCATATGCAAAACACACCACCCAACCGCCTTCGTGATGGGCGCCAACACCAGAACGGCAAAACGTACAGGCCGTGCCACAAACAACGCTGCACTATCGGCATAATTAATGGCATAGGTCTTGGGCATGACCTCGGCAAAAATCAAAATCAATCCGGTCATGATGACGGTTGCATACAGCACACCATGATCCCCAAACATCTGGATCATTAAACTGGTGGCCATCGCAGAGCTAAGAATATTAATGGCGTTATTGCCCAGCAGCAGGGCGCCAATCATTTGCTCTTTTTGTTCGCGCAGACGATTGACCATCTTTGCGCGTCGGTTCCCCTCCTGCTCCAACTGGTGCATGCGCGCCCGCGATGCCCCCGTCAGAGCGGTCTCTGCTCCAGAGAAGAATGCCGAAACCCCAACCAGGACCAGGATCGTACCGACCGTGACCCACACCGCCATGTCCATCGCTTCCGCCCGCTCGAAGGCAACCGCCCTGCCCTAACCCGCAGCCGCGCCTCACAGGCCGGTAGCATACCGCCCACCACGAGTCCAAGCAATGATCACAAACGAAAATGTTAACCGCTACGGCCTCGACTGTAACGCTAATATTTTCAGAACATCGGCTGAATCAACGTCAGCGGCTAGGAATGCTTGACCGATTCCTCGCGTCAAAACAAACGTAATGCGCCCGTCGCGAACTTTTTTGTCTCGGCTCATATGGGCCAGAAGATGTTCAGGATGCCAAGGCAATCCGGGCACATCGGCAGGGCCGCAAGGCAAGCCGACTTCGAACAAATGCCGACGAACCCGCAGTGCGTCGGCGGCTGGGGCCAATCCCAACATCACCGACAGGTCAAAGGCCAGAACCATACCGATAGCCACGGCTTCGCCATGGGTTAGGGTGTCACCAAAATCGCAGGCCGCCTCCAATGCGTGCCCAAAGGTATGGCCAAGATTCAAGAGGGCCCGCGAGCCGGCTTCCCGTTCATCCGCCCCCACGATCCGGGCCTTGGCCTGACAACTGACCCGAACAGCATAACGACGAGCATCGGACTCCCCCGCAACCACGGCAGTGCCCTTTTGCTCCAACCACTCAAAAAAACAGGGATCGCCAATCAGCCCGTATTTGACGACTTCGGCATAACCGGACAGCACATCTCGTTTCGGCAAGGTATCCATCACCTGGGTATCGGCCAGCACCAATCGAGGCTGATGAAAGGCGCCAATCAAATTTTTCCCGTGGCGACTATTGATGCCGGTCTTTCCTCCTACAGAACTGTCTACTTGAGCCAGCAACGTCGTGGGTATCTGGATGAAATCTAATCCACGCAAAGCAATAGCTGCCGTGAAACCAACCAGATCACCGACGACTCCTCCTCCTAATGCCACCAAGACTGTGGAGCGTTCGATGCCGCGCCCCAGCACAGCCTCTAATAATTGCTCTAAATGCTCAAAGCTCTTGGTCCGTTCTCCCGGCGGGAGAAGAATTGCTGACCCGCCGTCAGCCAGTCCTTCCCGATCCAGCGCATGCTCCAGCGCCGGCAGATGCCGCTTGGCCACGGTCTGGTCCGTCACGACGATCAACCGACGACGCTTTCCGATGGTCTCGGCAATCAGGCGCCCCGCCGAAGCCATCACACCGGGGCCAACGATGATATCGTAACCACGATGGTCGAGTTCAACACGAACGATCTCTTTCATGGCTTCGGCCTCGCGGTTTTGCTGCTCTCTTCGACCAATTCGGGAACGGGACTGCTAACGGCCAGTGATTGTCCTAAATGACGCTCGACTGCGGCCAATACTCGATCCACCATATCTTCGACCGAGCAATCATCACTATTTACAGTGAGATCAGCTTCAGTGTAAATCGGATATCGGTGAGCAATCAAACCTTCAAGAACGTCCCGTGGAGACTTCCCTTGCTTAAGCAGCGGGCGATTGTTTCGACGAGCCGTCCGGGCGACCAGAACGTCAAGATCGGCCCGCAGCCACACTGTGATGACCCGACCGCGCATCAATCCTCGCGTGATTGGATCAATAAAAGCACCGCCACCAGTAGCTAAAATATGGGCTGGCTGCTCTAACAATCGAGCGATGACCCGCCGTTCGCCATCCCGAAAGGCGGCCTCCCCATGAGCCAGAAAATATTCCTCGATGGTACATCCAGCAGCGACCTCGATCTCTTCGTCGGCATCAACAAAGCGCAACCCCAATCGGGCTGCCAGTCGCTTACCCACTGCCGTCTTACCGGCCCCCATCAAGCCGACCAGGGCCACCGTTCGTGGGAGAACAGCTCCCTCCGGCCTGGTGGCGGGACCAAGCGCCGATACCGACCGGCGTTGTGGAGAAAACAAAGACATTCGAGCCCCAAGCCCCGCCAAGAATTCCCTTAACCGCAGGGGCGCCACGCCGCCACGCCGCAACGGCGGCACCAAGACCGCCACACCTAACTCTCACACCATGGCACAGCGGCGCCGCCGCTGCCAAGAGGCATCGAAAGCCGTAAGACAAGCCACAAACAGCCCCACACGCCAACAGGATTAGAGCAGCCTACCACTCATTGCCCTCGAACCGTTGATGCCGACACATCAAGGCTCGAGGGTATCATCGTCATGGCTCGCCGGTATCACATATTACGCCGATAGCACCCTCCCACTTCGAACAACGCTTCAGTGATTTGCCCAAGAGAACACAATCTTACCGCGTCCATTAAGACACCAAACAAATTTTGGCCATTGATCGCGGCCTCTTTCAGGCGAGCCAAAACAATCGGCGCAGAGTCGGCGTGACGACGCTGAAAATCGGCCAACCGCTGAAGTTGATTTTGCTTTTCTTCGTCCGAAGACCGTTGCAGCTTGGGCACCACTGCCGGCCCCGGTTCCGGGTTTAGGAAGGTATTGACGCCGATAATAGGCAACCGCCCATCATGTTTCAGAGTCTCGTAGAGTAAAGACTCATCTTGAATGCGGCCCCGCTGATACCCCGTTTCCATGGCTCCTAGGACACCGCCGCGCTCGGAAAGGCGTTCGAACTCCGCCAGAACGGCCTCTTCAACCAAATCCGTTAATTCCTCGATGATGAAAGAACCCTGGTTAGGGTTTTCATTCATAGCCACGCCCCATTCGCGGTTGATGACCATTTGAATGGCTAGGGCTCGACGCACACTTTCGGCAGTTGGGGTTGTAAAGGCCTCGTCATGGGCGTTGGTGTGCAAGCTGTTGCAGTTATCGTAAACCGCAATCAGGGCTTGCAGCGTGGTCCGAATATCATTGAAGTCCATTTCTTGAGCGTGAAGTGAACGCCCAGACGTCTGGATGTGATATTTAAGCTTCTGGGAACGCTCGTTGGCACCATAGCGAAAGCGTAACGCGGTAGACCAAATCCGGCGAGCCACCCGGCCCATCACCGAGTATTCAGGCTCCATCCCGTTGGAAAAGAAGAAGGATAGATTCGGCGCAAAATCATCGATCTTCATCCCACGCGCAAGATAGGCTTCAACATAGGTAAAGCCGTTAGCAAGGGTGAAAGCCAATTGCGAGATCGGGTTGGCGCCCGCTTCGGCAATATGGTAGCCCGAAATTGATACCGAATAGAAATTTCGGACATTATGCTGAACAAACCACTCCTGAATATCAGCCATCATTCTGAGGGCAAATTCAGTTGAGAAAATACAGGTATTTTGCCCTTGATCTTCTTTTAAGATATCAGCCTGAACAGTTCCCCGAACATTTTCCAGAACCCAGGCTCGAACCTTGACGGCCTCTTCAGGGGTTGGTAACCGCCCACTCTCTTTCTCAAAGCGGTCAAGCTGACGATCGATAGCAGTGTTCAGGAACATGGCAAGGATTGACGGAGCGGGCCCATTGATGGTCATCGACACCGATGTCATCGGATCGCACAGCTCAAAGCCATCGTACAACACCTTAAGATCATCCAGAGTCGCGATCGACACCCCGGAATTTCCGACTTTTCCATAGATATCGGGCCGCAAATCGGGATCAAATCCGTAAAGCGTGACCGAATCGAAGGCGGTTGAGAGCCGCTTTGACTTGGTATCCTTGGACAGATATTTGAAACGGTGATTGGTCCGAAAAGCGTCCCCCTCACCTGCGAACATCCGGGTCGGGTCTTCATTCTCGCGTTTAAAAGCAAACACGCCGGCAGTATAGGGAAATTCTCCCGGCAGATTCTCCAACAACAACCACCGTAAAATCTCGCCCTCATCCTCGAATCTCGGCAAGACGACCTTAGGAATGCGCGTTCCCGAGATCGACTGACGGGTCAGATGAGTCCTGATCTCACGATCTCGAACCCGCACGACATGCTGATCTCCAGAATAATTCTCTCGCATTTTAGGCCAATTAGCCAACAGCTCTCGACAGCGCGCTTCCAAGGCCGCATCGCGGGCTTCAGCCAACGTCTCGACATCTTCGGCAGGCCGTCCGGCGGCACGCAGCAACGCCGCCGCCGCCCGCAACTGGTGACGCTCCCGAGCGACACTCACCTGCTGCCGGACCTCGGCATGATACGTCCGCACCGTGCCCGCAATTTCCGCCAGATAACGCTGGCGCGATGGTGGCACAATGGCTTGACCAGGGTCCGAAGCCCGCACGGCAACCGGCACCAAGGTGGTTTGCGGCAGCCGAGTAAACCCTTTGGTGGCCAAGAGCCTCAGCACCTCCTGATAAACCGCTGTAACACCAGGATCACTGAAACGGGCAGCGATGGCGCCAAAAACCGGCATCTGATCGCTCAGAACATCAAAGGCTTCCCGATTGCGCTGAACCTGTTTGCGGACATCCCGCAAAGCATCGGACGCGCCTTTGCGATCAAATTTATTGATCACGACCACCTGCGCGAAGTCGAGCATATCGATCTTCTCGAGTTGGCTGGCGGCGCCATATTCAGGAGTCATGACGTAAATTGGAATATCCACATACGGGACAATGCCGGTATCGCCTTGGCCAATGCCCGGTGTTTCCACCACCACCAGATCAAAGCCCGCTATCTTACAAGCGGCGATGATATCCGTGATGGTCGCCGGCACTTCGTTTCCGGCATGGCGAGTGGCGAGCGAGCGCATGAACACATTGGGCGCGCCAATGGCATTCATACGAATGCGATCTCCCAGCAAGGCGCCGCCGGTACGCCGCCGGGTTGGGTCGACCGCGATCACGGCGATTCTTGGCTCTCCGCTATAGAGCCGGAAACGCCGGATCAACTCATCGGTCAGCGACGATTTGCCGGCACCGCCGGTTCCGGTGACACCCAAGACCGGCACGCCACAAGCCGCCGCCGATGCTCGCAGGGCCTGACGCTGGTCTTCGGGCAACAACCCGGCCTCGATCATCGAAATCAATCGCGCCAAAAAGACTCCGCCCGAGGCCATCAAGCCCTGGGGATCACGGAAATCCGGCATCGTTCCTGCGGTTAGGTCGCCATCGGCTTGACGCAGCATATCCGCGATGATTCCCTGCAACCCCAAGCGTAGCCCGTCTTCTGGAGAATAGAGCCGGGTTACGCCGTAGCCATGCAGCTCGGCCAATTCGTCGGGCACAATCACGCCACCGCCGCCGCCAAAAATTTTTAGGTCTGGTCGTCCCCGCTCGCGCAAGAGGTCAACCATATATTTAAAGTATTCAACATGCCCTCCCTGGTAGGAACTGACCGCTATGGCATGAGCATCTTCTTGAATGGCGGCCGTCACCACTTCATCGACTGAGCGATTATGCCCCAAATGAATGACTTCGGCCCCACCGGCCTGAAGCATGCGCCGAAACAGGTTGATCGCGGCGTCGTGGCCATCGAACAAGCTGGTCGCGGTTACAAACCGCAGAATGTTTCGGGGAGGGGTCTGGTCGCGAGTCGGCAAGGACTCCAAAGCGATATCGTCGGGCACGTATTCCTCCGGGATTTAAAGCAACAAGGGGGCGGAGCGTGGTTTCGTCGGCTGCGAGCCAAACGCCCACGCTTCCAGTGTTTTATTGTGGGACTCGACATTAAAATCTGTTATTCAGAGGGCTTATATTAGAAACAACTGTTAACTCTGCATGAACATGGGCTCTTACCTCGATAATAACCCTGGCTCTGAGTTTGGCATGAAAATGGACAAGCGGGATAGTCCCAAGGGTTAGCGAAAAACGCCGACCTGGGTCCACAATTCCGTCATGGGTTCAAAAAAGAGCCTTTGCGGGCTTGATGCCCACATATCAAGGAGGAAAAAGCGAAGAAGCTTTCTCATCCTTAGTTGCAATGATGAAGAGAGCTATCTGATAAAAAGTAAAAACCTTTTATCAAGCCTGCCTAACTGCCGCAAGAAATGACCGCACATCCACCTGAAGGCGGTCTGATTGTCCCGCTACATCGCTTGCTACGGATCGAACCTGAGTCGCAGCCGCCCCTGTGGCCGCAGCAGCACGGGTCACATCACCAATGTTGGTCGTGACTTCATGGGTTCCATTGGCAGCCTGCATCACATTGCGAGAAATTTCCTGCGTGGCCGCCCCTTGCTCTTCGACGGCCGCAGCGATGGCCGTCGAAATTTGATTGATTTCGATGATGACTTTACTGACGCCCTCAATGGCAAGCACGGCTTCCCGTGTAGACTCCTGGATATTGTTGATCTGCTGCGTGATATCTTCGGTGGCACGGGCCGTCTGGTTGGCTAGAGCCTTGACCTCGCTTGCCACCACGGCAAACCCCTTGCCGGCATCCCCCGCCCGTGCAGCCTCGATGGTCGCGTTCAACGCCAACAGATTGGTTTGGCTGGCAATATCGCTGATCAAACGCACCACCTCGCCGATACGATGGGCACCGTCAGCCAAATGAGACACCACAGCCCCGGCTCGCTTGGCACTGTTGACCGCCTCACTTGCGACCGACGTCGACTGACCAACTTGGCGAGCGATTTCGTTAATAGAACTGGATAACTCTTCGGCAGCCGCCGCGACGGTTTCAACATTGGCGGATGCCTGTTCCGACGCCGAAGCCACCGCAAGGCTGCGGCCATTGGCTTGTTCCGCCGTCACCGATAAAGAACCGGCGGCTTCCTGCATCTGGCGCGCGGCATCCGACAAACTATCCACTAGCTTTGTGACTTTACTGTCAAACTCGGCGGTCAAATGATCGATCCGCTGCCCTCGGACTAATTTAGTCTGCTGCTCGGCGGCCTGGACGGCAGCCGCTTGCCGAGCGGCCAGACCATTCTGTTTAAAGACTTCGACCGCGCCCGCCATCGAACCGATCTCATCTCGATTCTCGCTAAAGGGGACTTCGACGTCAAGATCACCATCGGCCATGTGGCTCATGGTTCCCGTCAGCACAATCACCGGCCTTGAGATCATCCGGCCAATCCCCCATAAGGCCACCATGATCAGGACTAAAGAGATCGCACCAACCACCATCATCATGGTCATCGTCGATTCAGCATGATCAGAAACGTTACCAACGATAATTTCTTCTTCTTTAGCAATTTGATTAGCTAATGCATCGAGCTTATCACCAGCTTTGTCACGCAATTTCGGAGCTTGTTTAAAATAGACATCCTGTGCTATGTGGGAAAATTTTACAACATCATCACCTGATTGATTGTATCTATCACTGAGTTGTTTAACATTATCTAAACTTTCTTTAAGCTTATCACTCAGTCCACTAACTTTTAATTGGTTGACGAGAACATCGAATAGAGCGATCTGTTGATGAAACTCCTCGAACTGGCTGTCATTAAATACCGCCAAATACCGCCAAATAGCAATCCGACGTTTAATAAGAGCTTCATCCACTTGCCGAACCAAAGCCACAACCTCCTGTTTTTCAGGAGCGGTTTCTGCAATTGTACGATTAAGGAATGCATCCATGGCATTTGTTAACTCGGGCCCTTCCTTAAAAAATTGCTCCCGAACCATAAGCTTATTCAACGAGGCATCAATGACCACCTTCAAGAGAGCATCATATTCGCTCCACAATGCCCTAATCGCGTCCAATTCATCCCTTTGATCCGCCCGCAAATTACGAGCTTGCAGCTCCTGAAGCTTGTTATTAACAGTTGTATCAAAGACTCGAGTTTTTTCCGAAGCCTTTGTCGCGCTTTCCTTGGTCTGAGCAAAAATCACGTCGCGAATAGTCACACCAATATCTTTACTCGCAATCTGGGCCGATCTTGCCACTTCAGCGGTAATGCGAGAGGAGTCAATGAGTTCCACGTTGGAGATTGTTCTGCTAAACCCGTCAATTGCCCACCACGCCGTGATAGAAAATAGAAGAGTAACAACAACTCCAATCATTCCCAGTTTGTACGAAATTGGAGCATTTCTTAGCAATGAAATCATAATCCACCTCCGCTAAAACCCACCACTCTTGTCCGATTAACTTGAACAATGAGCCGTTGGATCAAGAGGAGAAAATCATATCAGGGAAAAAAGCTCTTTCATTAAATTTATGGACTCTTATGTCAATTTTTATTTAAACCATATTTTGCTCATTGAATAGCTGTTCTAAAAGAGCATGTCTGAAATATCCGGTGTTTTTTCCCCTTCGGGATGGACAAGCCCGCCAACTTGGGCTTGATCTGCCCCTGTCAAGAGGTCGACCAGACCGCGCCCACCAACCACAGCGCCATGAATAGAGCGCTCACTGGCCATGGTATAGTGGGCCTCGGTAAAGGCTAAGACTTCTTGACGAGCCGCTTCCAAAGCGGCACCACTCAGATTGGGAGCGCTGTCGGTAGCCAAAGCTTTCAGCTCGGTAACACACCGATCTAAGGGCTCCCGACAGTGGGCGCCACCGGCGAACCCTTCTGCCACCACGCGCGTACTCTCGACCAACGCTCCCCCTCGGCTCTGAATCCGCCCCAACACCGTTGCAGCCTCGGCGCCAGTGCGACGCAACCGATCCACGGCTTGATCCAAAGCGCCTCTGAGGGCCACCACGTCCCTGGTCCCTTCGGCACCAATCGTGGTACGGGTGCTAATATCCCCCGCCGTTGCAACCACTCGTCCCAAATTAGCCGCCACGGCCTCCACCTGAGCGCGGGTGAGCGAGGCGTAGGCTTGCAATTGCTGGGCGATCACGTTCAAAGCCCGTCCCTTGACCCCCATATTGCCGCATTTAATTGAGGCATTGAGCCCCATCAGTCGCATGTCACCATTAACGCCGTTCAGTCCCCGCATCAGCTCCCCGGCCCGCCCTGCCGCTTCGGCCACCTGCCGAAGGCTCTGTTCGGCCTGTTCACGACTGCTCGCGAATTTGGCAAACAGCGCGCTTGCGGTTTCCAGGTCTTTTTCAATGTCAAGAAGGGTCAGACCGTCACCACCGAAGCTCTGCTCACAGGCCGCGCCGACCGCTGGCACGCCTGCCGCCATGGCTGCGAGATTCCGCCCCACGTCATTGACGGCGGTTCGATACCCCTCTTCTGCAAAGGATACCTGCCGCGCCTGAAGATCGGCAATGCCATTGACAAAGACCGGACGCTGACCGGAACCCAGCCCAGACGCATCGGGAGCCTCAATCATCTCGGCAGCCACGATCAACGCCCGTTCCACATGCTCGAGTCTTTGACGGGTGATGTCGTAAATCTGCAAGTCTGAAACCAAATCGGCAATATGGGCAAACAGCGAACGCAACCGATCGGGAATATCTCGAACCCCGAGCTTGGCCCGCCGCTGCCGCTCGCGCATCTCGGCCATGGCGACGGTCAGACGACCGGCCACGGCGTCCAACTCGCGCAACCCTTCGGCTTCAACTGTGCTTTGCAGCGACAGGGCATGGGACGCCGCAAGCCTTAGCGCGCTCAACTCGGTACCGACTGCCGCAATTGTTCGCTCACCACTGAGAGCCAGACGAGCGATTTCCCGCGTAAACACCGAAAAGTCGACGCCGCTATCATTCAGTTGCGCCGATTCAATTTTGGCATTAATGGCCAGCACCCGAACATCGAACATCACGCGAGTCAGGGCCGTCAAGGCCTTCAGCATGACATCGGTGGTGGCCACCATTTCCGCCAAGGATTCGGCCAACCCATCCCGGCGATGCCGCAAGCTGCCAACCTGATTGGCGGCCTCGGTCAGGCCGGACACCATGGCCTCGAACTCTGTCGACGCCAGCAGCGCGCCTGCGGTTTCGGCATCAGCGGAAAGGGCCGCAACTCGACCATGAAGATCGCGCAACCGATCGCCTGTGGCCAAAAAAACCTTTTCCAGAGGCGGAAAAAGAACGGCGAAACGCCCAGCAACCGTTCGCAGTTGCTGGGCCCAAGCCGACAGGGAGTCGCTACGGACAGGGCTCCAGGTATCGGCACTCATGACGGTTCCCCATTTCGCGTGACCGTCCCGCAGGTCGGGCATGGTTCACTCCGGTTATTCCCGACGGATTCCCCAGAGGCCCCCCCCCGACTCACCCGCCGCCGCAACAACCGCCGCCGAGGTCCGGCGGCCGCAGCCACCGCAACCGCAGCGGCTCCTGTACTCACAATCGGTCGTACCCAAACATCGCCACACGCAGTACATTGCAACAGGACAATCCCTTGATCCCCGGCCAATCGTCCAGCCACAATGGGAATCCGCTGTCGACGCAGCTCCCGCACCGCCAGCCTCAAATTACGGCGTCCGATGGATACGCCTCCGGCTTCCGCCACCAAGACGCTAGCGCCACCAAAGACCTTGGCTTGCAGGTCTTCGATTTGGCTGCCCAGACTGACCATAGACTCCACCAGCGCCGGAATCGCCACATCACCAAACCGAACCGAAGGGGCCTCGGTACTTGGCCGAATCGGCAACAAAAAATGATTCATACCCCCAAAACGCAAACGTCGATCCCACAGGCAAACTGCAACACAAGAGCCTAAAATTGTACTAATCAGGTGCGGCTCACGCTCACAAAAGACTTGCCCCGGCAATAGCCTCAGAGTCGGTCGATCAGGAGGAGCAGGCGGAGCGTAAGACATCACGGAAATCTTTGGTGTGCTTTTGCGCTGGGAAGGACAAGGAAAAGGCGAGATTTTTCCCACCTTTCAAAATCCGAGGCGGGAAACGAGGCTAAGAAGACCCAAGGGGTAAGCCAACCGACGCACTCCCAACCTAGCGGTCACTGTAAGGGAACGCCCACCCCTAGACAAGAGAGGTTGTCAACCACAGATCGCTATTCCGTGGACGTCTCCGCACCCCGTCCAAGACCGCATGCCTCCTTTTGGCTCGGCTTCAATAGCGTTCGAAAGCGGCGTCTTCGGAATCTTTATGCGAAGCATGCTCATCAAGCTTGAGTTGAAAGCCCTTGCCCCCACTGCTCGCCCCGGCCAGCGGACGCCCGGCCGTCGCCCCCCGGTGGCCGGGCTCGGAACGACGGGGCGGCTCGGCGGGGATCCGACGAACGAGCCGTTCGGCCCGGTTTCCCGAACGTTCGGGCAATGATGGACGCTCAGGCGGTAAGGCCGTAGGCCGTTGATGGCCGTTGCCGTTATTTTTCCCTCCCACTCCAACCGCAGCCACGGAAAAGAACGAAATCGTAGCCTGGAGCCGTTGAGCCTGTGCCGCTAATTCCTCAGACGTTGACGACATCTCTTCGGCGCTGGCGGCATTTTGTTGGGTCACTTGATCGAGCTGTTGAATCGCAACATTAATTTGTTCGGCCCCAGCATTTTGCTCGCGCGAAGCCGACGTGATTTCCGCCACTAAACTTGCCGTATGTTGAATATCCGGAACCAATTTGGTTAGCATTTGCCCGGCCTGTTCCGAAACCCCCAAGGTTTGAATCGACAAAGCACCGATCTCAGCCGCTGCCAACTGGCTACGCTCGGCCAATTTGCGAACTTCCGACGCCACCACGGCAAAGCCGCGCCCGTGCTCCCCGGCCCGCGCCGCCTCAATGGCAGCATTCAGCGCCAGCAAGTCGGTTTGGCGGGCGATTTCCTGAACGATGGTAATCTTTTCGGCGATGGTCTTCATGGCCGCGACGGCTTTGGCCACAGCTTCGCCACTTTTGCTGGCATCGGCTGCCGATTGGCGAGCAGTCTTCTCGGTTTCAGTGGCGTTATCAGCGTTCTGGCGAATGTTAGCTGCCATCTCCTCCATGGAACTGGACGCTTCTTCGGTGGAGGCCGCCTGTTCCGAAACCCCCTGGGACAAGCTATCGGCGCTGGCACTGAGTTGCTCACTTCCCGCTGCAACATTCTCAGCCGCAGAGCGCACATCGCCTACCACATCGCGCAACCTCTCAACCATCACATTGAGATGATCGATCAAATCGCCGATCTCTTCCCGTCCGCGATATTCGACTGTTGCGCCCAGATCTCCATCGGCCACGGCGCGAGCCAAACCGGCTGCCCGCCCTAATCCTCGGGCAATCGTCAAGGAAATCCAAAGGGCGACCCCAATTCCGATGACAATCGAGGCCAAGGCCATAATCATCAACGAGGTCCGCGAAGTGGTATAGGTCTGTCCAGACTCGTCCACAGCCTCTTGCAAGGATTGACGGTTGAGTTGAATGATGCTGTCTAACGATCCTTCAATTCGCTTGATCAACTCACTATCGCGCCCGGCTGACAAAACTCTCGCTTTTTCATCGCCATTTTCGATGGCCAAATCCCGAACCTGTCGATCAAGCGCAACAAACCCGTCCCAACCTCCGGCAAATCGTTGAAATTCAGCCCGAGGCCCGACGGCGAGGTGATCCCGCACCGCTGCGATCGTTGTCTGGATTGCGCGAAGCTCGCTCTCAATATGTTGATTCTGATCTTTGAGTGCAGCATCGTCTTCGACCAATAGAAAGGCCCGTTCTTCGCCCTGAATTCGCAATAGATTTTCCGGCAACTCCGTTAAAACCGTCAACGTTGCGGCATCTGTTCCCGATGTTACCGTTCGAATTATATCTTTAAGGGCATTGAAAGCGACCACAAAGGCTTCATCAGCCTTACCAAGCGATAACGCGATTGCCTTAGCACTCGAATTCAAAGTTGCAAGCTGGACAACTTCATCTTCTGACTTAATCAGATCATCATGAAATTGGGCTATTTCTTCTAATTTTTTACGAATATCTCCTAAAGAAATGCCAAGCAGGCGTGTCATTTCGTCTTGAATATCGGCTCTTTTCTTCTTAAGGTCGTTCGCAAAATGAGCAATTTTTTGATCATCGGTTTCATTAACTAAATTCTTCTCGGATCTTGCGAGCAATGAAAAGTCATTCTCAAGCCGCAAAATTAACCGTTGGCTTAACACCGGCCCGCTCACGGCCACATCGAATCGTTGGTTAACGACCCCCAGATTATCCACTGCGAGATAGGCCGAAACCGCCGCCAATATCAGCAGTGCTGCAAAAGAAGCCGCCAGCCGAGCCCTGATGGTAAAACGCATGGTGGGAACTCTCCCCGTTTCATCCAGGCAATGGCGGTGTCTGATCGATCAGCCGCCCTGGGTTAGATCGTCCAGAGTAAACACTCGGTTAAGGTTAAGCACAATGACGAACTGATCATGCCGGCGGCCAATCCCCCGAATAATCTCGGAACGCCAGCGCGTTCCAATCTCGGGTGGCGGCCCCATTTCGCCGGCATCCAGAGTCGTCACCTCGTGGACGCGATCGGTCAGGGCACCCAACACCAGCGGACGCCCCTCCACCACCACTTCCAACACCACGATTCGCGAACGGTCGGTGGGTTCGGCAGGCGGCATTCCAAACTTGATCCGCAGATCGATAACCGGGACTGCTTTTCCCCGGACATCAATCATACCGCGCACCCACGGCGGCATATTTGGAACCCGGCTAAACGGACACAGATCGAGCACTTCTCTGACCTGAGCAACGGTAATGGCAAAAGTTTCGTCGCCAACGCCACAGGTCAAATACTGAACGGCATCATCCAAAAGGGCCGGACGGGCAACGGCATGACGTGGGCGGGATGAGGCAAGCTGGGACGTCACCAACGGAGACGTTACGGGCTGGGGCATGGCCGCGAGATCCTTCTGGAAAGCCGTTTACGATAAGGCCAACAGATCAGGACGGATCGGCGCATCCGCACGAATACCGGTCCAGGCTGACTCCTCGGATGCAAACACTTGATCGATATTGGCAATAATGATGAAGTCATCACCACGTTTTCCGATCGCCTGGATAAAATCCGTGCGCCAACGCATACCAATCCGGGGCACCTCTTCCAAAGCCGCCGCCGCCACTTCGGTCACTTCATATACTTTGTCTGCCAGCGCCCCCACCATCGTCGGTTCATCATCGATCCGCACCTCCAGCACGACAATACGGGTGTCGCGCGTGTGCGTAATAGAGGGCATTCCGAATTTAGTGCGAAGGTCAGTCACGGTAATGACCTTGCCTCGAACATTAATCAACCCCTTAATAAAAGGGCGACTGTTGGGAATACGGGTAATCGGCATCAAATCGAGCACTTCATGAACACGCTCGGTTGCGATGGCAAAAATCTCGTCCGCAAGCCCCAAGGTTAAAACCTGAAGGGAATCGCGACCTCCGGTGGCAGCCTCAATAGCGCTCGAAAGCGGCATCGTCGGCATCCTTATGGTGGGCGGTGGTGGCATCTAATTTCAGGGCAAAGCCCTTAACCGGACCCAAGGCATGAGATACGCGGTGGGTGTCGGCAATCGCATCATATTTGCTCCCCCCCCCCGCCGGCTTGGCAGCGGCGTTAGAGGGTCGTCCCGTGGCTGGGCGAACCGGCGGTCGCTGCCGCCCGACCGGCTCTCCTCCCGGCCTCCGGTTTGGCCGTTCTGGCGGAGGCGGAGACGGAGGCGGAGGCGACGATGGCGTCTGGGCTGGCTGGCGCGGAGCCACTCCCCAGCCATTCTGGGAGACATCAGCTAGAGTGAAGAAGGCAATGGTCTCACGCAATTGCTGGGCCTGAGCCGACAATTGCTCGGATGTTGCCGACAATTGCGTTGAGATTTCGGATAACTGTGCCGATGTTGCGGATAACTCTTCGGTGGTTGAAGACATTTCTTCGGCACCGGCGGCATTCTGTTGCGTGACCTGATCAAGCTGCTGAATTGCGATATTAATTTGTTCGGCTCCAGCATTTTGCTCACGCGAGGCCGAGGTAATTTCAGCCACCAGTGTCGCTGTTCGCTGGATATCAGGAACCAATTTGGTCAGCATTTGCCCGGCCTGTTCCGAAACCCCTAGGGTTTGAGTCGACAGGGCGCCAATTTCAGCCGCTGCCAACTGGCTACGCTCGGCCAATTTGCGAACTTCCGACGCCACCACGGCAAAGCCGCGCCCGTGCTCCCCGGCCCGCGCCGCCTCAATGGCAGCATTCAGCGCCAGCAGGTCGGTTTGGCGAGCGATTTCCTGAACGATGGTAATCTTCTCGGCGATGGTTTTCATGGCCGCCACCGCTTTGGCCACAGCCTCACCGCTCTTGTCAGCATCAACCGCCGATTGACGAGCAATCTTTTCGGTTTCGGTGGCATTATCGGCGTTCTGGCGAATGTTAGCCGCCATCTGCTCCATGGAACTGGACGCTTCTTCGGTGGAAGCTGCCTGTTCCGAAACCCCTTGGGATAAACTGTCGGCACTTGCGCTTAACTGTTGACTGCCGGTTGCGACATTGCTGGCTCCAGACGAAACGCTTTCCGCACCCGAGGCCACACTTCCCGCCCCTGCCGCAACATTTTCAGCGCCAGTCACAATATCTTCAACCACTTGACGCAAACGATCGACCATTCCATTCAAATGATTGATGAGATCGCCAATTTCTTCCCGACCTCGATAATCCACGGTGGCGCTTAGATTGCCTTCAGACACCGCTTGGGCCAAGCTGCTCGCTCGGTTCAATCCCCGAGAAATAGTCAGGGAAATCCATAACGCCACCCCAAAACCAACAATGATCGACGCCAAGGCCATAATCAGCAAATTGATCCGAGAGGTCTCAAATGTATTACCGGCAGCAGCCACGGCCTCTTTCAAAAGGCCATGATTCATGTCGATGATCGATTTGATCACGGCGTCGATCTTATCTTGAAGCTCTTGGTTCCGGCCCGATAATAAATCCGTGGCATGGGCCGTACCGTTTTCCACGCCATAGGCCACCGCTTTTTTATGAAGCGGCAAAAAAGCCTCCCAGGCGGTTTGGAATTGCTGGAATGACGCGCGCTGTGCTGGACTGACATGCTCGCCCAAGGCAACCAATTGATTCTGAATAGCCTGAAGCAAATGATCGTGATGCTGATTATACTCGGCAATAACTTTGTCATCTGTTAAAAGAATTAACAGAGATTCGTAATATTGAATGCGCTGAATTTCGGCAGGAAGCTGTGCCAGAATAGCGGCCCCTTGGGGGTCGGCAGCGCCGCCGCCAGCGTCCCCAACTGCCGACAACCGCTGTATAACCAGATCAAAGGCATCTCCGGCCTTGCCAACCAAAAGCTCTGTTCCACGAGCTGTCGAATTTTGCATGGCGTAACGGATCAAATTGTCTTGTGATTTTATCAATTCCGCATAAAGAGGCTCCATTTCATCCAATTTTTTACGTCCTAAGTCCGTTCCGACCTCGCGCAAATACGTTATTTGCCCCTGTATTTCGGCACGCTGCGCAATAATTTGATCTGTAATTCGTTTTATTTTATCATCCTCGGTTTGCAGCACCAACTGTTTTTCGAGGGCTGAAAGATTTAAGAAGTCTTTCCGCAACTTTTCTTCAATTAAAGCTCGAGTAACCGGACCATCAACGGTTTTATTAAAGCTTTCATTTACAGCCCCAAGATTATTAACGCCAAGATATGCAGAAATGGCGCTAAGAAATAACACCAACCCGAATGCCGCCGCCAGCCTTGCTTTGATGGTAAAGCGCATTTTTTCTTCTCCTTATTTCGAACCGACAGCGGCCCAAGGCATAACCAAGAGTATAATGAACCCTAGAATGCTCTAGCACTGGCCTCACGATCACGAGCAAATTTGATCAAATGGGGAATGTCTAAGATAAGCGCCACCGCCCCATCGCCGAGAATCGTTGCTCCCGAAAAACCTTCAAGATCGCGATGCATCCGTGACAGTGATTTGATCACGGTCTGATGTTGGCCGATGACCTGATCCACCACCAACCCGACGCGGGCTTCACCCATGGTGACAATCACTACTTTTTGAATCAACTCAGGCTCGCCGGGAACGTCAAACAATCGGCGCAGGCGAATAAAAGCAACAATCTCCCCGCGAATATTTAAGAAACTCCGACCGCCCGAGCGGATATCTTCTAAGCGAGTCAATTCAACGCACTCTTCAACCGCCGACAGCGGCACCACATAACGTTCATCACCAACCCGAACCAACAAGCCGTCAATGATGGCCAAGGTTAATGGCAGCTTCAGGGTGATGGCCGTGCCCTGCCCTAGGGTGCTGGCCACCTCGATGGAGCCGCGCAAACCATCGATGGTGCGCTTGACCACATCCATGCCAACCCCCCGACCAGAAACGCTGGTGACGGCGGCGGCGGTAGAAAAGCCGGCTTGAAAGATACAGCCAAACAGCTCGGCATCGCTCACATCCTGCCCCGCCTGAAGCAATCCACGCTCCTCGGCCTTGGCTCGGATTGCGGCCCGATCCAGCCCATGGCCATCGTCTTCGATGGTGATCAAGACCTGGGCCCCGGAATGAACGGCCGATAGATGAACCAGCCCATTTTCGGACTTCCCTGCGACGGCCCGCCGTTCCCGATCTTCGATACCGTGATCAATGGCATTACGAATCAAATGAACCAACGGATCATTCAGGGATTCGATGACCGTTTTGTCCAACTCGGTCTCTTCGCCAGCGGTGGTCAACTCGACCGCTTTGCCCAACTCCCTGGATAGGTCATGCACCACCCGCCGGAATCGACCGAACAAGGTGCCGATCGGCAACATTCGGATGCTCATGGTGGTATCACGCAATTCCGAAGCCAATCGTTCGATGTCTTCGGAAATGGACTTCAAAAGCGGATTGGCTTCGGCAATGGCCACTTGCACCAAGCGGGCCTGAGCAATCACCAGTTCGCCGACCTGATCCATCAAGCTATCCAAACGCTCGGCGGGCACCCGAATGGTTCCGCCTGATACCGTGCTCTCCCGCGCCCGACTGACCTCTCGCAGATGCCGCTGTTCCCCAAGCGCCGAGGCCACCCGGTCTTCGGACACTTTTCCGGACTTGACCAGCAATGACCCCAACCGCTCCTGCCGACCCAACCCTTCGTCGACATCTGCCGGAGCAACATCACCGCGCTCGACCAAAATTTCGCCGAGCTTCCGACCAACAGCCCCGTCGTCTTCGATGGGAATTTCATTGATGCTCAGGTCGGATTGGTCTGCAACGAACAAAAAAATCTCTTCAATGGCCGACTGAGCCGCCGTAGTGGTCAACAGCACATCCCAAGCCAAATAGCAGCTAACGGCCTCCATCTCTTCCAAAGTCGGAACGCCATCGGTAATCGGCAGCACGGTGCAGGTTCCCAGCGCCCGCAATTCATCCAGTAATGGCAAAGGATTACAGCCAATGGTCAGAACATTCTGACCAGGACGAAAGCGAATGCGAAACACATGCTCGTGCGGAGGCGACACCACCTTCGGCGCCGCCGCAGATTTGGTCAGGGGGGACTTGGCCGGGGTCGACTTGAGGGCGGACGATGCATCCCGGTTCTGGTGGCCGCTACTGCCTACGAAATCACGAATCGAGGCCAGCAGCGCCTCCCCCCGCAGCCGATCGGCGGTCTCTGGCCGTTCCAGTAGAACCCGAATATGGTCGGCGGCAGCCAGGGTCAGAGACACCAACTCTCGGGTGACCTGAAGCTCGCCATTTCTCACTAAGGCAAACGTGCTTTCGATATGATGGGTAAAGGCAGCCAGAGCGTCCCACCCGAACATGGCACCCGACCCTTTTAGGGTGTGCAACGCGCGGAAAGCCTGATCAACCAGCGAACGGTCATCTGGAGCCGCTTCCAGGTCGAGCAACGCCCCCTCAAGCTGGACCAACAGATCAACCGCTTCCTGCCTAAAAATATCCGCTGGATCGGTTCCGCCCATCATCGCGCTCTCCCCCCTTGCCACTTGGGTCTCCACCGCGCGCGACTTCAGAGGAGCTGTCTTTAACCAAGCACCCTCTTGATCACCGCCAGCAATTGATCCTGTTTAAACGGTTTGACGATCCAGCCAGTGGCACCGGCGGCCCGCCCCTCCTGCTTACGAGTCTCTTCGGACTCGGTCGTCAATAAAACGATCGGCAGGAATTTGAAAGCCGGCATGGCGCGCACCTGCCGAACCAATTCTATCCCGTCCAGGTTAGGCATATTGAGGTCAGTGACGATCAGGTCAACCGGTACCGCTTTCAATCGCACCAGAGCATCGCGTCCGTCAACCGCTGACACCACGTCATAACCGGCGGCCTCCAGCGTGAACGTCACCATTTGACGCACGCTTGCCGAATCATCAACGCACAAAATCTTCTTCTTCATGGTCCGGTCAACCCTCTCCGCGCCAGAACCGATCATGAGAGACGATGGCTTTGCCGCTCCCCCCCTCGACGAACCCCGCAGTGACCAGCGCCGCGCGCAAGGCCCCTTCGGGTGACCGCGCCAGCCGGACGGCTTTTCCGGCCCGTTCGGCGCTATGCCGCAAAGCAATCAATAGCTGAAGGCCCGCCGCGTCCACAACGTCTAGGCCCGAGCAGTCAAGCTCGATCGGATCGGTTCCGGCCAAGACCGACAAGAACTCGGCCCGTCGCTCTTCGGCCTCCCGCAACGTCAACCGCCCCGTCAGAGCCAAACGCCGCCACCCCGTCGAAGCTCCCGCCGCCACTTGACCGACGCGCGTGTCGCCGCTGTCATTCTGTCCCATAGCGATCACCCATCGTTCGACCCCATGGCGCCATTACCCTTGAAGAGCGCCGCACAATCGAACGCCAGCTATACCTGCCCAAACAATCCAGGCAAGCTGTCATGGAGCGCCCAATTCGTCAATCACATTCTTTTGAATTCGTTACTAATGCTACCTATCCATCGCTTCAGCCGAAATATGAGCTTGCAGATGAATTTTTATGAAAAATAAACTCTAACCATTACAGCGTATCTCTGTTTCATCTTCAACCTTACCAATATCAAATCAAGCTTCTATCCGAACGAACGAACGCAGACTCAGGCCAACGACCGATGACCCGGCCCGCCACGCCTCGAAACTGACCACAAGAGTGTTTTAAAAGCCCGGCGTGTTTATTCTAGCTCCGCCCAATCACGCCGGCAACCCAGACCGATAACCGCCGGGCTGGAGCGGCAATCAAAGCGGCACTAGCCGACGCGCCACCGCGCACCAACGCCTGAGCCGCCCGACCGGACAGGCCATCCCCGGCGATCCACAACCGCCGCTCGGAGATTTCAGCCGACAGGCGAACTCGACCACACTCTCCTGGATTATCTCTCTGGCTGCTGTCAATCAGTCGGTCGAGCATCGCCCCCACACTCCCCCAGTCCCGCGTTGCCCTTCAGGGTGTAGCGCAAAAGACCCTCACGACGCCAGCTTAATTGATAGGAATCAACCAGTTCAAGCGTCGTTTTCATTCATCGCCTTATCCAGATCAGCGAACATCCCAGAGCGTTGCACAGACACCAACGAAACCAGGGGTGTAACGCCCTCCGAATCTCCCAAATTGTGTTTTTTAAGCCACAACCCATCTCATGGTTCAGCGGCGATCGGCTACCCCACCGGGCGACATCCGGGTATAGTGAGGCCGATCGGGGCGCCCCTCCCCGCGACCACTCTTTCAACTGCTCCGCCCCCATGTCCCGATTCGACTCCATTTTCGCCGCCCATCTCGACGCCCTAGCCTCCACCCGCAGGCTCCGTGCCTCACACCCGTTGTCTCCGGCGGATCCAGGGCGGGTCTGGCGCAGCGGGCGCTTGCTACTGAATTTCTCGACCAACGACTATCTTGGCTTATCTCGCCATCCAATGCTGATCGAACGATCCCGAGACTGGACTGAGCGTTGGGGCACTGGGGCCGGCGCATCGCGGCTGGTTTCAGGAACCCTTGATGCTCACCTCCAGGTAGAAGCCAAGTTGGCCCGTCTCAAGGGAACCGAAGCGGCGCTGCTGTTGGCCTCCGGCTGGCAGGCCAACGCTGCGATCCCTCGGGCCTTGTTTGATCGGGAGGTTCTGGGGACCGAAGCCCTCGTCTTCACTGACCGCCTGATCCATGCCAGCCTGCATCACGGATGCCAAGCGGCGGGTGTCCGGCAAATCCGCTTTCGCCATAACGACCTGAATCACCTGGAAGACCTACTGAAGGCTCGCTCTGGTCAAGCGGGACGGCGCTTCATCATCACCGAAAGCGTGTTCAGCATGGATGGCGATCGGGTTGACTTGGCGGCTCTGACGGCTTTAGCCGACCGCCACGATGCCTTCCTTTATCTGGACGAAGCCCACGCCACCGGCGTTCTCGGCCCCGGCGGCATGGGGCTGGCGGCAGCCTTTCCCGGTCGGGTCGATCTGGCGATGGGCACGTTCAGCAAAGCGTTGGGCGGGTTCGGCGCCTATGTCGCGGGTTCACGCGCTCTTTGCGACCTTTTGACCAACCGTTGCTCGGGTTTCATCCATGCCACAGCGCCTCCACCGGCTCTTTTGGGGGCCATGGACGCCGCTTTAGACCTCATCCCAACCCTGGATACCGAACGGGCGCATCTCATGACTCAGGCCGGACGACTGCGGGCCGCTCTGACGGCCATAGGCGTCGATACCGGCGGCTCCAGCACTCAAATCGTACCGGCTGTGATCGGGGACACGGGGGCGGCCTTGGACGCAGGACACATGTTGGAAGAGGCCGGTATTCTGGGTATTGCCATTCGTCCACCCACCGTTCCTGCTGGCACCAGCCGCCTGCGCTTTGCCCTGTCTGCGGTTCACCAACCTGCTGATTTGGATCAATTAATTGCCGCTGTTACTGCCATTCTCCCGGCCTTCCTCTTCACCCGTCCAAAAGGACCGTCATGAGTCACGTCACCACCCGAAGCGGGCCAAGGCTGGTCCTGGTTCACGGCTGGGGCTTTGATCACCGGCTTTGGCAGGGACTGTGCTCGGCCTTGCCCGACCTGGACGCGGTGACGATTGACCTCGGTTTCTTCGATCCCCCCAACTGCCCGGCCTTCGCCCCGGATCGCCCGGTGGTGGCCATCGGCCATTCCTTGGGGGTTCTCTGGCTGCTGCACACCCGCCCCTTTCCTTGGTGCGGACTGGTTTCGATCAACGGCTTTCCCCGCTTTACCGAAGCCCCTGGTTACAGCCCAGCGGTACCAGCCCGACTGCTTGACCGTATGATCCGCCGACTTCCGGCAGACCCGGCTGGCGTCACCCAAGAGTTCCGGCGACGCTGCGGAGATTCGGATCCTCTCCCGGATCGCCCAGTTCCTGACAGCCTGCTGGCGGGCCTGACTTGGCTGCGGGATTGGGACGCCCGCCCGGCGCCTGAGGGCAATCTTAAAGGGTCACTATCAAGAATACTCGCCCTTTCAGGCGATTCTGACCCAATTCTGCCCGCTGGTATGGGAGATCACTGCTTTAGCGCCTTCCCGATGGTGACATCAATCCGCTGCGAGGGAGGCGGGCACCTTCTGCCTCTAACCGCCCCCACATGGTGTGCCGGGCACATTCGCACTTTCCTGAAAGCTCTGCCGATCGGCGACGACGCGCAGCCTCTGGCCCTTGATCGTTGAGCGTGTTTCCAGACCTCTATAAATCAAGATGCTGCCGCGCATGCCTGCCTCCCAGTCGCTAACATCGCCGGCAAATTGACAGCTCGTCACCAACCGACTATCCCCGGTTAGCCTCTTAGGCTTATCTTCAGCCCGCCGTGCCGTCCGCTGGAAAACGGGGGCTAGGGGGTTGTTCCCGCCGTCCTTATCATTACGCGCCACGCCCCATGCCCGCCCCTGCTCCTGCGTCTCTGTCTTCGCCTTTGGCCCTAGGCCTTGTCGCCATCGTCGCCCTGCTGGGGCTTGGTGGCTGTCACGACCAGCCCCAACAAACAAGTGGAGTGCCCTCGGCGCCACCACCACCGCCCGTCACCGTGGCCAAGCCGGTAACAAAGACGGTGCAGGAGTTTGATGAATTCACGGGTCGCTTTGACGCCGTGGCTTCGGTGGAGATCCGCGCGCGGGTTGGGGGCAGCCTGGACCAGGTCCATTTCAAGGATGGCGCCGAAGTCAAGGAAGGCGACCTGCTGTTTGTGATCGATCAGCGGCCCTTCCGGGCAACCCTGGATGCGGCGGTGGCGGCGGTGGCCTCGATCCAGACCCGGCTGGACTTCGCCAAACTGGAGTTGGAGCGCGCCGATCAGTTAAGTCGAACCGGAGCCGCCGCTGGCAGAACCCTCGACCAAGCCCGCCAACAATTCCTTCAGGCTCAGGCAGATATTGTCGGAGCCAAAGCGGCGGTGGAAACGGCTAAACTTAATCTGGGATTCACCGAAATCCGAGCCCCAATTTCGGGCCGGATCGGTCGGAAGCTGGTGACCGAAGGCAATCTGATCGACGCCAACACCACCTTGCTGACCAGCATCGTGGCGCTTGATCCCATCGACTTCTACTTCGACATCGACGAAAAATCCTTTCTCAACCAAGCCCGCGCGGTTGACGATACCAGCCAACTGACGGTGATTCCATTAGGCACCGAAGTTGAAGTCGCTCTGGCCGACGAGGCCCAAGCCAAACACCGGGGCCGATTGGACTTCGTGGATAACCGGATCGATCAGGCCACCGGCACTTTGCGCGCCCGAGCGGTTCTGGACAATCCGAGCCGACTGCTGTTGCCAGGACTATTCGGACGCATCCGGGTGCCACGCCCCAGTCATGGCGTTACCATTTTGATTCCCGATGAGGCCATTGCGGCAGACCTTGACCGCCGCACCGTCACGCTCATTGCCCCGGATGGAACGGCGTCATCCCGAGCTGTTGTCCTTGGCCCCCGAATCGACGGGTATCGGGTTGTCCGCCAAGGCCTGACCGGCGATGAATTGGTCGTCATCGCCGGCATCCAGCGGGCTCGACCGGGCGGCAAAGTCACCCCCCAGGTTACAACGCTTCCGCCCTCACGCTAGGGATCGACGGCCAGCGCCCTCCCTGGCGCTGGCGTCCCCCTTGCGGCCATCTCTTTTGACTCAAAGCCGATCGCGCAGAGGCTACCCCCGTGAAGTTATCCCATTTCTTCATTGATCGCCCAATCTTCGCCTCGGTTTTGTCCCTGGTGGTTCTGCTGGTGGGCGCGATCACCCTGGTCGGGCTGCCCATTGCCCAATATGCGGATATCGCACCGCCGACCATTGTGGTGCGCGCCAGCTATCCCGGCGCCACCGCCGAGACCGCTGCGGCCACGGTGGCCACGCCACTGGAACAGGAAATCAACGGCGTCGAGAACATGCTTTACATGTCCTCGTATGCGGCAGGCGACGGCTCCATCACCATCACCATCACATTCCGGGTTGGCACCAACCTGGATATGGCCCAAGTGTTGGTCCAGAATCGGGTGGCGGTGGCCGAGCCCAAGCTTCCCGACGACGTGCGCCGGTTGGGCATTACCACGCGCAAAAGCTCGCCCGACCTGATGATGGTCGTGCATATGTTGTCGCCGGACGATACTTACGACCAGCTCTATATCTCCAACTACGCCTTGGTGCGGGTCCGCGACGTGCTGATGCGGCTTGACGGCGTGGGTGATCTCACGGTCTTCGGAGCCCGCGAGTTCTCTTTGCGGGTATGGCTGGACCCGGACAAGCTCGCCGCCTACGGGCTGGCTTCCAGTGACGTGGTGTCGGCACTGCGGGAGCAGAATGTGCAGGTCAGCGGCGGCAGCCTCGGCCAGATGCCCGCAGCCTCCAACACCGCCTTCCAGTTGGATATCACCACCCAAGGCCGCCTGGCGGACCCGGAACAGTTCCGCCAGGTCATCGTCAAGTCTGGGCAGGACGGCCGGTTGATCCGGGTGGGTGACGTGGCACGGGTTGAGATGGGCGCTAAGGAGTATGTCACCAACAGCTATCTTGACGGCAAACCAGCGGTGGCGCTGGCCATTTACCAGCGACCGGGCAGCAATGCCCTCGAAGGGGCCCGTGACGTCATTCGGACCATGGACCGGCTGAAAGCCGACTTTCCCGCCGGGCTGGCGTACCGGATCGTCTACAATCCGACCGAATTCATCGCAGCTTCGGTCAGCGCGGTCGAAGACACCATCTTCAAGGCGGTGGCGCTGGTGGTGCTGGTCATCATCGCCTTTTTGCACAGTTGGCGCGCCTCGATTATCCCGATCATCTCGATTCCAGTCTCTTTGATCGGTACCTGCGCCATCATGGGGTCATTTGGCTTTTCGCTCAATACCTTGACCCTATTCGGCCTCGTGCTGGCGGTGGGGATCGTGGTGGATGACGCCATCGTCGTCGTAGAAAATGTCGAGCGCAACATTGCCGCTGGCCTCTCGCCCAGAGATGCCGCCCACGAAACCATGGACGAAGTGGGAACTGCCGTTATCGCCATTGCCTTGGTGCTGATGGCGGTGTTTCTGCCCACCGCGTTCATTCCCGGCATATCCGGCCAATTCTACCGACAATTTGCCCTGACCATTGCTTCGGCAACCTTGATCTCGGCATTCAACTCGCTCACCCTGTCTCCAGCCCTGTGCGCGCTGCTGCTCAAGCCCCATAGCAGCCATCCGCCCCAATCCCTGATCAGCCGCTTGTTGTGGCGGTTCGGCCATGGCTTCAATCGTACCTTTGATCGGATCGGGTCTCGCTATAGCCGTCTTGTCAATGTCATCGTCCGACGCAGAGTCGTGATGCTGGCCATTTTCGGAGGGCTCCTAGTGGCCACGGTCCATCTGGTCCAAACCGTACCGCGCGGCTTTATCCCAACTCTCGACCAGGGCTATTGTATCGTGGTGATTCAATTGCCCGATGGCGCGTCGCTCAACCGAACCGATGCCGTAACGCAACGAGCTTCAGAGATCATCGCCCATACGCCGGGCGTCACCGACGCAGTGGCATTTGCCGGCTTTTCCGGAGCCACCTTTACCAACGCTTCCAACGCAGGCGTGGTTTTTGCCAAATTCGCGCCGTTTGATGATCGATTGGCGGCAGGCCAAAGCGCCGGGCATATTATTTCAGACCTGATCGGGCGTCTCCAGGTGATTCAGGATGCCTTTATCATCGCAGTCCCACCGCCGCCGGTTCGTGGCATTGGCAGTGCTGGCGGCTTTAAGCTCGAGGTTGAAGACCATACGGGCGGCCCCATTACCGATCTGGTCGCAGCCGCCAATCATTTGGTGGCGCAAGCCCGCACAACGCCGGGACTGGCGGGAGTCTACACGACCTTCAGCGCCAATACACCGCAGCTTTATCTCGACATAGACCGGGTTAAGGCCGAGATGTTAAATGTTCCGATCTCAAACATCTTTGATGCCCTTCAGGTTAATTTAGGCTCCTCGTATGTAAATGACTTTAATGCGTATGGCCGGATTTATCAGGTCCGAGCACAGGCCGATGAAAACTTCCGCGTTGACCCTGAAACCATCTCGCGGTTAAAGGTTCGCAGCGCCACCGGGGCGTTGGTGCCATTGGGAACGCTGGTCACCATTGTCAATGTCACCGGCCCCGATCTGGTCCAACGCTACAACATGTTCACGGCGGTTCCGGTCCAAGGCAACGCCGCCCCTGGCGTCTCGTCTGAACAGGCCCTAACCCTGATGGAAAAACTGGCTGCCGAGACGCTGCCGCCGGGCATGTCCATTGAATGGACCGACTTGGCCTTTCAACAGAAATCCGCCGCCGACAGTGCCGGAGCGATTTTTGGTCTTTCAGTGTTATTCGTGTTCTTGGTCCTGGCGGCTCAATATGAAAGCTGGGCCTTGCCGCTTTCGATCATCCTGATCGTTCCTATGAGCGTGTTGTCGGCCATGATCGGCGTGTTGAGCCGTGGTCTTGATAACAACATTCTGGTTCAAGTCGGATTGGTGGTTCTGGTCGGTTTGGCGGCTAAGAACGCCATTCTGATTGTCGAATTCGCCCGACAAAATGAACTCGATGGCCACGACACCATAGCCTCGGTGGTCCAAGCCTGCCGAACCCGCCTCCGCCCGATCCTCATGACCGCCTTGGCGTTTGTCCTAGGGGTGCTGCCATTGGTCCTGGCCACCGGCCCTGGTGCCGAGATGCGTCAATCCCTGGGCACCGCCGTCTTCTCGGGCATGTTGGGGGTGACTCTGTTCGGCCTGATCCTAACGCCGGTGTTCTTCGTGGTGATCCGGGCTCTGACCCGACGCGCGAAGCTACCGACGGGCACGCTCCCGGCCTTGCATAAGGCTGAAGAATAAATCATTGGTTGCGCCACTGGAGCTGTGCTAAAATTAACCATTCTTGATTTCAAGACCAAAGCACCGCTCGTCATCTCACGATGGCGGGCGGGTGCCTTCAGTCTGTAGGATTGAAAGGCTGTGGAATTGGCGACAAGGATGTGTCATCAGTCATCAGATTAAAGATTGAATAGCGGTATGTCTTACGATCAAGCGAGAGTCACTGAGAGTCTGGGTGCCGAACATAACGGCCTTTGCGAGTCTCTCACTCATGACGCTGAGGCCTACCATCTAATCATTGAGCATATAGACCAAGGCGCGGCAATTTTAGCGGCCAATGGCACGATCCTTTATGCCAATCGCCGTCTGGCCACCATGCTTGGCCTTTCTTTAAAAGATTTAATGGGGTCTTCCCTACTCCAACACCTCCCGCCCCCTGACCCAGCCTTATTGACCAAGCGAATTCATGGCTCTTGCCGTCAAAAGGAGCATGTTGTCTGGCGGTTTCCGTCCGAAGCCATGGATAAAGCCAAACTTCATGTGGTCCTGATGCCTCTTGAACCAGGCGGCAGGGCATCCTATTCGGTGCTGGTGACCGATATGGCCCCGGCCTTGGAACAGGAGGCTTTGCGCCGCAGCCAAACCACTCTCGAACAAGAAACCGCCAATCTCACTGCTGCCAAGCAGATCGCAGAACAAGCCAGTCGCACGAAAAATATCTTTCTTGCGACCATGAGTCATGAACTACGGACTCCGATGAATGCCATCATCGGATTTAACGAATTACTCCTCATGACGGAGAAAGACGATAATAGACGCAATCAAATGAATATTATAAAAGAAGCTGGAAATAGCTTACTCCAACTAATACGCAACATGCTGGACCTATCAAAAATTGAAGCTGGACAGACGACGATTTATGAAGAAAATTTTGTCTTATCTGAACTTATTTACGCTGTTGTATCAATGTTCGAAGCCCAGGCTTCTAGCAAAAAGATCGCATTATCAACAATAATTGATCCAGAACTTCCATTGCAAATATATAGCGATTCTGGTCTATTAAAGCAAATTTTAATAAACCTAATTGGTAATGCTGTTAAATTTACAAATTCAGGATCCGTTCTGATAACGGTTGGATACAGTGACGAGTCGCCTGAAAAAGTAGTAAATAAATTAATTATTTTTTATGTGGAAGATACTGGCATTGGTATAAAACCAGAAAATATCGACAGAATATTTGAGGTCTTTGAGCAAGAAGACGGTTCACTCACAAGGCGATTTGGTGGCTCTGGATTGGGATTATCAATCTCTAAACGATTAGTAACACTTTTAGGTGGTAAAATTAATGTCAAATCAACTCCAGGCGTTGGCTCTCATTTCTCATTCTTTATTCCCTGCAAGGTCAAGGAAAACAAGGGGTAGCAGATCATTAGAGATTAACCTTTTTATCTTTTTGTAACTTTCCTGTGCTTGGATACGAGAACAGTGCGTCTGGGGTGGCTTGTGGCTGGTTTTGCCTCATATTTTGGGTGTCTTCGATAGCACACGCCCCTCCTTGGCGGCGCGCGCTACCAAAGACTAGAACAAATCTACTATATTTATCATCGGGAGTTCGGCTATGACCAAGGCTCATGCCTATCTTTCAATCAATCGAGAGGATCATAATTTCATAGATGCCATTGGCGATGAGTTAACCAAACGGTTGATTGATGACCCAATCAATCTACCGGCGATTTCTAATTCTTTAATGATCTTACGGTCGATTTTGGCCAGTCATTTTGACCATGAAGAATCAATCATGAAGGAACAAAAATATCCAGATTGCTCAAAACATAAAAATAGTCATGATTATATTATCACATTAATCTCATCATCGATTTCATCTTTGAGCCAAGAATGCCAAGAATCCCCAACAGAACTTTGGCTGACGCTCAAAAAGACCCTTGAAACCCATATCAAAAAATATGATGACCTCCTAGTTCTCTACTTGGATACCTGTCCTTGATCCTGATCTGCCGGATATAGCCCTGGTGATGATCACCCTTCCGACGATGGCCTCCGCCACGCGCAAAACGGTGGTCTCCTCCGCCTTTGGAGGCGCGGCCGAAACCTATGATGCCGATGCCCATTTACAACGCTTGGTTGCAGCACGTTTGGCGCAGGATATCGCTGCCCTTCCTCTGGCTGCCGTGCCCCGCCTCCTTGAAATCGGCTGCGGGACTGGCTTTCTAAGCCATCACCTCCTGACTGACCGCCCCGCCGCCCGCGCCACCATCACCGACCTGTCGCCGCTGATGGTGGCACGATGCCGTCGACGGTTGGACGCAATGTCGCCGCAGGCCCGCTTCCTGGCGATGGACGGCGAAAGGCCCTGCCTTCGCCCAGACGGCGACGGTGAGGGCTTTGACCTGATCTGTAGCAGTCTGGCGTTACAGTGGTTCGACAGCCCTGGCGATGCCCTTGCGGGCTGGGTCGAGTTGCTGCGACCGGGTGGATACGTGGTTTTTGCCACTCTGGCCGCTGGCAGTCTGATCGAATGGCAAAACGCCCACAGCGCGCTGGGATTGGGAGCCGGAGTGGCCAGCTATCCAAGTGCCGAACATTTGGGCGCTCTGTGGCCCCCCAATGGACGCGGACGGATTCTCATCGAGCCGAGTCCCTGCACCTATCCCGATGGCCATGCCTTTCTGGATGGGCTACGCCGGATCGGCGCCCGTGTAGCAGCAGCGAACCGTCGCCCCCTGTCTCCCGGAGCGTTGCGTCAAGTCTTGCGGCGTGTCAATCAACCCGATGGCTTCACCGTCACCTACCAAATTGCCTATGGCTGTTTTCAAAAGGACGCGGGCTGCTCATGACCTCAAAAGCCACAGAGATTCAGGGCGTCTTTGTCACCGGAACCGACACGGGAATTGGCAAGACCTTGGTTTCAGCCTGTCTGGTACGAGCTTGGAATGCCGGCTATTGGAAGCCAGTTCAGACAGGTTTGGCTTCCGAGCCCGATGACACCGCAACCGTAACGACCTTGGCGGCTCTCTCCCCCGATCGCGTCCAGGCCCCTCGGCATGCCCTCCAAACGCCGCTTTCCCCCCAGGCAGCGGCGGCGCTGGAACAGGTTACGATCACCCTCGACGACTTTACCCTGCCCGCCATGGCGTCGCCGCTGGTGGTCGAGGGCGCCGGCGGTGTCCTGGTTCCGTTGTCGGAAACCACCCTGATGATCGACTTGATCGCCCGCCTGGGGTTACCCGTGGTGGTGGTGGCGCGGAGCGGACTCGGCACGATCAATCACACGCTTCTGACTTTGGCGGCCCTGCGCGGACGCCAATTGCCCATTGCCGGGGTGATTCTCAGCGGTCCGCCCAACCCCGGAAATCGCTTGGCCATCCAACGATTGGGTGGGGTTCCAGTGCTGGCTGAACTGCCCTGGTTGGATTTGGTGGATAGCGATGCCATCAGCCATCTTGCCACAGAGCGGATTCCCGCTTTAACGTCGGTACTACCATGACCGACACGCCCCCCTCTCCTTTGCCGCTGCCATCTGCCGAGCCGCTGTCCACCGAGGCGCTGGTTGCCCTGGACCGTCGTCATCTCTGGCACCCTTTCACCCAGGCTCAAACCGCACCGCCGCCGCTTCCTGTGGCCAGCGGACGGGGAGCCAGCCTATTTTTGACCGATGGCCGTGAAATCATCGACCTGATTTCTTCGTGGTGGGTAACTCTGCATGGCCATGCCGAGCCCACCATTGCCCGAGCCATTGCCGAACAGGCGGGACGACTGGAACAGGTCATCTTCGCCGATTTTACCCATGCACCCGCGACCCAACTGGCCGCGCGGCTGGCGGCTGTGCTTCCCGAGGGACTTGATCGGGTCTTTTTCTCGGATGACGGATCGACCAGCGTCGAAGTTGCCCTGAAGATTGCTTATCAATACTGGCGCAATCGCGGTCAAATCCATCGCACTCGTTTCCTGGCCTTCGAAGGCGGCTATCACGGCGACACCTTTGGCGCCATGGCTGCGGGTCAGGGCTCGGGTTTTTATCACCCGTTTCACGACCTGCTCTTCCCGGTCACTCTACTGCCATTCCCAACCACATGGCTTGGCGATGATCAAGTCGCAGCCAAAGAAGCCGCCAGTCTCGACATGTTGGACCGCTGGCTTGAACATCATGGCGAGGACACAGCGGCGCTCATCATGGAACCGCTGGTGCAAGGAGCCGGCGGTATGCGGATGTGCCGACCCAGCTTTTTGCAAGATTTGGTGTTGCGCCTGCGCCGGGCGGGGGTCTTGCTGATCTTTGACGAGGTGATGACAGGCTTTGGCCGTACTGGCGAGCTGTTTGCCTGTCAGCGAGCTGGGGTCACTCCCGATCTGATCTGTTTGTCCAAGGGCCTCACTGGCGGTTTTCTGCCGCTTTCCGCCACCGTATGCCGGGATGAACTATACCAAGCCTTTCTTGGCGGTGGCTTTGACCGCGCCTTCGCTCATGGCCATTCCTTCACCGCCAACCCGCTGGGCTGTGCGGCGGCTCTGGCGTCGTTGGACCTGCTGGAAGCGCCGGAAACCGCTCCCCGCATCAAAGCCATCGAGCGGCGCCATCGGGCCTGGATCCAAAGCCTGCACGACCACCCGTCCTTGCGCCGTCCTCGGGTTCTTGGCACCATCGCCGCTGTTGATTTGGACACCGAAGAAGTCGGCTACAGCGCTGCCATCGTTCCTCGGCTCAAGGCGTTTTTCCTCGACCGTGGCTTGCTGATTCGGCCTTTGGGTCCGACGATTTACCTGCTTCCGCCCTTGTGTATCACTGATGAACAGCTTGATTTGGCCTATCGCACCATTGAAGAGGCGGCTGAAGCTCTTTTGACGCCAGACGTGACGCCAGAGTAGTACTATTTGCCCCATAGGCGCCGGTTTTCGCAAGGCTCCGCCCTCACCCGTGGGCAGAGCCCACGAAAGGCCTTATCCTTGCGCCGATAGGGCTCTATCGCCCCACCAGGACAAAAAGACCAAAGGAGCCCGGACTCCGTGGCAACGGCGGACCCCGCACCCGACGCCCTCGCCGCCCGACGAGAACGGTCTCGAGCGGCCCTCGTGGCTCGTTTTCCTGATCTGGCACCGTCATTGGCCGCTTCCTCGCTGGTCACGCCTATCCTGGATGACGGAGAGGTGGTTGATTTCGGTTTAGGCGACAGACGTTTTTACCGAACCGATGGGCGATCCTTTGCGCTCCGGCAGGTCAATGACTTTATGGCCCGTCCAGAGCGTTTCCTGCCCGACTTTGGCGCCGCCAACCCCACCGCCGGTATGGTCGAGCGGAGGATCCTGGAGGCGCTTCGAACCGAAAGCCGACGCCTGGGCCTTTCACCCACCGGCTTCTCAACCGCTCCCGACCCCCAAAACGGCATGCTGGTGGTGTTGGGCGTTGGCTTGGGCCACCACTTGGCGCCCGTGGTGGCGCGCACCCAGGCCCGCCATGTTCTGGTGGTGGAAAGTGAAGCCGAGTTCCTGCGCCAATCCCTGGCCGCCATCGAATGGTCAGAGCTGCTGGATAGGATTGAACGTGACGGTGGCGTTGTTCGGCTGTTTCTGGGGCGTGATGCTGAAGCCATCCTGACCGCCCTGCGTCAAACCTTCGGCATGATCGGGGTTCCCTATTTAGAAGGGGCGTATTTCTACCGGCATTATGCCAATCCCATCCTGGATGAGACCGCCCGCCGGCTGCCCGAAGCGGCTCGACTGGCGTTTCAGGGGCGAGGCTTTTACGAAGACGAGCGGTTGATGATCACCAACGCCGTCGCCAATCTGACACGATGCGCTTTTCATTTGTTGGACACGCACCCCAAACCGCGTCGCCGGGAGCCCGCCCTGGTTATCGGCTCGGGGCCATCCCTGGACGGTGCGATTGGCGACATCAAACGGATTCGAAACAGCGCGATCGTGTTTTCCTGTGGCACGGCCTTAGAAGTCTGTCTTCGCCACGGCATCATTCCCGACTTTCACTGTGAAAGTGAAAACAGCGATGACCGCTACCGCCTGCTTGCAGCCATCGCTGCCAAGGATCATGGCCTCGCTGGAATCGCTTTGCTGTCTTCGATCACAGTGGACCCACGCGTCCCGCCGCTGTTCGAGCAAAGCTTTTTCTGTTTCCGGGAAATGTCGATTTCAACCCGGCTGTTGGCCACGGCTGACCAGGAAATAGGCTTCGCGGCACCCATCGTCGGCAATCTGGCCGTGCGCCTGGTCGCGGCTCTGGGGTTCCAAACCCTTTATATGTTCGGCCTGGACTGCGGCTCTCGTTCGGCAGACCGCAAGCACGCCGGCGGCAGCGTTTACGAGATTCACGATGACCTGCGCCAACGCGAACAGGCGCTTCGCTACGATCTGAGCGTACCCGGCAATTTTGGCGGAACCGTCGTGACCGATCCACTCTTCAACTGGTCGCGATTGAGGCACCAAGCCTTCATCAGCTCTGCCGGGTTGCGGGTCTTTAATTGCAGCGATGGCGCCCGAATCATCGGCGCCAAGCCCCAAGCCCCCCGCAGCGTCCGACTTGGCCGTTCGCTGCCTGATCGCTCACGCATCCGGGCTGAAATCGCCGCCGCACATCCGGCCTATGAGGCCGGTGCTTTTCTCGAAGACTATTCTTTCGCACCGGCTCAAGCCGATGTCCGACGATTTTTCGCCGAACTCGACGCCGCTTTGGCAGCAGCGGCGGCAATCGAAGCCCTCGACCTTTTCAAACTCTGGCACCATCTGGCGCCCCTGGCCGCAGAGAATCCCGAAGGTCATGGTGGCATCGCAACCATTGCCTTCGGCTCAATTCGTTATTTTCTCAAAGTCGTCGGCACTGTAACCCGCCGAGTTCCAGACCACACCGCCCGCCGCCATCTTCTGATTCGCGCTATCACGGAGTTCCGGGTGATCATCGCCGAGATGAGCGATGACACGGTCGCTCTGCTTGACGACCTTTCGAGCCGTTCGACACCCTCGGGGTGAACATCAGTATCGGGATGAGGTGTTCGCCGATGAAAAAAGCGGCTATGGTGCCGATCTCGGCCAGCCGGCCAACCGATAAAGCAGGGAACAAAAACCATGTCGAACGTCCGCAAACGCGCCATGGAAGCGGTGCTGGAAGCCGCAGAGCAGGACATTGAGGAAACGTTTCAAGAAAATAAGATCAGTGATCGCGATAGCGAAGAAGCCGACGAGGCTGTGTTCGATGTAGCGATCCTTTATGCCTATCGAGTCTTCGTCAGAATTTGTGAACAGCAAGGCATCCCGGCGGATGTCCAATTATTCGCTGAACTCAGCGCCGACCTTGCGGAAGAGATGGAGGCGGACGGAGACCAGGAGTAGATTTTTATAGTCGTGCGTATGACGAATGCCCCCTGACCCTCGCCAGGACCGTGATGATCCTGGCTTTTTTCTGGGGTTCTGAGTCCCTAAAGGCCCCATAGACGCGGGGCCTTCCTTGCGTCTATGGGGGGAATAGCCATAGGGGCTTTGAATAAGGTCAGAAAGATCGTCTTGGAAGCGCGGGTGCCCCGCCCGCCTTCGCGGTCTGCCGTCGCCCTCTCGGCACGGGATCGCGACTGACTGTCGCACCCTGCCTTCTCGACATTCCCTATAGCCATAACCCACGTTATGTCATGCGCGCTTTTATCGGGGAATGCTGGACATGCTCATTGAGTGGCAGGATGGCCTACTGGTCGGCTTTGAGGCAATCGATCAAGAACATAGGGACTTGGTCTCTATGATCAATCAACTCTATGATCAAGTCAGAAATGGCCAAACAAAAGAAACAATCGAAAATACGCTTTTCACTCTGGCCGATCAGGTTGCGGCACACTTCACCCATGAAGATGAACTAATGCGCACCCATGGCTATCCTCATCGGGCTAGTCACCTGCTCGAGCACCGGAAGTTAATTGATCAACTTGACACTTTGCTTGATGGAATCGACCTGCTAACGTCTCCAATGTTATTGAACGCCATTGGGTTCATGGATCATTGGTTCACGGATCACGTCGTTAACAGTGATGCCCGGTTGGGTGAATATCTCAGAGACCATGGCGGCACGAAACGATGAGGCGCGAGAGCGTGTTCCGATTCCGCCGGCAACTCCCTGTATGTTGACAAGTCCCCATATTGAAACCCAGCCGGTCGTTGGCCAACGACCGGGGATGAGGCATTGTTGTGGCTCGCCAGTATCATAATCGAACCTTGATGGTGACTCATCAAGGCTGCCCTCAGACGCCGGGCGGGCGCATCCGCGCCCTTGGCTTCGCGTCCACGAGGACGCGGGGCCGCCGTCGCGGCCCGATACCGGCGATGTGTCAGTGTCAGGGCTCGCCGGTGTCATTCGAATGACCAACCTTGAGGATGTGACTCGGCAGTTGACCGACGTGGCTTGGGCCGTGGGGTCGGTGCTGCTGGAGATGCAAGATGGGGCGCTGGGGGTGCGGCTCAAGGGGCCGGCGCAGGTGGTGACGGCAGCCGACGAACGGTCTCACGAGATGATGGTTGCTGAATTATCCCGGCGCTTTCCCGGCGTGCCGATGGTTCTGGAGGAACAGGAAAATCCGGTGGTCTTGCCATCCCGTTATTTGGTTGCCGACGAATTGGATGGTACGGCGATTTACGCCTGCGGGTTGTCCGATTGGGGGGTCACTTTGGCCTTGGTCGAAGGCGGGCAGCCGGTGGCTGGCGTGCTGCATCAACCGATCCGGGGCGAGACGGTGGCGGCGTGGCGCGGTGGCGGAGCGTGGCGGAATGGAGGCCGCGTGCATTTAAATCCCGGCCTGAGCGTGGCGGACAGTGTGGCCTTGGTGGAATTTAATCGGTTTTTGGATGCGGATGCGGTGGTTTGGCTGGACCGTTTGGCTCGCCAGTCGTTGACCTTGCGGGCATTGGGGACCGCCGTTGGTGCCGCCATCGAGATGCTGGCTGGTCATGCCAGTGTCTATCTGAATTGCCAGGGCGCGAAGGTTTGGGATTTTGCGGCGGCGGCGGTGGCGGTGGCGGAAGCCGGCGGGGTGGCGGTGGCGTTGAATGGCAGCGCGCCGGATTGGTCGGTGGTCCCCCAAGGAGTCCTCTTTGCGGCCAATCCGGCTGTGGCTGCGGAGGTGTTGAGGCTCAGAAAGGTTGCTGCTCCTCTATAGGCTTAAGCCGTTCCGGTCATGCCCGGATTGAGGCCAAGAAATGCTCGGCTTCGCTTTGGAGGGCGGTGAATTCTTCAGCCAACCGACCCGCCGAGGCCATCATCTCCATGGCCGAGCATCCAGTGTTTTCGGCAGACCCGGCCATAACGTCAACGCTGTCGGCCACTTCGCGGGAGGTGGCTGAAGCGTCGCCGACGGCAGCCACGATCTCTCGTGTATGGCCGAGCTGGTCGGACACCGACGCCGCAACCTGGATGGAGAGGGTTTCAACCTCGCCGATGGTTTCGCGGATCGAACCGATGGCGCCCACCACATCATCGGTGGCGCCCTGGATGGCTAAAATCTGATTGCCGATGTCTTCGGTGGCCTTGGCCGTTTGATTGGCAAGGCTTTTGACCTCGCCCGCCACCACGGCAAAGCCCTTGCCAGCCTCACCAGCCCGCGCGGCCTCGATGGTGGCATTCAGCGCCAGCAAATTGGTCTGGCTGGCGATCCCGCTGATCAGTTTAACGATTTCGCCGATCCGGCGGGAGCTTTCGGTGAGGGCCTGAACCGCCACATCGCTGGTTTCGGCCCGGTCGGCGGCGCGCTTGATGGCAGTGCCCGAGGCGGCTACCCGGTCGCCAATCTCTCCGATAGAGGTTGACAGGCGTTGTGAAACGTCAGTGACCACGCCCACCACTTCGGCGGCGCGGCGGGCCATGGACGACGATTGGGCGGCCTGGTGCCCGACATGGGCGGCGGTGGTCCAGAGACCGAGGGCGGCATCTCGGATTTGCTGGCTATTCGCGCCGACCGAGGTCAGCGCCTTGCCGAAAGCCGCGTTGAAGTCGTGGGCCACGGTGGCCAGTGCCTCCTGGCGTTGTGCGGCGGCGCGCTGTTCGGCCTCTCGGGCTTCGGCCTCTAATGAGCGCCCCCGGATCATCTCGTCCTTGAACACCTCCACCGCCTGGACCATTTCCCCGATCTCGCCCGTGTGTGTCCGGTCGGGTATCGCTGCGTTCAGATCGCCATGGGCCAACCGATCCATTACGCCCGTGATGCTGCGCAAGGCGCGGATGATCGAGCGGGCCTGGAAGAAGCCAAACAGGCTAGCCAGGGCCAAAGCCAACGTTCCGCCGAACACCAGAATAAGAGTGGTGGTGTTCCGCATCTCGGTTCGCCGCTGGTCAAGCTGGCGCTGAAGGTCGGTGGTTTGGGTCAGCAAGGCGGCGCTCTCCCGCTGATTCGCGGCGGAGATTTCGGCTTGCTGGCGCGTGATGTCGACGATCCGTGGAAAGGCGTCAGTGAACTGCTTGAGAGCGGTCCGCATGCTGGCAACCACGGCTGGCGCGCGAACCCGTTCGGGCAAGGTCATCAATTGGTTGAGTTGGTCATCGATGGCGGCGGCGGCAGCCAGGATGGTTTCGCCCGAACCATGGGCGCCTCGGGAGCCAACGTAATCGGTCTCGGTGATCTGGATCACCGCCAACTGACGCAGAATCTCGCGCATGGCGTCTTCCGCGTGGGTGGCTTCGAACAGTGTGGTCCGGGCGTCGTTGGCGGCTCCGACGGCGCTTTCGTAATCGGCGGCGGCGGCGTTGGCGACGTTAAAAACCCGAACCGAGAGCCTCTTAAAACTGTCCTCAACGCGCGTCCGGGCTTCGGCAGTGTTGGAGTCGGCGGGTTTGCCCAAAGCTTCGATCAAAGACAGGAGCGCCTGTTGATAATCGAGGATCATGGGGGGCAATTCTGGATCGGCGCCCGCCGTTCCGGTCATTGCCGCCAGTTTAGCCCCTTGGCGCGCCATTAATGTTGTGTAGGCTCGGGCGGTGTTAGCCTGGGTGGCTTCTTGGGTGAAGCCGTAAACAGTTTGGGCCAAGCGCGCGTTGAGCATGGCCTTGGCCACCGCTGCGCTGGTTTCACTGGCGGCCAGGCTGTTTCTCATTTCGGTGTCAGTCTGAGCCAGCCGGGATTCGAGGGCGCTGCGTTGTTCGATTTGCTGTCGGCTGGCCTCTTGAATGGCGGCGGACAGGTCGCTGGTGGCGTGTTTGGCGCGGGTGGCTAGATCAATTCGGACGGCTTCCATGCGGCGATACTCAGCAAAAGCCGCTTGGTGCTCTTCGAGTCCTTGCTGAATGTCCCGTGCTGCCACAGCCGTTGTTTCGGCGATGGCCGCTTTAAGGTTGCCATCAACACGGTCGGCGACTTTGGACTCGCTGTTGGCCCGGAACTCGGCCTCGGCCAAGAAGGCCGATTGCGCTGAAAGTGCCGCATGGTCGGCCCGAAGCGCCCGCTCGGCGCTGGAATTAAGCACACTGATGCCAACGTAGGCGCAGACAACCAGGATTGCGCCATTCAGGACGGGAATTCCGGCGGCAACGCCGATCCTTGTAGCGATATTCATGGTTCCTGATCCCGCTTCCATGCCGACAGTTCGACCGTAAACGGAATTTAGTGCAAAGCGATAAAAAAATACAGTATCCATTGGATAGTAAGCGAAGCGAGGCCATCATCGCTATAACATGCGGTGGCTCCCCGGCAAAAAAGAGGGCTGAAATAAGCCACTTGGTGATCGTTTCGCAGATCCATTCGCATTCTGCGGGCAAGAAATAACCAGAGAAAGGGCATGGGATGAGGAAAGGGTTGGGATTAACGCTGGCAGTGGCGTTGACCTTGGGTTCGGTTGGTTCGGCACTGGCCGATCAGACGGTCAAGATCGGTGTCTTGACGGATCTGTCCGGCCTTTATTCGGAGCTGGCCGGCGCTGGTTCGGTCCTGGCAGCCCGGATGGCGATCGAGGATTTCGGGGCCGAGGCCAAGGGATTAAAGGTCGAATTGGTCTCCGCCGACCATCAAAATAAGCCTGATATTGGCGTTGCGATTGCTCAAAAATGGTACGATCAGGACGGCGTTGATTTGATTGTCGACATTCCCAATTCAGGGGTGGCATTGGCAGTTAACCAAGTTGCGCGGGACAAGAACAAGGTTTTGATGGTTTCCGGAGCCGGATCCTCGGACCTGACCGGCAAATCCTGCTCTCCGAACACTGTCCATTGGACCTATGATACTTGGGCGCTGGCCAATGGTACGGCTAATGCGGTGGTTGCTTCCGGCGGTAAGAGCTGGTTCTTTTTGACGGCGGATTATAAATTTGGTCGTGATCTAGAACATGACACCAGCGCGGTGGTGACGGCTACCGGGGGGCGGGTGTTGGGCGACGTGACGTTTCCGCTCAATACCCCGGATTTCTCGTCGTTTCTGGTCCAGGCTCAGACCTCGGATGCCAATGTCGTCGGACTGGCCATGGCCGGCGGTGACGTGTCCAACGCCGTCAAGCAAGCCGCCGAGTTCGGTATCGTCGAGGGGGGGCAGCGGTTGGTTGGGATGTTGGTGTTTATCACCGACATTCATGCATTGGGTCTCCATGCGGCTCAAGGATTACAGTTCACCGCCGCGTTTTACTGGGACAAAGACGACCGGACTCGCGCCTTTGCGACGCGCTTTGCCGAGGCGAATCACGGCATTCATCCGACCATGGTTCATGCTGGAGTCTATGCGTCGGTGCTCCATTATTTGAAGGCCGTGGTGGCTCTCCAGGATAAAAGCGACGGCAGCAAAGTTGTTGCAAAGATGAAGGCGCTGCCCACCGATGATCCTCTGTTTGGCCAGGGATCAATTCGGATCGATGGTCGGGCTTTACATTCTTTGTACCTGTATCAGGTCAAGAAGCCGGAGGAGTCCAAAGGGCCGTGGGATTATTATAAATTGGTTGAAACCATTCCGGCGGATCGCGCTTTCCGTCCATTGGACCAGGGCGGTTGTTCATTGGTCAAGTGATACCGGCGAGCCATAACAATGACGCAACGCCGGTATCGGGCTGCGGCGGCGGTCGGTTCGCCCGTGCATGCTCGTCCGGCATCTGAGGGTGGCCCTGATGAGCCAACATCAAGGCCCAGTGTTATGGTCCAAGTTTGGTAACAGTCTGGGAATAAAAAACCCTCTTTTTCAGCATGCCACCCCCCAAGCACCGGCCCCGCGCGCGGGGGGCTGGTGCTTGTTAAGAAAACCAGGGTTAAGGTATGCTGGAAACCGGAGGCGGGCTTATTGAGAGCGAGGGGTGGTGGGATTCGTCGGTCGGACATGTCCGCCGTCGGTTCGCTCTGTGTGAGCCCTGGCTCCGATGATTCATAGATTTTGAGGCGGCGGCAATGGCGGGTAAGGCGGACGACGATATCGCCGATGAGGGCGACGAAGGCAGGCCGCGTAAAAAATTCAGCGGCAAGAAGTTGGTGTTGTTTATTATTCTGCCGCTGCTGCTGTTGATCCTAGCCGCCGGTGGTGTGTTTTTCAGCGGGATTCTGACTCCGAAGCCGACCGAGGCGCCGCCGGAGGAGCAAAAGCCGGAAGAGAAGGAAAGCGCGGTTCCGATCTTTTATGATGTTCCTGATATGTTGATTAATTTGAATACAACAGGACGTCGACCGACTTTTTTGAAAATTAGTATCAGTCTACAGATCTCCCGCGAAATTGATCGGGCCGAATTGGATCGGATCATGCCGCGTATTATTGACAACTTCCAGGTCTATTTGCGCGAATTACGGTTGGAAGATTTACGTGGGTCAGCCGGCATGTATCGGTTGCGCGAAGAGTTGTTGACGCGGGTGGTGGCGGCGGCGCAGCCGGTGCGGGTTAAGGACGTGCTCTTCAAGGAAATGCTGATTCAGTGAGGTCCGGCCATGGCTGCGGGGAGCGAAGACGATCGGCTGGCGGCGGAATGGGCGGCCTTGGCCGAAGAGAGCACGGGGGGGGAGTCCGCCGCTGGCGCTACGGGCTCGACTCGGGTTCTTAATCAAGACGAAATCGACAGCCTGCTTGGATTCGATCAGGAAGCCGGAGGGGATGGTGAAAACTCCGGCATTATGGCCTTGGTCAACAGTGCGCTCGTTAATTACGAGCGGCTGCCGATGCTTGAGGTCGTGTTTGATCGTTTGGTTCGTATGATGTCGACTTCTTTGCGTAATTTTACCTCTGATAACGTTGAAGTGAGTTTGGACCAGATTTCCAGCGTGCGTTTCGGTGATTATCTCAACTCGATCCCGCTACCGGCCATGCTGTCGGTTTTCAAGGCCGAGGAATGGGATAACTTTGGTTTGCTGGTGGTCGACAGCGCACTAATTTACTCAATCGTCGACGTTCTGCTGGGGGGACGGCGTGGGACTGCCGCCATGCGGATTGAAGGCCGGCCCTACACCACCATCGAGCGGAATTTGGTCGAGCGCATGGTGCATGTTGTGTTGAGCGATCTATCGGCTTCCTTTGATCCATTGTCGCCGGTGACCTTCCGGTTTGATCGGCTGGAAACCAATCCGCGTTTTGCCACCATTGCTCGCCCGGCTAACGCTGCGGTGTTGGTCAAGCTGCGGGTCGATATGGAAGATCGCGGCGGTCGCCTGGAACTGATGATCCCCTATGCTACCCTGGAGCCGGTACGCGAACTGTTGCTTCAGATGTTCATGGGTGAAAAATTTGGCCGGGATTCCATTTGGGAAACCCATTTGGCTTCGGAATTGATGGTGACCGATGTCGATCTTCTCGCCGTGCTGGACGAGATGACGCTGTCGCTTCACGAGGTGCTGGATTGGAAAGTCGGAAGCCGCATTCTATTGAATGCCAGCGCCGACGGAGTCATCGAGCTGCGGTGCGGTGAAGTGCCAATGTTCCAGGGCCGAATGGGGCGTAAGGGCGGTAACATCGCCGTTCGCATCGACAAAGAGCTGCCGAAACAGGAGATATCCCACTGATGGCTCCAACCATCGCCCTGATTCTCGATCTGCTGGTCGCTGGGCTGCTGATCGCAACCATCATCTACGCGGTCACGCTGAATCGCCGGCTGATCGAGCTTCAGGAGAGCCGCAGCGAACTGGAAGGGCTGATTCGCAGTTTCGGCGAAGCGACCGCTCGGGCCGAAGCCGGAACCAAGGCGATGAAGCGCACCGCTGCGGAAACCGGCGAGGCTTTGCAGAAGAATTTAGAGCGGGGCAAGGCTCTACGCGACGAACTGCAATTCATGATCGAAGCCGCTGACGCGCTGGCCCAACGGTTGGCAGAAGCCCCGACGGCGGCGCGTGGGCCGGTTTCGCCGATTCCCGCCCGGCGTCCGGTTACGGAATCGCCCCGTATGGATTCGTCGCGCTCGGATTCACCGCGTCCCGATCCGCCCCGTCCCGAGCCATCTCGCTTGGACACCCTTCGTTCAGATACTCTTCGGTCGGACGCTCTTCGCGCCGATCCGCCCCGTTTTGAGCCGTCGCGGGCGGAGGTGCGGCGTCCGCCAGCTCTTGATCTGGATGGCGGTGGTGATTTGCCCCGTGGTCGGGGAGCCTTGGCCCGTCTTGAGTCGTTCGTCTCGGACCCGCCCAAGGCCGAGCCACCCCGTCCCGAGCCGCCTCGCTTGGAACCGTCGCGCTCGGAACCATCCCGATCAGGGGCGCGGCCATCTTTAGATCTGGATGGCGGTGGTGATTTGCCCCGTGGTCGGGGGGCCTTGGCGCGCCTTGAGTCGTTTGTTGCCGAGTCGTCCCGAGCCGAGGGGCCCTCATTGTCCGAGCCCGATGAAGGGCGAGAGTCTCGAGGCTGGGGGCCACCGCCTCGGACTGATTCGGCTGCGAGCGAATCTCCACGCCGTTCCAGTGGCAAGCCGGATGCCGTCGAGCGGGGGGCGGTGCCTTCCGGGGTCACTTTGGCCGATGAATCGCGACCGGCGCGCCGGGAAGGAACCGAGGGATTGTCTCGGGCAGAGCGGGAGCTGTTGGAAGCAATGGAAAACCGCCGCTAGAGCAAGGCCGGCTGGCATCGGTGCGGAGCACCAGATGCAGGAGATTAGGTGGAATCGGTCATGGTTGAAAAATCTGAGGGGCAGGGGTTGGGAGGGCGGGGAGGGGCGGCACCCGGTCGGGGGGGCTCGACGCCCGGCAAGCCCGCCCATGACCCGGCGACGCGAAGCGCGCTGGCCCACAGTTTGTTCGCCCAACTCAAGGCCGCAGCGGAAGCCGAAGGCGCCGGGCCATCGGCTTCATCCCCAGCGGCCAAGGCCGCGCCAGGGGCGGCGATGTCACCTTCTTCAGCGCCCCCGTCTCCGGTTGGATTTTCGCCCGGCATTCAACCCACCACGGTTGGTGGCATTCGGGTGGTCGGCCCTGCCGCTCAGGCACGAGTCGCGGCAGCCGCTGCCGCGCAGGGGCGGCCTGCGGGGGCTGTTCCGGTTCAGGCGTCGGCTCCGGCTTTGGCTCGGGTTCCGGCGCGGGCACCGACGTCGACGACTCCTGTTCGTCAGGCAGCGGGTGCGAAACCGTCTGCCAAGCCCCTGGTGCGACGGCGCCCCCGTTTTCGCTTACTGCCAATCACCATTTTCCTTCTGGTGCTGATGTTGGGGGTGCGGGTTGGTGACAGTTGGCGGGTCTTGACCCGAGGCGGTGGGCTGCCCGAAGTCGCGCCGCTTCAGGCGCAAACGCCGTCGCCGCCAGCCTCGCCAGGGGGGGCGGCTCCCAAAGCCAAAGAACCGGCGGCGGGAGCCGCAGGCAAAGCGCCTCCCGCCAAGGAGGATGCGGATCCGTCGGCAGCCGATGCCAATGATGCGAGTCGTCCTCCTCGGCCTGAGACCGTCGATTTGGAGTTGGTTAAACACCTGACCGATCGGCGCGAGGAGTTGGATGGGCGTGCGCGCCAGTTGGACCAACGTGAGGCCCTGATGGTCGCGGCGGAAAAGCGCCTTGATCAAAAACTCGCAGAATTAGAAGGTGTGCGTAACGAAATCCAATCGCTGTTGAAGCAGATTGACGATAAGCAGAAAGCCCAATTGGAAAGTTTGGTCCGTATCTATGAGACCATGAAACCAAAGGACGCGGCTCGGATTTTCGAAGCGCTGGAGATGCCGGTTCTTCTGGAGGTGGTCGAGCGAATGAAAGAGGCCAAGACCGCGTTGATCTTGGGAGCGATGGATCCAATCAAGGCGAAAGATCTGACGACGGCTCTGGCGGAACGGCGCCGTTTGCCGACGGTGCCTCAGTGAAGCCGGACCGAGCGGATCGCATTGCCATTCGTCACGTATTAACGATAAATCATCGCCATGGACGTCAAGTTACCGGCCCGTTGTGGTAGAGTCGGCGGCCTTGGAAGGAGCCGACCCTTTCCGGATCTCTCAGGATAGCCCGCCAGGAGTGCCATGTCGAACCTTGCGATCAACCCGAGCGCCGACAAGTCGTTTCGTCTGCGTCTCGATCAGGCCCGAGTCGAGGCGCTGACGCCGTTAAGTCTCGACGATGTGAGCGGGATCGTTCACCAGATTCTGGCGAGCCTGGGCGGCGATGTCTCAGCCAGCGACATCAAACTTTATAAAGAGCTGGAAGGGCTGGCGCGCTACATCCAGCACGCTAAGGCGGAAATTGCCGCCATCCGGCCCAATGAGATTCGGGAAAACCATATTCCCTCAGCCACCGACGAATTGGATGCGGTGGTCGGCGCCACCGAAGCCGCCACCAACACCATCATGGACGCGTGCGATGTGATTGGTGCGCTGGCTTCGGCGTTGGAGCCGGACAAAGGGGCGGTGTTGATTGATGCTGTGACTCGCGTGTTCGAAGCCTGCAACTTTCAGGACGTGACCGGCCAACGCATCACCAAGGTCGTGCGGACCTTGAAGACCATCGAGGCTCGAGTGGATGCCCTGATCGTGGCATTTGGCGAGCAGACGGCAGGGTTCGAGGCGGTGGCGACGCGGGCGAGCGCCGTAACTGCTCCGGTGGCGATGGTCGAAGCCACCACGGCCTTTGACCCTGATGTTGCTTTGCTTCACGGGCCGTCGCTGCCAGGCGCGGCGATCGATCAGGACGAGATTGATCGGTTGTTGGCGTCCTTCGATTAGGCGGCGGGTTATGCTATCCTCGCGCCATCCGGCGGTGCGGGCAGTGCGGGCGACGTCGGCGTCTGCGGTCGGCGCGCCCTCCGGGGGGGCCTCTGGGACGTCGCCTTCGGTGTCGTCGTCTTCGGCGAATGGTACGATTCTGATTTATTTGTCGCTGTTTTTGCTGCTGTTGGTGTTTTTCATCGTGTTGAACGCGCATTCGAGTCCGCGCGACTATCGAGTGCGGGCCGTGCTGGGCAGTGTCGAGCGCACATTTGCGGCCCAACCCGCCGGAGCAGACCAGACCGAGCCGACGCCCGGACGGGGGAGCGTTGCCGCCATCGCCCTGGCTGGTTTAAAGCGGCTGGGCGACCTGTTTGAAACCGACCTTGCGATTGCCAAGGTCGACCATGTGGTGGGCGGACGGCTGATGGTGGTTAGCATGCCCACGGCGGAGCTGTTTGAAGGGGAGAGTGCCTTTGTTCGCCCCGAGCGTTTGGGGTTACTCGACCGCATCGCCCGTGAGATTGGAAATCATGACGGGGTTCGGTTCGATATGGATTTTCTGATCGCCGTCGGGGAAGAACCGGCAGGCGCGGGGAGCGGCGGTGATCCGGTGGCGCGGGGGGCGGCCATGGCTCGTGCCTTGATTGTCGACCGGGCTCCGGCGGACGCGCTTTCGGTGGGAATCGAACCGGGGCAGGGCGGTACTGCACGGTTTTTGTTTTCCATCCGGTTGCCGGGAGAGCCGCGCGGCGGAACAGGAGGGCTTCGTGCGACGCCGTGAGCGGTCGCCTCGGTTCCGTTTGCCCCATTTGGGGCGCTTGCGCTTGAGGGGGCGCAGCACCGGGGGGCCACGGGTCACCGGCATGACGCGGGGCGCGGTTGCGCGGAGTATCTGGCTGATCAGTTTCACCGACCTTATTTGTTTAATGTTAGCCTTTTTCGTATTGGCCTTTTCCATGGCGGAACCGCTGCAACAGCGTTGGCAGGCGTTGGCCTCGTCTTTGGCAGCACGGCAAATCGGGGTGCGTTCGGGGGCCGTGTTCAATGTTTCGGTGTTGGACCCCCGATCGCCGATCAACCTCGACTATCTCGGGATTTTGCTGAAGGGTCAGTTTGCTGGCAATCCCGACCTTGCCGGGCTGGTGCCGGTGCGTCAGGATGATCGGGTGATCATCGGTCTTCCTGATCACCTGCTGTTTGCGGCGGACCAGGCCACATTCACCGAGAGCGGACGGGGAATCCTGTTCGTGTTGGGAGGGGTGCTGGGACGGATCGGCAATCGGATCGAGGTGGCTGGTCATGTGGACGCCGAATCGCTTCCTGTCGCGAGTGAGCGGGATCCTTGGGAATTATCTTTGGCGCGGGCGGTGGCGGTGGGGACGGCTCTCCATCAGGCCGGCTATCAGCGCCATCTGGTGGTGCGGAGTTTGACCGGGAATGGCGAACCCACGTCGATGGGACGGGCGCACTTGATCGATATTGTCGTGCGTGACCTCGAGGAGGGGAGCTGATCCATGACGCGGCACGGGCTGCGAGCGCTCCTGTTGGGCGTCGCAGCGATGACGGTGATGATGGCAACGGTGACGGCCTTGATTGTGGCGCCCGTTGCGGCTGCGGCCAGCCCGGTGCCGGTGCGGGGCGCCGATCGGGGAACCTTTGCCCGCATCGTCTTTGACTGGCCAATGCCTGGGGTTAAGGTCAATATCTCGGTGGTTGGCAATCGCCTGTTGGTCAATTTCGACCAACCCGTGGAACCCGCCCTTCAACCGGCGCTGCAACGGCTGCCGGCGTGGTTTGCCTCTGCGGCGGTCGAACCTGACGGGCGGACGGTGAGTTTTGTCCTCAAGCACCCGGCCACGGTGATGGGGAATGGCCGTAACGGCAATTCGATCTTTCTGGACGTCAGCGAAGATAAATCGGCCCCCCCGCCGCCAGCCGCAGCTTCTGCACCCCCAGCCAAGCCACCCGCTCGGCCCGCTCCGCCGCCCCCAGCTTTGCCGCCTCCACCAGCGGCCCCGCCGCCGGTTCCTGCTTCTAAACCTTCACCACCAGAAACGAAGGCGCCCCCTTCTGAGGCTCCGGCCTCTGCACCAGCGCCCGCTCCAACTTCGGCCCCAGCCCCGGCTCCGGCCCCAGCGTCGGTTCCGGCTCTGGCTCCGGTTTCAAATGTCCCATTGGCTCCGGCTCCGGCGGCGGCGCCGGTTGGAGCGGTATCGTCCCAACCGATCAGTGCTCCCGCACCACCTGCGGCTCCGGCGGCCATGGACCCTTCGATCATATCGGCGCCTCCGCCTTCGGCGGCAGCGGCGGCTTCGGCCATGCTGATGTTTGATCCTGGTCAACCAGCGGCGGCCGCCATTTATATTCGGTCGAATCAGCTTTATTTGGTGTTTGATCGGCCCTTGGCGATCGGGGCAGGTTCGGTGGTCGGGGCGGCCACGGGATTAATCGGCACGGTTCAGCCGGTGCTGGCGACGGGAGGAAGCGCCTTTCGGGTGACAATTCGACCTTGGTTGCGTCCGGTCGTCGATCGTCAAGGCACAGTGTGGCGCGTGGTGTTCGTGCCCAAGGTCCAGCCCGCACGCCAAGACTTGCCGGTGGAGGCCCAGCCCGATTTCCCGTTGGGTGGGCGGGTGTTGGTTCATGCTCCAGATGCGCCATCGGTGATTGAGCTGACCGATCCCGAGATCGGTGACCGGCTGCTGGTGGTACCACTGCCGATGGCAGCCCAGGCTGTTTCAAATGCCACCCGCTTTCCCGAATTGGACTTTGTGCCGGCGCTTCAGGGCATCGTCATCCGTCCGCACGGGGACGGCGTTGCGGCCCGTTTGGTGCGAGAGGGCGTCGAAGTCACGGCGGCAGGTGGTCTGCATCTGTCGCCGGCTGCCGACATGGCGCTGGTCCGACCGGCGACGTCCGGAGCCTCCGACACCATTCTCAAGGCGCTGGGCGGCGGCAGTGATGAGGCCGCCGCTCCGGCGGCCCCCGGCAGCGATCACCGACTGTTCGATCTGTCCGCTTGGCAACATGGCAGCATCCGCGACTTTACCAAGAATCGCCAGGAATTGCTGGAAGCGGTGGCAGACGCTGTGCCCAGGGAACGGAATCGCGCCCGATTGGAATTGGCGCGCTTCTATTTCGCCCATGGCTACAATCAAGAGGCGATTGGTGTTCTGGACGTGCTGGCGGCCAACCAGCCGGATGTGCAGGGATGGCCGGAATATCGGGCCTTGCGCGGCGCGGCGCGGGTTGGGGCCGGTGCGGTCCATGATGGTATGGCGGATTTGGTTGGAACCAGCCTGGATGATAACCGGGAGGCGACCTTGTGGCGCGCAGTCGGTTCGGCCATGCTTGGCGAGAACTGGCAACGGGTTGCTCACGATTTCTATCTGGCCGACGATATTATCGCCAGTTACCCGGATCCTTATTTTCGGCGGTTATCATTGCTGGGAGTTGAAGCCCGGATTCAAACCAATGATCCGCGTGAGGCCGATCGGATCCTGAAACGACTGGTCCGTCGCGAAGGGCCAGAAATGGAGAATAAGCCATCGGTGGAATTCTATCGCGGTGAGATCATGCGCGAGAGCGATAAAATCCCGATGGCGATTAAACATCTTCAGGCAGCAGAAGGCGGTGATGATCGTTATTACAGGGCGCGTGCCGGTTTGGCACGAGTCAATCTAGAATTCTCAGAGAAGCGAATCTCTGCCGCGACGGCTGCCGATCGGTTATCCCGGCTTCGATTTGCTTGGCGCGGTGATGCGTTGGAACTGAGCATCATTCAACGTCATGGAGAGTTACAGTGGGCGGCCGGTGACTATGCCAATGGCCTTGATACTTTGCGTGAAGCCGCCAGCTATTTCCCCGACAGTCCCCAGGCCGCCGCTATTACCCAGTCCATGTCCCAGATGTTTGGCTCGCTGTACCAGGATGGCGCATCCAAGCTGTCTCCCTTGAAGGCCATCGAACTGTATGACCAGTTTCGCGAGCTGACTCCGGTCGGGACGGCGGGCGACGAGGTGATCCGACAGTTGGCGGAACGTCTGGTCGAAGTTGACTTGTTGGGTCGGGCGGCGGAGCTGCTTCAGCATCAGGTGGAATACCGCCTGACCGATCTGGAGCGGACCAAGGTCGGAACCCGTTTGGCCTCGATTCGCTTGCTGGACAGTAAGCCCGATCTGGCGTTGAAGGCGCTTGAAGCCAGCGAATTTGATCCTTTGCCACCAGACCTATTTGAAGATCGCCGGTTACTGCGCGCCCGTGCCTTGTCAGGGTTGCGCCGCAGTGCTGAGGCCTTAAAACTGTTAGAAGGTGACGCCAGCCGCCCTGCCAACATGCTGCGCGTCGATTTGGCTTGGCATGATCAGCGTTGGGATGACGCTGCGGCGGCGCTGGATATGGTCATTGGGCCGCCCCCCGCGTCGGACAGCACTATTGATAAAACCACCAGTCAATTGGTGCTCAATCGGGCCATTGCTTTGGCTTTGTCCGGTGACAGTAAGCGCCTGGAGGCTCTGCGAGCGGCTTTTGGCTCTGCCATGACCAAATCCGCAGATTCCGATGCTTTTGCCGTGTTGACCCGTCCTGAACAGGCCGGCGGCTTGATTGATCTGGCTTCGATCAAATCAAGGGTTGCTGAGGTTGATACATTCCAGAATTTCCTAAAAAATTACCATCAACGCAACCCCCCGCGCTCGTAAAGGCAAATCTATGATTCAGCCTGAAGCTGTTCGCTTTATGGGTGGCGCCGATTGTGTCCACGTTGCATGATGACTCCGTGAAGATTCGGTTAACCGACGGGACGGGGCGATGGCGGGTGATGGGCCTGGGCCGGATGGCCGTTGTCGGCGAGGATACGAGACGTCAGACACTCTCCCGAAAAGACGGTTAGGGCGGGCCGTTACCCTGGGTAGTCTGGTCTTGACCCTGGCTTTGCTCTTGGTTTCAGTGGTCGATCTGGTATCCGATTATCGGGCCGCCGTCCAAAGCGCCGAACACAATGCCCGTAATCTGGCGCGGACGTTGGCGGCTCAGACGCAGGCCGCAATCGGAACCATTGATCAGGCGTTGTTGCATGTTTTGCAGGTGGCCAAGACCCGTCCACTGGCCATAAATCAGGATAATCAGGACTTACACCAGCTATTAATTGACATTACTGATCAGGTTAGATTTTTGCGTGAAATTGATATTTTTGATGCTAACGGCAATCCAATTCAGTTATCAAGAATTTATCCGGCTGTAAAATTTAATGTGGCAGATCGAGAGTATTTTCAATTCCATCGTGATCATCCCGATGGCGGTCTTTTTATTGGTCCCCCTATTTGGGGGAAGGTGACTGGTCGTCAATTATTTACGGTGACTCGTCGACTCCAGACCGCAGAGGGAGCCTTTGCCGGAGTGGTTTTGGGCGTTCTCGACACCGATTATCTTCGAACATTGTACGAGTCGATCGATACTGGTCACTACGGCGTGGTTTCGTTGTTACTGTACGATGGTCGGATTTTGGTCCGCAGCCCCATCGACAAACGGGAGCTTGGCCTGTCGTTGGCGTTGGTGCCGATGTTCAAGGCAATGCGGGATAGCGGCCAGCGCTCGAACATTCAAATCGGGCGTTTTCGAAATGACGGACGGGTCCGCATCGTGGCCGATGAGGTGTTTGATCCGGGTCCGCTGGTGATGACGGTGGCCTTGGACAAGGCTGAACTGTTGGGTGACTGGTCCCAGGGCGCCATTCTTTACGGTGTGGCGGTTGTGGTGTTTGCTGCCCTGATCGCTCTGATGACCCAGCGGTTGAGGGAAGCGTTGAGGCGGCGGGAACAGGCCGAGGCCGCGAACCGGGAAAGCGAGAGGATCGCCCTCTCGACCATTGATGCTTTGAGCGCACAATTGTGTGTTTTGGATGAAACCGGGACTCTCATCGTCGCCAATCGCGCTTGGTACGAGGCTGCCGAAAGTCATGGTGCTCCCGCAGCCAAAATAGGGGTTGGCGTCAATTATCTGGCGATCTGTGATGCTGCCAATGGCCGTGAAGTCAACGGTGCCGCTGCATTCGCTGCCGGTATTCGGGCGGTTATGGCGGGTGAGCGTCTGGAATATACCCAAGAATATCCTTGCATGACCAGCCAAGGGCAGGAGTGGTATGTCGGTCGGATAACTCGTTTTACTAGTATTGGTCCAGTTAGAATTGTTATTTCACATCAAAATATTACAGAGCGCCGGAAAGCAGCTCTAGCTTTGCTGCGAGAGAAAGAGCGGGCCGAAACATATTTGGCGATTTCGGAAAGCATTATTGTTGAGCTGGACCTTAATGGCCGTGTTCGACGGGTTAATCCTCGTGGCTGTTTAGTTCTCGGTTACCGGGAAGAGGAATTGCTTGGGCACGACTGGTTTCAGAGGGTGGTCCCGGATCCCATTCGCGAGGTGGTGCGTGCCGCCCATAGCCAGGTGGTGCAAGGTGCGGTTGAGATGGTGGAGTATTTCGAAAATGAAGTGATCACGAGCCGGGGCGATGTGCGGGTCATCGCGTGGCACAATGCGCTGGTTATGACCGCTGAAGGACGAGTGGCTGGAACCCTGGGGTCTGGACAGGATGTGACCGAACGTCGGCGCGCCGAGGATAAATTACGGCAAAGTGAGCGGCGTTTGGCTGAAGCGCAAGGAATTGCTCATCTAGGCAATTGGGAAGAAGATTTACAGGCAAACCAAATTTTATGGTCGGACGAAGTCTACCGTATTTTTAGACGAGAACCTGGGGTCTTTGCCGCCGGTTTTTCTGACTATTTGCGCTTTGTACATCCTGATGATCGAATCGAACTTCAAAATCAGAGGCAGATGTTGATCGCCGAGGGTAGTCCGATTCATCTTGATCATCGTATTCTTCTGGAAGATGGGACCATCCGCACTGTCAATCTTCAATGCGAACCAATCCGGGACGATCACGATGGGGCCATGCGGATTCATGGCGTGGTCCACGACATTACCGACCGCAAGCGCGCCGAGCATGAATTGCGGGAGGCTTTGCGGCATGCGGCCATTGCTGATCGGGCCAAGACTGAATTTTTGGCGAATATGTCTCATGAACTGAACACGCCTTTGAACGCCGTCATCGGATTTTCCGAGATGATGGCTGAAGAGCTATGCGGTCCTCTGGGAACACCAAAATATCGGGAATTTGCTCAAGTAATCCATCGCTCGGGTCGGCATCTGCAATCGATTATTTCCGATATTTTGGATATTGCTAAGATCGACGGCGGCCAAATGCCGCTGGATGAAGAGTCCGTTGACCTTGCCGATCTGGTCGAGGAGCGGTTGCGCCAATTTGAATCTGCCGCCGAGGCTGCGGGTCTGACTTTGAAAGCATCGCCTTCGGAAACCAAACTGGGACTGATGGCCGATCGCCGGATGGTCAAACAAATTTTGCGCAACCTGATTTCAAACGCCGTCAAATTTACTCCGGCGGGTGGACGTGTCACGGTGTCGGTGACGCGGGCTGAGGCCGGCGGGCTGTGCTTGGCGGTCGAGGATACCGGAATTGGGATGGCACCCGAGGATATTCCAAGGGCCTTTGATCGGTTTTCCCAGATTGACAGTACGCTGGCCCGTCCCTTTGAAGGGGCTGGCTTGGGCTTGTCCTTGACCAAATCGCTGGTGGAGAAGCACGGCGGTTCTTTGGAGATCGACAGCGCCCTTGGTTGTGGCACCACGGTTCGGGCGTATTTTCCGCCCGAGCGGGTGTTTGAGGCCGGCTAGTTGGGCGGCGTCCGCGCCCTTGGCTTCATTCGCTATTGTCGCACGCTGACGAGGTTCCGATTGCGGCGACGTGGCGGGCACGCTAGGTTAACGTCTGGCTTTAGAAGCGAAGACAGGACCATGCGAAAACTGGTACTGGCATCTCAAAAAGGGGGCGTCGGGAAGACGACGCTGGCGCTTCATCTGGCGGTTGCTGCCCACGAGGCTGGTGCCGGGCCAGTGGTGATGGTCGATGTGGACCCTCAAGGGTCGTTGGCGCTCACCTGGAATCTGCGCAAGGCCGAGCATCCGGCGATGGCGCGGACCACCATCGCCGAGTTGGAGCACACGCTGCGCGACCTGGAAGCCGATGGCTTTCGGCTGGTGGTGATCGATACCCCGCCAGCCATCACCGCGACCATTTCGTCGGTGTTGGCCCTTGCCGATCTTGTGGTGGTCCCAACCCGACCATCGCCGATCGATTTGGCTTCGGTGGGGGCGACGCTGGATATGTTGGAACGGTCGGGCAATCAGCCGTTCTTTTTCGTGATCAACGCCGCCAAGCCGGCCACGCGCCTAATCCAACAGACCTTGTCGGCGCTGGCGCTGCATGGCCGAGTGGCCGCCACGATTTTTGATCGTGTCGATTTCCCGACCGCCATGATTGATGGGCGCACTGCCGGCGAAATGGACCCTAACGGTAAGGCTGCCACCGAGATTGCTGGTTTGTGGGAGATTCTGGCCGCGCGTCTGAACAAGCAGGGGGGAAGTCGATGAGCAAACGGCCTTCCATCGGTCTGGACGCCGTGGTCCGTAAGTCGAGGCTGGCCGCCAAGGGAGAGGCGGTTCCGGCCAGTGATCACCACCCTGATCCGCTGGAGCGGTTGGAGCCCGCCGCTGCGGCTGTTGTGGCCGTCTCCGTTCCGGTGACGTCTGCGGCTCCGGCGGTAGCCGCTTTTGCTCCTGTCGTCGAGGAGGGCGGCGAGTCGAAGCCCGTTGGGGATGAGACTCTGCCTTCCGTCGAAGGGCTGTTGGCGGCGCTCGCCGAACGAGATCGGCGGTTGGAAGCGGCGCATGTTGAATTGGCACGAGTCGAACAGGAGCGCGTGCAGGAGCAGGCAGCGGCGGTTCGGGAAAAGGACCAGTTAACGGCCGCTCTCACCGCCGCGAATATCACCATCGGCGAGCTGCGCGAACGGATCGGCGATCAGAGCGCCGAACATCTGCGGGCCGAGCTGCTGCGCCTTGAGCAGGAAATTGCGCGGGAGCGGGCCGTTGCCGAGCGCAATCATGACCAGGGGGGGGCCAATCTGGCGGCTGCCGATGCCACCATTGATGAGCTTCGCAACCGGGTGGGCGACCTGCGCGAGCAGGTTGATGTGGCGCGAGCCGAGGTGTCACGGCTGATCGGACATCACGCCGTCGAACGCCAGGCTCTTTTGGATCATCATAAGGAAGAGTGCGAGCGCCTGTTGCGGGCTGCTGGGGTTGGTGGGGCTGGTGTCTCGGTTCGATCCGGGAATGATTCGGGTGGCGTGCCAGGGCAGATTCGACGTTGGCTGTTCGGAGAGTCCGGCGAGTCCCAAAAAGGGCAGGCCAACCCCAGGCCGCAGACGGTTCCGCCCCGTCCAGGCGCTGGGGCGCCAGCAAAGCCGACTGTGGCAAAGCCGGTCGGGCCACCGACAGCCCCGAAGATCGTCAATCGACGACCCGTGAGTTGATTAAAAACGGCTTTCGGACTGCCGTGGCCGCCCATCACCATCCACCACCGTTGGCGCTGCGTAAAAGAGCGGGGCCGGGGGACCGGGGTGGTGTGCGCCTTTTCTATCGAAGCTGTTGCGCCATCCCTTCACAGCGGTTATAAGGCCCCACCGTTTTGTAGGGATCGTCAGACATGAAGAGCGACATTCATCCGGATTATCACGAGATCAACGTCGTGATGACCGACGGCTCGGCGTTCAAGACTCGCAGCACCTGGGGCAAGGCCGGGGACACGCTGCGCTTGGATATCGACCCCAAGTCTCACCCAGCGTGGACCGGCGTGCAAAAGCTGCTGGATACCGGCGGCCAGATTGCCAAGTTCAACAAGCGGTTCGCCAACTTCGGGTTGAAGCGCTAGTCGATTGGCTGAGGTTGCGGGCGTCTGGAAAAAAGGGGGCTTTGTCTATGACTCGATTGCTGCTGGTCGGATTGACGACGCTGTTTGTTTTCTGTGGTTGCCAGTCCGCCCCGACCTTGGCTCAGTCAGCCGCCCCGGCTTCTCAATCCCGGCATGTCGGCTTTTTCGACAGTGTGGTTCAAGGCGTGTCGTCGTTGTGGGGTGGCGGCGCTGCGCCGGAGGGTGTGGCTCCGGGGAAGTCGGCTCCTCCTCCGGTGACGCTGGCCGACGTGACTGGCGGAGTCGCCAGCCTTAAGGCCCAGCTTGCGGCCATGCAGGCCCAGCTTGATGCCGTGCAGTTGCGAACCAGCAAGATCGATCACCGGAGCGGCCAGGGGCGCCTGTTGGTGCTGGGGTTGTTGGGGCTCAATGGGGTCATGGTTCTGGTGGTGCTTTTGATGGCGCTGGGGATCATCGGTCGCCCGCTGTTGTTCACGGATGCCGAAAAGGCCAAGCTGCTTGAGTTGCGGGCCGTGGGTAAGCGTCAGGCGGAATTGACGGTTGCTATCGGAGAGCTTCAGGCTTTTGCGGCCCAAGTCAGTGGCGATCGCGAACAGTTTACAGCCCTGTTGACGGCGGCTCAGGATGAACTGAAGAGACTAGAAGCGGCAACGGCAACCGTTGCCGAGTCGGCGCGGGGGTAAGGAGTCGCCCCGGAGGCGAGAGAATGTTCCTGGATCACAAGCGCGTTGCCCACTCTTTCTTTTAAAGCGGGGGAGAGATTGCGCTTCCGGGACGCTCACAGAGCCTGTAAAGACTGACACTCGCACCTACGGGGCTGCTCCCTCCCTTTGCATCTCTGTATGTTCCAGGTTGTAACGGCGGACCTGTTGGTCTAGTCGTGCGACTCGGACGTAGAGGCGTAGGCTGCGGTCGAGGAGGCTCCGAAGGCCGTTCGGAAGGGCCTCGTTTTCCGGTCCCGAAGGATCGGTGCAGACCGTGCCGCCCGAAAGCGCATACTCCTCACTAGCCACCTGTTCCAGGGTTAATTCCCCCGCGTGCACAGCCTTTTGGGCCAGCAGCCACGCCATGACCTGCGTCAGGCGGCTGGTGACGCGTAGGGACTCATAGCTCACCTGAAGTCGGATCTGGGGTGAGAGTGTTCGAGAATCGATTGAGTCGTGATAAATGGCGTAATTGCGAGCCTCAATCAGAAGCCCCATCGTCTCGTCATAGGTGCGGTGGAAATACGCTGTTGGCCCGATCACGAATCCGTCCCCTTCTTTCTCCAGTTCCACCGTTTCCGTAGCCTAACCCCTTTTCAGGAAGTCACACCAGGATTCTGCTCACCGCAATTCCGATCGCCCGTTTTACAGGGGTGTTGGAATGCGCTTATCATGCTTGGGCTCGGGTCGTTGCAGCGGGCATTCGGCATTGGGGCAGGCTCTTTAATTCGTGGCTACCGGGGACGGCGTGTACCCGCTTTAAGGAATATGGGAGCGATGTGCGAATTCGACAAACCGACCGCCTCAATAGAAATCGGTGATGCGAACATTGGCCACACGGATATCGGTCGAGACGACTGGATCGATCGCCGGGTTCCGGCGAGGCTACGCCCGTATCTCCGTTTGGCCCGCCTGGATCGTCCAATTGGGACGTGGCTGTTGCTGTTTCCCTGCTGGTGGAGCCTCGCGCTGGCCTATCCCCGATGGCCCGACCTGCACGAGCTGGCGCTGTTCGGGATGTTCGCTGTAGGAGCCGTGGTGATGCGGGCGGTCGGATGTGCGGTCAATGATATTCTAGATCGTGATTTGGATGCTCAGGTTGAACGAACGCGTGGGCGCCCTATTCCAAGTGGTGCCATCACCGTTCGGCAAGCCCTGGTTTTTATTGTGGGGTTGCTGCTGTTAGGGTTGGTTGTCCTGTTGCAATTGTCCTGGATGGCAATCGGCCTTGGCGTTGCGTCGCTGCTGTTGGTCTTTACCTATCCACTCATGAAGCGGATTACCTGGTGGCCCCAGGCTTTTTTGGGGTTGACCTTCAATTGGGGCGCCTTGATGGGGTGGGCTGCCGTCACGAACGACTTGGCGATGCCATCACTTTGGCTTTACTTGGCGGGCATTGCCTGGACTTTGGGTTATGACACCATTTATGCCCATCAAGACAAGGAAGATGATGCCCGCATCGGCGTGAAATCGACTGCGCTGCGCTTGGGGCGGAACAGTCGGCCATGGATTGCCGGGTTCTACGTCGTGACGATTATCGGTTTAGGTCTAGCCCAGGCCGCCGCCGGATTAAACCCATTATGCTTTATCGGGTTGGGACTTGCGGCAGTACAATTGATTTGGCAATTGTGGTCGTGGAATCCTGACGATCCCGGTGACTGCCTGCTGCGCTTTAAGTCCAATCGTTGGTTTGGTTGGTTGGTTCTGGCCGGGATCATGATCGGCGGTCAATCGCCATAAGGGGCTTGCCTCGACGGGTCTGCGTTTCGTGGTGCCGGACGGAAGGGTTGTCGGAGGGGCGGTAGCGTGGTACGGAAGGCGCCGATGAGGGGCCTCCGTTGGTGGTGCCGCAAAGCAGAGTGTGGGAGAGGGGAATGCCCTACGTTGTTACCGAAGCATGCATCAAGTGCAAATACACCGATTGCGTTGAAGTTTGCCCTGTCGATTGCTTCTACGAAGGCGAAAATATGCTCGTCATCAATCCTGACGAGTGCATCGATTGCGGCGTGTGTGAGGCGGAATGTCCGGCGGAAGCCATTACCCCGGATACCGAGCCCTCCGCAGAAAAGTGGCTCGAACTGAATCGGCAGTATTCCGCAATGTGGCCCAATATTACTAAGAAGAAAGAAGCTCCTGCCGACGCCGATGACTTTAAAGCTGTGGACGATAAGTTCGCAAAGTTCTTCTCGGACAAGCCGGGCGCGTGATGGCAACCAGGCGTCGTTGGAATGATGGCGCAGGGCAGGAGACGTGCTGTTATGCGTACCAAGCATAACAGCTACCCTGTCTGTGTGTGCGCGGTATAGCGCCGTGGTGGCTCAAGAGTATGTAACTTTCGCGACATATCCGCTATACATAGAGGCGGAAGCGGTTGCCCTGGCGAAGGGGTGCCCCAGCGTTCCGGATCGCCGGTCGTAGGGAAGGTGTAAGCCATGGCTGCAACAGGCCGCAGCCTGTCGACGATAGCCCGGTTATGGCCGGAACCGCCGACTGGCCGGATCCCCGGTTATGGGGACGTGGTAAACCGCGTTGCCCAACGCACACAGTGAGAGCCAACCAGAATGTCGCAAAAGCTAGAGTTCCTGGCCGGAGATTTCGTGGTCTATCCGGCCCACGGTGTCGGTCGCGTTGAAGGTGTGGAAACGCATCATATTGCTGGGCAAGAAGTGACGTTGTATGCGATCACTTTCGAAAAAGAACGCATGACGCTTAAGGTGCCGGTAGCTAAGGCGAAGAACTCGGGGCTGCGTCGCCTCAGCTCCAAGGATCGAATCAAGGTTGCGCTAGAGACCCTTCAGGGGCGTTCACGGGTGCGCCGGACCATGTGGAGTCGGCGGGCGCAGGAATACGAAGCCAAGATCAACTCGGGAGACCCGGTCTCGATTGCTGAAGTGGTACGGGATCTGTATCGGGGTGGGGATCAGTGCGATCAATCTTATAGCGAGCGGCAGATTTACCAAGCGGCGCTGGAGCGGTTGGCGCGCGAGCTGGCCGCCGTTGAAAAGATCGACGAGTTAAAGGCCACCGAGCGGCTGGAACAGGTTCTAACCAAGGCTGCATAAGCCGGCGTTAGAGGGCTTAAAGCGCGGCATGGTGTCGTTGTGCCATATCTGATGGTTGAGTGTTACGGTTAGTGGATTCGGATGATGCGAGCGCAAGCTGCAAGGCTGGTCGTGTAGCTCATGGTGGATGGTCAGCGCTTTGTCGATCTCCATCGCCCACGCAGAATTTGGGCAGTGGCGGCTATTCATGCCGAGGTTGATCGGTTAGGGGCGTTGCATGACGACCTTGGTCAGAGATTTCGACCGGGGGATCGTTTGGTTTATCTCGGCAATCTCATTGGTCGTGGCGTAGCGGTTGCCGCGACCATTGAGGAGCTGTTGCTGTTTCGCCGAGCTCTGCTGGCCGTATCGGGTGTGTTGGCCTCCGATATCGTTTATTTACGGGGCGGCCAGGAGGAGATGTGGCACAAGCTGCTGCAACTGCAACTGGCCCCCAATCCCCGCGAAATCATGGCCTGGATGTTGAGCCAAGGCATTGGCTCGACGTTGGAAGCCTACGGAACCACCGCTGAAAAGGCAATAGCGGCAGCGCGCGATGGGGTCAGGACCATTACGCGATTTAATAATGCCCTACGAGAAGCAATTCGTTTCGCCCCCGGTCATGAAGCGTTGTTCAGCGGGTTGCGCCGGGCCGCTTATACCGGCGAACCTGAGGCAGCCTTGGATGTGTCAGGTGGGGCGACAGATGGAACCGGCGGGGTGCTGCTGGTGAGCGGCGGCTTGGATGCCGGTCGCGCCTTTGAGGCCCAAGGGGACGCCTTTTGGTGGGGGGCCGAGTCTTTTACCCGGATTAATCGGCGGTATGGCGGCTTTGCCCGAGTCGTTCGAGGGTATGACCCCACTCACGGCGGATTGACGATCGCAGACTATACAACGACTCTGGATGCCGGTTGTGGTTTCGGAGGGCCGTTGGTCTGTGGATGTCTATCTTTTGCTGGTGACCTGCTTCAGATCATCGAAAGATAAAGGCAAGCGGGGGGCATCAGCTTCTCGCGTTGTTGTGCGCCGAGCCTGGTTTGCGACGGTGCTTGCTTGTCTCCATGCGCTTGTCCGGGCGAAAGCCAGAGAAAATACCGCCATCCTAGCGCCCATGGGAGAGAGCCCCCAAAAACTTCGGGAGCGCGGGCCGTTACCCGCGCTCCCGTCAATGGGACTCGACGATATAGAACGGCTTTGCGCTGTTATCAGGCAGCCGAACTTTCATCCTCAGACCCAAGGGCTGGATGGGCCGGCTGAGGCAGCATCGCCACCCGGTCGCGCTCTGCCGCCACCAGTTTCAAGCGATTAACTACCGACCCGGTGCCCGCTGGGATCAGGCGGCCAACAATGACATTTTCCTTGAGGCCCTCGAGGCTGTCGATTCGGCCCGAGACGGCGGCTTCGGTCAGGACGCGGGTGGTTTCCTGGAACGACGCTGCCGAGATGAAGGAACGGGTTTGAAGGCTGGCTTTGGTGATGCCCTGAAGAACCGGCTTCGCAGTGGCCAGCTTCAGATTTTCCCGTGCCGACTTGTGGTTCTCCTCATCGAACTCGTCACGATCCACCTGTTCGCCGACCAGGAAGGTCGTCTCGCCGCCGTCATCGATCTCGACCTTCTGCAACATCTGGCGAACGATGACCTCGATATGCTTGTCGTTGATCTTGACGCCTTGGAGACGATAGACCTCTTGGATTTCATTAATCAGGTAGTTGGCCAGAGCTTCGACACCCATCACGGCCAGGATGTCATGAGGCACCGGATTGCCATCCATCAGCAGATCGCCACGGACCACATAATCACCCTCTTGCACGCTGATATGCTTGCCTTTGGGGATCAAATACTCCCGCTCATCGCCGGTTTCATCGTTGCGGACAACAATCCGACGCTTGGTCTTGTAGTCCTTACCGAATTCGACCCGTCCATCCAGCTCCGAAATGATCGCAAAATCTTTCGGTCGCCGGGCTTCAAAGAGTTCCGCCACCCGAGGCAGACCGCCTGTGATATCGCGGGTTTTGGACGATTCGCGCGGAATACGAGCTAACGTATCGCCAGCCTTGACGTGAGCGTTGTTCTCAACCGACAAGATCGCGTCAACCGACATGAAGTAGCGCGCTTCCAGGCCATTCGGCAGCTTGATGACGTTACCAGATGGATCCAGTAAGGTAATCCGAGGCTTAAGGTCGGCGCCACGCGGTTGCTGGCGCCAGTCAACCACGACTTTAGAAGAAATGCCGGTGGCTTCGTCCACCACTTCACGCACCGAAATGCCTTCAACCAAGTCGATATAGTGCGCCGTTCCTTCCCGCTCGGTGATGATCGGCAGGGTGTAGGGATCCCATTCGGCCAAACGTTGGCCCCGCGTCACCGCTTGACCTTCGTCGGCCAGCAATTTGGCACCGTAAGGCACGCGGTGGCGAGCGCGTTCCCGTCCGGCATCGTCGAGCAGCACGATTTCGCAGTTTCGGCCCATCACCACCGGGACGTTGCTGCTATTCATCACCACATTGCGGTTGTTGATGCGCACATTGGCATCAAGCGACGCTTCGACTTGGCTTTGCTCGGCACCACGCTGGGCGGCACCGCCGATGTGGAAGGTCCGCATGGTCAACTGGGTGCCAGGTTCGCCAATCGACTGTGCGGCAATCACGCCAACCGCTTCGCCGATATTGACGGTGGTTCCCCGCGCCAAGTCTCGACCATAGCAGGCGGCGCAAATGCCATCTTTAGTTTCGCAGGTCAGAACCGAGCGGATCAAGACCGAATCGATTCCGGCTTTTTCAATGATCTCGACTCCGGCTTCGTCGATCAGTTGTCCGGCGGCGATGATCACTTCATTGGTCAGGCGATCGGTGATGTCCACCGCCGCAGACCGACCCAATACTCGGTCGGCCAATGGTGAGATTACTTCGCCGCCATCAATTACGGCCTTAACGGTGATCCCCCGCTTGGTACCGCAATCAACCTCGACAATAATCGCGTCTTGCGCCACGTCCACCAAACGACGGGTGAGGTAACCAGAATTCGCGGTCTTGAGTGCAGTGTCGGCAAGACCTTTCCGCGCGCCGTGGGTGGAGTTGAAATACTCCAACACGGTCAGACCTTCCTTGAAGTTCGAGATGATCGGAGTCTCGATGATTTCACCGGACGGCTTGGCCATCAGGCCACGCATACCGGCAAGCTGTTTAATCTGCGCCGCCGAACCACGGGCGCCGGAATGAGCCATCATGTATACAGCGTTGACGTAGCGACCCGACTTCGTAGTATCGGAGATTCCCTTCATCATCTCCACGGCTACTTTTTCGGTGCATTCTGACCAAACGTCGACCACTTTATTGTATTTTTCGCCTTGGGTGATCAGACCATCTTGGTACTGCTGCTCATACTCTTTAACCCGATCTTGAGCCTCACGGACCAAAACGCCCTTGGCCGGCGGAATCACCAGATCGTCTTTGCCGAACGAAATACCGGCCTTGCAGGCTTGAGCAAAGCCCAACTTCATCAGCCGATCCGCGAAAATCACCGTCTCTTTCTGACCGCAATGGCGATAGACCGTATCAATGACGTTGGTGATGTCCTTTTTGGTCAACACCCGATTGATCATATCGAACGGCACCGCCGGATGCCGGGGCAGAATCTCGGACAGCATCATCCGTCCGGGCGTTGTGGCCATCCGAACTGTAATCGGTTTTCCCGCCGCATCTACCGTGTGATAGCGGGTTTGAACTTTAGCGTGCAGGCTAACCGCTTTGGCATCCAAGGCTTGCTGGATTTCGCCGATATTGACAAACACCATGCCTTCACCCGGTTCGCCCGCGCGTTCCATGGTGATGTAGTACAAGCCAAGCACGATGTCTTGAGACGGGACGATGATCGGTTTGCCGTTGGCGGGAGACAGGATGTTGTTGGTGGACATCATCAACACCCGCGCCTCGAGCTGGGCTTCCAAGGACAGCGGCACATGGACCGCCATCTGGTCGCCGTCGAAGTCGGCGTTGAAGGCCGTGCAAACCAACGGATGCAGCTGAATCGCCTTGCCTTCGATCAGAACCGGCTCGAAGGCTTGAATCCCCAGTCGATGAAGCGTCGGTGCGCGGTTCAGCAGAACCGGATGCTCGCGAATCACCTCTTCCAGAATATCCCAAACCTCTGGCCGCTCTTTTTCGACCATTCTTTTAGCGGCTTTGATGGTCGAAGCCATGCCATAAAGTTCAAGTTTAGCGTAGATGAAGGGCTTGAATAGCTCCAGCGCCATCTTTTTCGGCAAACCGCACTGGTGAAGCTTCAATTCCGGGCCAACCACGATGACCGAACGACCGGAATAATCAACGCGCTTGCCCAACAAATTTTGACGGAACCGGCCTTGCTTCCCCTTCAGCATGTCCGACAGCGACTTCAGGGGCCGTTTATTGGCCCCAGTGATCACCCGTCCCCGTCGTCCGTTGTCGAACAGCGCATCGACCGCTTCCTGAAGCATGCGCTTTTCATTGCGCACGATAATGTCGGGCGCTTTGAGTTCGATCAGCCGCTTTAACCGATTGTTGCGGTTAATGACGCGGCGATACAGATCGTTGAGGTCAGACGTCGCAAAACGACCGCCATCAAGAGGGACCAGAGGGCGCAGTTCAGGCGGAATAACCGGGATGACTTCAAGGATCATCCATTCTGGGCGCGATTGGCTTTCAAGAAAAGCCTCAATTAATTTGAGGCGCTTGACCAACTTTTTGCGCTTGGCCTCAGAATTGGTATCTCGCAATTCTTCTCGACACGTCAGCTTTTCCTGTTCCATGTCCAGGGCTGAGAGCATCACGCGAAGGGCTTCAGCCCCGATAGCCGCATTAAAGCTCTCTTCGCCATATTCGTCTTGGGCGACGACAAACTCTTCTTCTGACAAAAGCTGGTGCTCTTTAAGCGGGGTTAAGCCCGGCTCGATCACCACATAGCTTTCGAAATAGAGAATCCGTTCCAAATCCTTCAAAGTCATGTCGAGCAATAACCCGATCCGGCTTGGTAAGGACTTGAGGAACCAAATATGGGCGACTGGTGAAGCCAATTCGATATGGCCCATCCGCTCGCGTCGTACCTTAGACAGCGTGACTTCAACGCCGCACTTTTCGCAGATAATACCGCGATATTTCATCCGCTTGTACTTACCGCACAAGCATTCATAGTCCTTGATCGGCCCGAAGATGCGAGCGCAGAATAGGCCGTCCCGCTCAGGCTTGAAAGTCCGGTAGTTGATGGTTTCCGGCTTCTTGATCTCGCCGAACGACCAGGACCGGATCCGTTCCGGGCTGGCGATGGAGATGCGAATTTGATCGAAGCTCTGCGGCCCAGGGACTTGACCGAATACATTCATCAACTCGTTCATACGTTCTCTCCTGCCTCGATCACTCGACCGCTACGTACTCCCGAATCCCCGCCCCCGATTTGGTGGGGAGGGGATTCGGTTCCGTCTTAAAGTGTGCGCTGGTTCAATTCGACATTGAGACCGAGCGACCGCAGTTCCTTGACCAGGACGTTGAAGGACTCGGGAATGCCGGCTTCGAAGTTATCATCGCCACGAACAATCGCCTCGTAGACTTTGGTCCGACCCGACACGTCGTCGGACTTGACCGTGAGCATTTCCTGAAGTGTGTAAGCGGCACCATAAGCTTCAAGTGCCCACACTTCCATTTCTCCGAACCGTTGGCCACCAAACTGGGCTTTGCCGCCCAAGGGTTGCTGCGTGACCAAGCTGTAAGGGCCAATCGACCGAGCGTGAATCTTATCATCAACCAAGTGATGAAGCTTCAGCATGTAAATATAGCCAACAGTTACCTTACGGTCAAAGGCTTCGCCGGTTCGACCATCGATCAGGGTGACCTGTCCCGAACGATCAAGTCCGGCCTTTTCGAGCATGATGCAGATGTCTTCCTCTCGCGCACCGTCGAAGACGGGGGTTGCGAAAGGAACACCGATTCGTAGGTTGTTCGCCAATTCCATCAACTCGGGGTCGCTGAGATCGGCGACATCAGCCTGGAACTGCCGTTCACCATAGACAGTTCGTAGATGCTCTCGCAGGGCCAAGGCTCCTGGCGCTGCTGCCGAGGCGTCCTTGCGCGAGCGATGGCGCAGCTTGTCCAGCATCTCACCGATCTGCCGCCCAAGACCAGCCGAAGCCCACCCCAGATGTGTTTCAAGAATCTGCCCGACATTCATCCGGGAAGGCACGCCCAGGGGATTTAGGACCAAATCCACCGGACGACCATCTTCCAGATATGGCATGTCTTCAATCGGGATAATCTTGGACACCACGCCCTTATTACCATGGCGACCGGCCATTTTATCGCCGGGCTGAAGCTTACGCTTCACGGCAACGAAGACCTTAACCATCTTCATAACGCCAGGCGGCAACTCATCGCCACGCTGGAGCTTTTCAACCTTATTCTCAAAGCGAGCCTTGAGAGCGTCGATGGACTCGTCAAAAGCCCGGCCCATCGCCTCAATGTCTTCCATCACCTGATCGCCGGTAACGCTGATTTGGCGCCATTGACCATGGGTGTAGGGCTTGAGGTCTGCTTCGGTCAGGGGGCGGTTCTGCAGGGGGAAACCCCGAGGTCCACTGACTGCGACTTGGCCGAGAAGGATTTCTTTCAGTCGAGTATAGAAGCTGCGTTCCAGAATCGCCTTTTCGTCGTCACGATCCTTTGCCAGCTTCTCGATTTGCGCACGCTCAATCTGCATCGCGCGCTCGTCTTTATCGACACCTCGACGCGAGAACACTCGAACATCGACCACCGTTCCGGCGACACCGGGAGGCAGGCGTAGCGAGGTGTCCCGAACATCCGAAGCTTTTTCGCCGAAGATCGCCCGGAGCAGTTTTTCTTCGGGGGTCATCGGGCTTTCGCCCTTTGGAGTGACCTTGCCGACCAGAATATCGCCCGGCTTAACTTCAGCGCCGATGTACACAATACCGGCTTCGTCCAGATTCTTCAGCGCCTCTTCACCAACATTGGGAATATCGCGAGTGATTTCTTCCTGACCAAGCTTGGTATCCCGAGCCATGACTTCAAATTCCTCGATATGGATCGAGGTGAAGACGTCGTCTCGGACAATCCGTTCAGAGATGAGGATACTATCTTCGAAGTTGTAACCGTTCCAGGGCATGAAGGCCACAAGGACATTCCGGCCCAGAGCCAGTTCACCAAACTGCGTGCTGGGACCATCGGCGATGATGTCTCCAGCCCTGACCACGTCACCGACCTTAACCAATGGCCGTTGAGTGATACAGGTGTTTTGGTTGGAGCGTTGGAACTTAAGCAGGTTGTAAATATCAACGCCAGGTGCCGCTGCATTGGTGTCTTCAGTCGCCCGAATAACGATGCGGGTTGCGTCGATTTGGTCAATCATGCCAGAACGGCTAGCAACGATCGCAACGCCCGAATCCCGAGCAACCGTCGCTTCCATTCCAGTGCCGACCAACGGCGCGTCAGCTTGCAGCAATGGCACCGCCTGCCGCTGCATGTTCGATCCCATCAAGGCCCGGTTAGCGTCGTCATTTTCCAAGAAGGGAATCAACGCTGCCGCCACCGACACCAACTGTTTGGGCGAGACGTCAATCAGATCGATGCTCTCGGCCTTGACCATCAAATACTCGCCACCGCGTCGGCAGCTAATCAGGTCAGCTTTGAAACGGTTGTCATCATCTAACTCGGCATTTGCCTGAGCAACGGTGAATTTACCTTCCTCCATAGCCGAAAGGTAAACAACCTCGTCCGTAACAATATTGTCGCGGACCTTCCGATACGGACTTTCGATGAAACCGTACTGATTGACCCGCGCATAAGTGGCCAAGCTGTTGATCAGACCGATATTCGGACCTTCAGGGGTCTCAATCGGGCAGATGCGGCCATAATGGGTCGGGTGAACGTCGCGAACTTCGAAGCCCGCCCGCTCACGGGTCAGACCCCCCGGCCCCAAAGCCGAAAGACGGCGCTTGTGGGTGATTTCCGAAAGCGGGTTGGTTTGGTCCATAAATTGGGACAACTGCGAAGACCCAAAAAATTCCCGCACCGCTGCCGCTGCCGGCTTGGCGTTAATCAGGTCATGGGGCATCACGGTGTCAATTTCGACCGAACTCATGCGTTCACGGATGGCCCGTTCCATCCGCAAAAGCCCGACCCGGTATTGATTTTCCATCAATTCACCGACTGAGCGCACCCGACGATTACCCAGATGATCGATATCGTCGATTTCCCCTCGGCCATCCTTCAGATTGACCAGAACCTTGAGAATTTCCAGAATATCGGTCTTGCGCAGAACTCGAACCTGATCGTCGGTCTGGAAGCCTAAGCGGGCATTCATCTTGACCCGGCCAACCGCCGACAGATCGTAACGCTCGGAATCAAAGAAGAGCCCTTGAAAAAGGGCCTCGGCGGATTCGAGAGTTGGCGGTTCGCCTGGCCGCATCACGCGATAGATATCGATCAGTGCATCTTCACGGCTGGCATTCCGATCCGCATTCATCGTGTTGCGCATATAAGCGCCCACATTGATGTGATCGATGGCCAAAACCGGAATTTCTGAAATCCCCGCCTTCTCGAGTTTCTCGATGGCTGCGATCGTCAGTTCCTCGCCGGCTTCATAGTAAACTTCGCCGGTTTTGACATTGATCAAATCGGCAGCAAGATACTGGCTGGTCAGGTCTTCGGTTGAAACCAACTGGTCAACCAAGCCTTGCTCTTTAAGCTTGCGGGCCAATCGGGGCGTGACTTTGGTTCCGGCTGTTGCCGCAACCGCACCTGTGGCGGCATCAATCAGGTCTGAAGAAAGCTTGACGTTTTTTAAGCGTTCCGCATCAAACGGCGTTTTCCAACCGCTGGCCACCCGGACATAGGTGATGCTGCCGTAGAAAGTCGAAAGAATTTCTTCCTTCGACATGCCTTGCGCTTCGTAAGGTTGCAAGGGCTCCCGGCGCGTTTCACGCAGGCGCGCGGTTTCGGCGCCGTCTAGGGCAAACAAAAGGGTCGTTGCAGGCAGCTTGCGTCGACGATCGATGCGGACATAGACCATGTCCTTGGCATCGAATTCAAAGTCCAGCCACGAGCCACGATACGGAATGACCCGCGCAGCGAACAAATATTTACCCGAAGAATGGGTTTTGCCTTTATCGTGGTCGAAAAATACACCGGGCGAACGGTGCATCTGCGACACGATCACGCGCTCGGTGCCGTTAATAACGAAGGTACCATTGGCCGTCATCAAGGGCATGTCGCCCATATAGACGTCTTGCTCTTTGATATCTCGAATCGACTTCAGGCCAGTATCTTCTTCGATATCGAAAACGCTCAACCGCAGCGTCACCTTCAGCGGCGCGGCAAAGGTCATCCCTCGCTGCTGGCACTCTTCGACATCGTATTTCGGTTGCTCTAGCTCGTACTTTACAAAGTCGAGCACAGCGCGATCCGAGAAATCCCGGATTGGGAATACCGACCGAAACACCTCCTGCAAACCGACGTTGCTTCGCCGTTCCGGCAGCACATCCATCTGGAGGAAATGATCATAGGAACTCCGCTGCACCTCGATGAGGTTTGGCATCTGGGTGACTTCCGGGATGCGCCCGAAATTTTTCCGAACACGCTTCCGTCCCGTAAAGGATTTAGCCATGGATGTCCCCGAACCTTTCTCAGATCGGACTCCGGCGACGCCGCTACCCCGCGTCTGACGCCGCCGCCCGTGCAGAAGGCGCAAACACCGACCGACGACGGACCACCTGGGATCCGCCGTTGGCCGGCGTTGCGGTATGTGTCTTAGCGATCGTCAAGTTTAGCTTACTTGACTTCGACGGTCGCGCCAGCGTCTTCAAGTTGCTTCTTGATCTTGGCGGCGTCTTCTTTCGAGACGGCGTCCTTGACCGGCTTCGGTGCGGCTTCAACCAGATCCTTGGCTTCTTTCAAGCCCAGGCCCGTGATCGCCCGCACTTCCTTAATGACGTTGATCTTCTTGTCGCCAACGGTGGCGAGAATGACCGTGAACTCGGTCTGCTCCTCAACCGGAGCCGCCGCCGCCGCAACCGGAGCCGCAGCAACCGCAACCGGAGCCGCTGCCGAAACGCCCCACTTCTCTTCAAGCAACTTCGACAGCTCGGCGGCCTCGATCACGGTCAACGCCGACAACTCTTCAACCAGCTTTTCTAACTTAGACATGTGTCAACTCCAGAACGTAAACTTTTGGGATGGATTGAGTCTTTGCACTAGGCCGCTTCGCCTGTGGTCTCGTCTTTCTTGGCATAAGCCGAAAGCACCCGAGCCAATTGGCCTCCTGGCGCTTGCAGCACACCCGCGATTCTGGTCGCCGGGGTCTTGATCATGCCGATCAGACCGCCCCGCAGTTCATCCAGAGACGGCAGCTTGGCGAGCGCCTGCACACCGTCAGCATCGAGTCGCTGGGTACCAAGGCTTGCCCCCACAATGGTGAGCTTGTCATTGGCCTTGGCATACTCGGTCGCTACCTTAGCAGCCGAGACCGGATCGCGCGAATACGCGATCGCGGTCGGACCTTTGAACAGTCCGTCCAGAGTTTCGAAACTGGTGCCTTTGAGGGCGATACGGGCAAGCCGGTTCTTCGTAACATTGAAGCCGGCACCCGCCGCGCGCATCTTCCGGCGCAGATCAGTCACTTCCGCGACCGTCAGTCCGTTATGGCGCGTGACCACAACCAAGGCCGCGTCCTGCACGCGTTGATTTAACGCGGCAATCGCCTTCTCCTTTTGTGTCCGATCCAAAGGATCGCCTCCGTACCTTCAGTTGCACCATGAGGCGATTCCGATTCCGGTTTCGCCCCGGCTCAACCTGTCCCAGAAGTTCTCACCGCCCTTGACCGAGCCGCAGGATATCCTGAGGATCGGCAGTCTTCGGTCGCAACTCCCGTCTCGGCGGGCATCTCGATTTTAAGCCCAACCAGCCCAAAGGCCGACTTGGCACCCACGGTCTCGGACAGGGCGGGCAGGGGAGACTTCGTGAAACGAGGCGCCCCTGTCCTTAGCGCCGCCAATTCCGGAGACTGCTTTAAACAGCCCCGGAACAGCGGCGATTGGCTTTGACCAGACCCGTTACGCCGCTGTGGCGATGGTCCCAAGATCGAGCTTGATGCCCGGTCCCATGGTCGAACTCAAAGAAATCTTCTCAATGTAGGTGCCTTTGGCGCCGCTCGGCTTGGCCCGATTGATGGCGGCGATGAAAGCCCGCACATTCTCGACCAGAGCCGTTTCGGTGAAGCTCACCTTGCCGATGCCAGCATGGACGATACCGGCCTTTTCGGCGCGGAACTCCACGTTGCCACCCTTGGCCGCTTTAACGGCTTCGCCGACATTGGGGGTCACAGTGCCAAGCTTGGGATTCGGCATCAGGCCGCGCGGCCCGAGGATTTTGCCCAGCTTGCCCACCACCGCCATCATGTCTGGCGAGGCAATGCAGCGATCAAAGTCGATTTGGCCGGCCTGAATTTTTTCAGCCAAGTCTTCGGCACCGACCACGTCAGCGCCAGCCGCCCGAGCTTCATCGGCCTTCGCCGCCCGAGCAAACACGGCAACCCGAACGGTCTTGCCGGTTCCGTTGGGCAGCAACACCATGCCGCGAACCATTTGGTCAGCGTGGCGTGGGTCGATGCCCAGATTCATGGCAATTTCGAGGGTCTCGTCAAATTTGGTGCTGGCCTTGGCCTTGATCTGACGCACCGCTTCCTCAAGCGCGAGGAATTGGTTGCGATCGATCCCCTGATAGGCGTTACGCAGCCGCTTTCCGGTCTTGGCCATGGTCTTACTCCACCACCTGCAAACCCATCGAGCGCGCCGAACCGGCGAGCATCCGCGACGCCGCCTCGACATCGTGCGCGTTGAGGTCGTTCATCTTTTTCTGGGCGATTTCGCGGATCTGGTCCATCGTCACTTGACCGACGAACCCTTTTCCGGGGGTCTGCGAGCCCTTGTCAATTCCGGCAGCCTGGCGCAGGAAATAGCTGGCCGGCGGCGTTTTGGTAACAAAGGTAAACGAGCGGTCGGAAAAGGCGGTGATAACCACCGGGATCGGCATCCCCTTTTCCAAATCCTGGGTCCGGGCGTTGAACGCCTTGCAGAATTCCATGATATTCAAACCGCGCTGACCGAGCGCCGGGCCGATCGGCGGCGACGGGGTCGCTTTACCTGCCGGCACCTGTAACTTGATGTAGCCGGTTATCTTCTTTGCCATCTTGACACCTCGAACAAGCACCGCCCCAATGGCGGCACGGGTGCGCGCGGTCCGGCCTCCCTAGGACTTTTGGGAAAGGCCTCCCGCGCCTGCCTTAACGCGAAGAGCAGGTGCCGACTCGAAAGTCGCCCCCGCCAACGGCGTTAAATCTTCTCAACCTGACTATATTCCAGCTCCACCGGGGTCGAACGACCAAAGATCGACACTGCGACCTTGAGCCTGGATTTCTCCTCATCCACCTCTTCGACCGAACCGTTGAATGAAGTAAAGGGACCGTCGCAGACGCGCACCTGCTCCCCAACTTCGAATACAACGGAAGGCTTGGGCCGCTCTATGCCTTCTTGAACCTGATGGATGATTCGCTCGGCCTCATGTTGGCTGATCGGCTGTGGCCGACCGCCACCCCCCAAAAAGTCGGTGACTTTGGGCGTATTCTTGACCAAATGCCAAGTATCATCCGACAGTTCCATCCGAACCAGAACATAGCCGGGGAAAAACTTACGTTCGGTGTTGATCTTGGCGCCCCGGCGAAGCTCAACCACCTCTTCCGTCGGCACCAAAATATCTTCGAATTTGTCGGCTAGCCCTTTTTGCGCCGCTTTTTCGCGGATCGCCTGGGCAACCTTCTTTTCGAATCCCGAATAGACGTGAACGACATACCAGCGCGCAGCCACGGCGTTAGCTCCCCAAGCCGAGAAACTCACGCACACCGAACGACATCACCTGATCCACCACTAGAAAGAAAATAGCGGACAGGATCACCATGACGAACACCATGGCCGTGGTGACCAAGGTCTCTTGGCGTGATGGCCACGTTACCTTCGCAACCTCGCGGCGGACTTCATGGGCGAATTCAACGGGGGATTGCTTCATGGCCTTGTTTTACATTCAGCGTTGCAGGGGCGGCGTTGCAGGGAACGGTGATTCACCGAACAGCCTTTCAGGACGCGCCAACCCACCGGATTGAACGCGACCAGCGGGACTCGAAACCGAAAATGGCAGGAGTGGAGGGGCTCGAACCCACAGCCCCCGGTTTTGGAGACCGGTGCTCTACCAATTGAGCTACACTCCTAAGACCCGTTTCGGACCCTCATCCTTCCGACCTAGTGTCACCCACCGCCCTTTCGTGACGGCCTCTCTGCGCAAACGCCCCGTGATCAGAGCCGTCATGCGAAAAGACACTGCCACGGTGCGCCGTGCCGACCGTGCCGAAAAAGCGTTTGCCCTTGTAACGGATGTCACGGCGGTTAGCAAGCACAACTTTGCGAAATCACCCCGGTTCTTTTGGGTGCTTCCGGCGATCCCCGTCTGCGGTGCATCAAACACCACAGACGGGCAAAGAACAGAACGACTCGCCTTACTTCACGATCTGAGCGACGACGCCGGCGCCAACGGTGCGACCGCCTTCGCGAATGGCGAAGCGCAGGCCGTCATCCATGGCGATGGGCGCGATCAACTCGATCTGCATCGCGATCTTGTCTCCCGGCATCACCA
>CAIXKV010000185.1 GCA_903920145.1 uncultured Rhodospirillales bacterium
CTGAGGGCAGCCGTATGATACCGGCGAGCCCTGACACTGACACATCGCCGGTATCGGGCCGCGACGGCGGCCCCGCGCGCCCATGCGCGCGAAGCCAAGGGCGCGGATGCGCCCGCCCGGCGTCTGAGGGCAGCCTTGATGAGTCACCATCAAGGCTCGATGGTATGATATGTCGGGGCTGCGGCCGCAGCCCCGCACGCCCACACGCCCGCACGCCCGTTTCTGGGGGCGGGCTTGATATCGGCGGCCCTGATGTGCAAAGGCGGGGGAGATGGCGGAAAAAGGACAAGCCAACGGCGGCACCGACATTCGGCCCCGCTCAAACCCTGTCACTTCTCATTTTTGCTGTTTCCCCCCAGCTTTCCCAGCGTCTTTGCTGGGAGCGAGGAGACAAGAAACGGTCCCGTAAGGCCGCTCCAACATATCGACTTACCTGAGTAAGTCTGGAGCGGGCGAAGGGATTCGAACCCTCGACCCCAACCTTGGCAAGGTTGTGCTCTACCCCTGAGCTACGCCCGCTTCCGTATCCACCGGCAACTTTCGTTCGCAACCGGCGGCGTGGGGCGGATCATACTGATTGTCGGCGGCTTTGCAAGCCTGGAAATCATTGCCGATGATTTTTTTTTGGCGATGTTTTGATACCGGCGAGCCATGACGATGACAGATCGCCGGTATTGGGCTGTGACCGCAGCCCGGCTGAGGGCAGCTTTAGCTCAGGTCTGTGAGGTGAGGGACGGTCACGGGAAGATGCGGGCGGTGTGTCCGTGGTTCAAAGGCCCTTGGCCGTGACCAAAGCCGGGAGCGGTTAAGATGGCTTGCTCTAGATAGGCGCGGGCGCGGGCCACCCCGTCCCGGAGCGGGTAGCCCTGGGCCAGAGAGGTTGCGATGGCCGAAGCGAGGGTGCAGCCGGTTCCGTGGGTGTGGGGCGTGTGGATGCGCGTGGATTGGAAGATGATCTCGTCCTCGTCGGTGCTCAACAGGTCGATGATCTCATCACTTTCCAAATGGCCGCCCTTAATCAGAACGCTGCGGGCGCCAAGGCTGCGAATGAGGTCGGCCGCCCGGCGCATGTCAGAGGTATCCCGAATTTCCGACATGCCGGTTAACACCATGGCTTCGGGTAGGTTGGGCGTCACGATCTCGGCATGGGGAAGGAGCCGGCGTTTCAGCGCCAGAACGGCGTCAGTGTCCAAAAGAGGCGTGCCGCTTTTTGAAACCATCACCGGGTCGATCACCAGCGGAATCCCGATGCCATAGTCGTCAAAAACCTCCGCGATCACCTCGATGACGGCTGCGGTATGAAGCATTCCGGTCTTGATGGCGTCGGCACCGATATCCGATAGCACCACCCGCATCTGTTGAGCCACAAAGTCCGGGCTGACCGGGAAGAGTTTGAAAACGCCGAGGGTGTTTTGAGCGGTGAGCGCGGTGATAGCGGTGGCGGCGTATCCTCCCAACGCCGCTACGGTCTTGATGTCTCCTTGAATTCCCGCACCGCCCCCCGAATCCGAGCCCGCAACAATAAGAACCCGGCCTCTCATGCCGCCTCCTCGGCCATCACGGGATGGGATGCCGCCGTGGCGGTCTTGATGGCGCTGACGATGTCTCCGACCACGGCCTCGACCACGCCGGCATCGTCGCCTTCGGCCATGACGCGGATCAAGGGCTCCGTGCCCGATTTGCGGATGAGAACCCGCCCCATGCGGGCCAACCGGGCCTCACCCTCGCGGATGGCCTCGCGCACGGCCGGCTGCTCTAGCGGCGTGACGCCGCCGCCGTTGGGGGTGTAGCGGACATTGGTCAGGCGCTGGGGCACCGGAGCAAAAACCCGGCTCAACGTGCTGATTGGCTGGTTGGTGCGCTGGGCTACGGCCAAAACCTGAAGGGCGGCGATAAGACCATCTCCGGTTGTGGAGTAGTCGTTCAAAACAATGTGGCCGGACTGTTCCCCGCCGACATTGTAGCCCTCTTCGCGCATGCGCTCGACGACATAGCGATCTCCGACTGGGGTGCGAATCAGGCTTAGACCCAACCCGTTCAGATGGCGCTCTAGTCCCAAATTCGACATGACGGTGGCCACCACGCCGCCGCCGCGCAGCTTGCCGGTTTGCGTCCAAGATTGGGCGACCAGCCCCATCAGTTGATCGCCGTCGACCTGATGACCAGCTTCATCCACCATGATCAGTCGATCGGCGTCACCGTCAAGGGCCAACCCCAGATGAGCGTTGGAGGCCAGGACTTGCGCTTGTAGCGCCGCCGGTGCGGTGGCGCCGCAATTCCGGTTGATGTTGACACCATCGGGTTGCACGGCGATGGCCACCACTTCGGCTCCTAGTTCGTACAGCACTTTGGGGGCGACTCGGTAGGCGGCGCCGTTGGCGCAATCGACCACAATCTTGAGGCCATCCAGGCGCAGACCGCGCGGGAAGGTGTGTTTGACATATTCGATATAGCGGCCTGTGGCATCATCCAGCCGACTGGCCCGGCCCAATTCGGCGGCGTGGGCAAGGTCGGGGGTGAACGAGTCTTCGAGGCGGGCTTCGATCTGGGCTTCGACGGGATCGCCGAGCTTGTAACCGTCGGGACCAAACAGCTTAATGCCATTGTCTTCAAACGGGTTGTGCGAGGCCGAGATCATCACGCCGATGTCGGCGCGCAAGCTGCGGGTCAGCATCGCTACCGCCGGCGTTGGCAGCGGTCCCACCAGCACCACATCCATGCCCATGGAAATGAAGCCTGCCGTAAGGGCCGGTTCAATTAAGTAGCCCGATAAGCGGGTATCTTTTCCGATCACAACCCGATGACGGTGATTGCCCCGCCGGAATTGCAATGCGGTCGCCATGGCCACTCGTAAAGCGGTTTCAGCGGTCATCGGCTCGCAATTCGCAGTCCCGCGAATGCCGTCGGTTCCGAAAAGCTGTCGAATCATAAAGTGTCCTTGGCTCTGACGGTTCGAATCTTCACCGTGGGCCGCTCCAGTGCGGCGAAGCTCCCCATCATCTTCCGTTTCCCAGGGCGCGCGTCAAGCCTTGTCTATGGGCTTTAGGCCGGTCGGTCCTTGATTCCGCGACCACAGCCCCGCGCGACCATGCGCGCGAAGCCCCCGTGGTGATCCTAGGGGGGGTGATCCTAGGGGGGCGCGGACGCGCCCGCCCCGCGTCCGAGGGCCGCTTTAAGGTGTCAACATGATGAAAGCTCGATGGTATGAACGCAAAAGCCTTTCATCGCTGTCCACCCGATTGCCTCGCCAATCCGCACCGTGCTACCTTTATCAGATGATCCTCTCTGCTCATCAGCCGGTTTATTGGCCGGGCATCATCCTGTTGAACAAAATCGCCCTCAGCGATCAGTTTTTGTTCCTGGGGCATGTCCAATTGACTTTGCATTCGTGGCAAGTGCGCAACCGCATTCGAGTGAGGGATGCGCCGTTATTTCTGTCGGTGCCGATCCGTAAGGCTGGGCGTTTTGGGCAGTCCATCGACGATGCCGAGATTGACGGTGATTTATGGAAACGTAAGCATCTGGAAACGATCCGCCAAAACTATAGTAAGCGTCCCTTCTTTTCTCATTATTATCCCAAGGTCGAAGCGTTATTACAGTGCGACTGGCTGCGGCTGGGGGATTTAAATCGGGCCTTGATTCGTTTATTGTTAGACCTATTGGAAATCACCACGCCGATCATCGAGAGTCGCGACCTTGACCTTCAGGGCCACAAGACCGAGATGCTGATTTCGGCCTGCCGGGCGGTGGGGGCGGATCGCTATGTTTCCAATCAGGGTGCTCGGGCTTATCTCGACGAGGCTCTGATGGCAGCAGCGGGCGTTCGTCATTATTGGCAGGTTTTTGAACATCCGGTCTATGATCAGGGCGGGCCTTTTGTCCCGGACTTGTCGGTGTTGGACCTGCTGTTCAATCACGGGCCGGCATCGGCGGCGATCGTTCGATCCTGCGGGCGGCTGGAGGAAGGCCAGGGAGGAAGGGGCGAGCCATGTCCATGATCCATATCGCAGGCCGGGCCGTAGGTGGGGATCAACCGCCTTTGATCGTGGCGGAGTTGTCTGGAAACCATAAAGGCGAATTGGCTCGGGCTTTGGCACTGGTGCAGGCGGCGGCGGCGGCGGGGGCCGATGCGATCAAGCTTCAGACCTATACCGCCGACACGATCACCCTTGACCATGACGGCCCTGGTTTTCGGATCGAGGGCGGTTTGTGGCATGGCCGGACGCTGTATGACCTCTACCGCGAGGCGCATACGCCCTGGGATTGGCATCAGGCGCTGTTTGCCGAGGGAAAGCGCCTGGGTTTGCCGGTCTTCAGTACCCCCTTTGATGAAACGGCAGTGGATTTATTGGAGTCTTTGGAGGCTCCGGCCTACAAGATCGCCTCTTTCGAATTGGTCGATATCCCCCTGATTCAGCGGGTGGCGGCTACCGGCAAACCCATGATCCTGTCCACCGGCATGGCTTCATCCGAAGAAATTGAACAGGCGGTGGCGGCGGCTCGAGCGGCAGGTGCCCAAGAGTTGGCGTTACTGCACTGCGTCAGCGGCTATCCGGCTCCGGCGGCAGACTATCACTTGCGTTTGATTCCGGCACTGGCGGAACGTTTTGGCGTTGTGGCCGGTTTGTCCGACCACAGCTTGGGTACCGCCACCGCCGTTGCGGCGGTGGCGTTGGGGGCGGGGATTGTCGAAAAGCACTTCACTTTGAGTCGGGCCGAAGGTGGACCCGACGCGGCTTTCTCCCTGGAACCCGCCGAGTTGACGGCGCTGGTCGAAGACTGCCGCACGGCTTGGCAGGCAGCGGGAGAGGCGCGTTTCGGCTGTCGGCCCAGCGAGCAAGGCAGTTTGATCTTTCGGCGTTCGCTGTATGTGGTCGAGGATGTGCCGGCTGGGGGGGAACTGACCCGCAACCGGGTCCGCTCGATCCGTCCCGGCTTCGGACTTCCGCCGGCGGCGCTGCCGCAGGTGTTAGGGCGTCGGGTGCGAGCGGCGGTGGCGCGGGGAACGCCGTTGTCTTGGGCATTGCTAGAGTGAGGAGGCTTCGCCCTGGCCCTACCAAAGGTTAGGGGCCTTTGGAAACCGAGATCTAGGCATATTATACCGGCGAGCTATAACAATGACACACTGCCGGTATCGGGCCGCGACGACGGCCCCGCGCGCCCATGCGCGCGAAGCCAAGGGCGCGGATGCGCCCGCCCGGCGTCTGAGGGCAGCCATGATGAGTCAACATCAAGGCTCGATGGTATTAGGGGGCTCCGATCATGAAACTGGCCATCATTCC
>CAIXKV010000186.1 GCA_903920145.1 uncultured Rhodospirillales bacterium
ACCGGCGAGCCCTGATACTGACACATCGCCGGTCCTCGGGCCGCGACGGCGGCCCCGCGCGCCCATGCGCGCGAAGCCAAGGGCGCGGATGCGCCCGCCCGGCGTCTGAGGGCAGCCTTGATGAGTCACCATCAAGGCTCGGTGGTATCAGAAACTCATCCCCTCACCCCGTTCTGGGGTGCTAGAAAGCCGCCACACCATGTGGGGGGAGAGGGGAACCATGAAGATCGATGGGATTGGCTACCGGACCATTTGGCTGGCCGATGATGGCTGGTCGGTGGAGGTCATCGACCAAACCCGGTTGCCCCATGCGTTTTCGGTGGCCCGACTCACCAATCTCACCGAAGCCGCCGATGCCATTCGGACCATGGTGGTACGCGGGGCGCCGCTGATCGGGGCGACGGCGGCTTATGGTCTGGCGCTGGCCATGCACGCAACCGCCGATGATGCTGCTCTGGTTGATGCCGCGCGGATCCTGCTGGCCACCCGCCCCACGGCGGTTAATCTGCGCTGGGCGTTAGAAAGAATGGCAACGGCCCTGGCGCCACTGGCGCCGGCAGATCGGGCGGCGGCGGCTTATGCCGAAGCGGCGACCATCGCCGACGAGGATGTGGCCATGTGTCGCGCCATCGGAGAGCACGGCTTTGCCCTGATCCAACATGCCGCAGCGGGGCGAACACCCGAACGCCCGGTCAACATTCTGACCCACTGCAACGCCGGCTGGCTGGCCACCGTCGATTGGGGAACCGCCTTGGCGCCGGTTTATGTGGCCTTTGACCGTGGCTTGCCCATTCACGTCTGGGTTGACGAGACCCGCCCCCGCAACCAGGGCGCCAGCCTAACCGCCTGGGAACTGGGACGCCACGGCGTGCCCCATACGGTCATCGCGGACAATGTGGGCGGCCATTTGATGCAGCATGGAATGGTGGATTTGTGCATCGTCGGTACCGACCGCACCACCGCGACCGGCGATGTCTGCAACAAGATCGGCACCTATCTCAAGGCCCTGGCCGCATTTGACAATGGCGTGCCGTTCTATGTGGCCGCACCCTCGCCCTCCATTGACTGGCGATTGCGGGACGGCGTGCGCGAAATCCCCATCGAGGAACGTTCAGGCCTGGAGCTTTCGGAGATCAGAGGCCGCACGGCAAACGGCGACCTCGTCACCGTCACCATAACCCCCACAGATAGCCCGGTGGGCAACTATGCCTTTGACGTGACTCCGGCCCGCCTCGTCACCGGCTTGATCACAGAACGCGGGGTCTCAGCCGCCACAGCCGAAGGATTGGCGGCTCTGTTTCCCGAGCGCCGCTGATGGGTAATGGGGGGATGGCGCCCCCAAGACCCGCCGGTCTTATACCGGCGAGCCCTGATACTGACACATCGCCGGTCCTCGGGCCGCGACGGCGGCCCCGCGTCCTCGTGGACGCGAAGCCCCAGTGTGTGGACTCTAGGGGGCGCGGATGCGCCCGCCCGGCGTCTGATACCGGCGAGCCCTGATACTGACACATCGCCGGTATCGGGCCGCGACGGCGGCCCCGCGCGCCCATGCGCGCGAAGCCAAGGGCGCG
>CAIXKV010000187.1 GCA_903920145.1 uncultured Rhodospirillales bacterium
ACCGGCGAGCCCTGATACTGACACATCGCCGGTATCGGGCCGCGACGGCGGCCCCGCGTCCTCGTGGACGCGAAGCCAAGGGCGCGGATGCGCCCGCCCGGCGTCTGAGGGCAGCCTTGATGAGTCACCATCAAGGCTCGATGGTATGACACCGGCTTGATACTGCCAAGCCACAGCCACAGCGCCAGAAAATCCCTTTAACGCCGCCCAATCCAAATCAGCGTTAAGTCATCGCGTAAGGGCCGCGATACCTGCTCAAGAAAAGGCTCCAGCAAAACCGATACCGGATCCGCAGGCCGCCGGTCGGCCGCCACCATCTTACGGACCTGAGCCAAGACCGCCTCTTGACCAAAGGGCGCACCATCGACGCCCCGACACTCCAAGAGCGCATCGCTATAGAGCAGCAGAAATCCCCCCGGCGGCAATAGAACGTGTTGGGTTCGATATTTAGCGTGATGGGAAATTCCAAGCAACAATCCAGACGAATCGAGTAGCGTTAATTCGCCATCAACGCACAAGATCGGATTAGGCGCACCGGCCCCGGCATAGGTAAGAAGATTCGTCTGCTTGTCTAAAACACAATAAAAAGCAGTCGCAAACTGTCCGGTTGGCAAAACTTCCTTCAGCGCAACATTTAAATAAGTCAGCCATTCCGCTGGATCTTTGCGACTGACCGAACTTCGCTCAAACAGCGTATGCAAACGAAAGGTATTAATCGCTGCTGTAATGCCATGACCGGCAAAATCAACAATCAAAAAGCCAATTCTGTCGGCATCAACCTCAAAAATACTCCATAAATCCCCACCCAACTCTGAAGATGTTTCAAAATGGCTGGTAATATCTAGGCCATAAATCTCACCTAACTTGGCAATCGAGCGAGATTCCGGAAGTAATGAAATTTGCATGGCGTGAGCATGCAGGAGTTCTTTCTGAACCCGCTCGCGAAACGCCGTCAAATCGCGAAATAACTTGCGTCGTTCCAATTGGTGACGCACCCGCGCAATGCACTCACCGGGCCGAATCGGTTTGCTAATAAAATCATTGCCGCCCGCATTGAAACAGGCCACCTGCTCTTCGTCACGATCCAGCGCCGTCTGGAACAAAATCGGCAGTTCCGCATTCCGGGGATCGCTGCGCAACTGACGGCACATTTCCAAGCCGTCCATGCGCGGCATGGCCACATCCAACAAAACCAGATCCGGGCGAAACGTTTCAACCTTGGCCAAACCGTCGACGCCGTCGGTGGCAAAGGCAATGTTCCGAATCCCGCTGCGTGTCAGGAGCAAAGACAATGACTTCCGATTGAATTCATTGTCATCAACAATCAAGACTCGACAATCATCGAGGGAAATCGCCATATTAGTCCCTCCCTCATGGGGGCGCGGCGGCAGATGCCGCCGGTATTAGAGGGCAAAACGCAAAGAGACACAACGCCCGCCATCGGTCACAGCCACCCGACCGGCCAATGCCCGCATGAACACAAACCCTCGCCCCGACCGACTGGTTCCGTCGATCTCAGTTGGGATCAGGGAGGTATCAAAACCGTCTCCCTGGTCGGCAACGCTGATATCAAGAGCTTGGCCTGACCAGCGAGTCAGGACTTCGATGCGCCGCCGACGCAACATCGGATCGGCCAAACGCTCGTTCACCAACTGGCTAAAGACCCGATACCCTTCCGGATGGTCTTTGGCCGTGCTAGAGATGCCAAGATTGCCGTGAACGATGGCGTTTGCCACCGCTTCTTGCAGGCACAACTCAATCACCGACCGCTGCTCCCGCGAGATCACCGCCCGCGAGACCAACTCATCGCTCACCAAAGCCGCCATCTGAAGCCCAAAACTGGTTCCAGTGGTCAACGACACGTAAAAGCCAGTGGTCGAAATCGCCACGGCTGCCCAATCTCCCACAGGCCCCTCGTCGGCCACCACTTCGACCAATGCCGAACAGGGTTCCCTCAGAGCCGCTGCCAAAGAAGCCCGATCAATCTCCGACACCAACAAAACCCGGCAATTCCGGGCCCCGGTGCCTGGCACGTCGCCAACGCCTGACTCGAACGCATCGAAACGCGCGACGCACCGCCCGTCCGCATCCGCCGGTATCAAATCGGCGACGACGGTAAATGGACAGCTTATGATGCTCGCCTCACTAGTATTCGATGGTCACGATTTCGCCAATCTTCGCCAGATCGATGGACCGCTTCACATCATTGCGCGGCCCTCGGACAACGAGCTTGATATTTTTCTGCTCCGCTTCCTCCTGAAGAATTAAAATCATGCCAAGCCCCGCCGAATCAATAAAATCGAGCCCGGACACGTCAACCACGAATCGACGCAGATTGGGGCCATCCAACAATGCGACAATATCGCGCAAGCGATCATGATCCGTAAACTCGAGCCGCCCGGTAAGACGCACTTCTATTGCATCTGCCAGGTTGCGCGCATGAAATTCCATTATATCCTCGCTTCTTGCGACAACCACTCTCCGTCCAGAACATCGCCCGCACCACCGGCTTCCGGTATCGGCAACACCTGTTTCGGACTTGGTTCCCCGCCCTCACTGTTGATACACAATCCGAGGCGCGCGGCCCCACGCTTCCGTTTACCCTTTTTCTGGAAAAGAGATTAGCCTAACCGAAGTTGGCCCTCAATGCCCGCATGCCTGTTCCCCACGAAAACCTCATACCGACGCCCTTGACGCCGGGCTGATCCGAGACAGAGCCTCGTGATATCTGGTATACGGGCCGTTCGACAGGGGGTTTTCAACGATATGACCAGATTGAAAGGGACGATGGCGATGGTCAGAGCCGCCATATGGACGAAAGTCCCCGCTGCCTGGGCCAAATTCTTGTTGATTCTCATTCCGATTCTGGCGGCTTCCACCGTTGCTTTTGCTACCGTGTTCTTCTACACCAAGAGAATAGACCTTCGTCTTGAATTAACCGCAAAAGTAATAAGCATTGCCGAAATTAACGCAGCGGGGCTCGCCAGTGCTCCTTCTGCTTTTAATCCCACTCGCGTTCACAACATTATTTCCGCGATATCGGCCAATCGAGAAATTCTTTGCATTGAAATATCAAACGACATAACTCCCTTTAAGACTTTATGGCCGGACGGAGATTGCGTAAAAATTGTAAAAAACGCCGCCACGGCGCCGATCATCACTAAACCCATCGTTAGTAACGACCGTGAAATTGGTCACATCACGCTTTATTACTCATATAAAACCGTTAATAAACTTTTAGCTGAAGAGATTTTTAATGCGATCTGGTTACTGTGCTTGCTCTTGGTCATCACTGTTATTACGGCCCTGATTGCCTATCGCCTGACCATTGGCATTCCCTTAGCCAGACTCATCAGCTCGATGCGACTAGCCGAGCAGAAGGGCAGCCGGGAGCTGGTAGAATGGCAAGCCAATGACGAATTAGGAAATCTGATTGCTGTTTACAATCGCCTCTTGGTCAAATTAGCCTATGAGGAGGTCGCTCTTCGTAAAAGTCAAGAGCGACTCAGTTTAGCCATCGCCGCCACCCGTTCTTCAGTGTGGGACATGGATCTAACGACAGGACAGCTTTGGTGGTCGGCAGAATTCCCAGCGATTCTGGGTTATGACCCGGACGACCTCCCCATGTCGACAACCATCCTGGAGTCTCTGATACACCCCGAAGACCAGTCGCGAGTCCTGAGCGACTCTCTACGGCATATTGTCGGAGAAACCCCGAGTTATTGTAATGTCTACCGCCTGCGCCGCAAGAATGGGGATTATCTGTGGGTTGAAGACAAAGCCACAGCCATTCGCGATGATCACGGCGTGGCCTTGCGACTAACCGGCATCATCGCAGATATTACTGAACGAAAACAAGCTGAACAGGATCTTGCCCAAGAACAAGCGATTCTTCAGGCAACCCTTGAAAATGTTGATCAAGGGATTGTCATGTTTGATCAAAATTTACGCTTAGTCACATTTAATCGTAGGGCCGCAGAATTGCTAAATGTCCCGCTGAAATTACTAACCCAGCGGCCAACTTTCAGTGAAATTATCAATTACCAAATTAAGCATGGCGAATTTGGTGAGCCCGATTCCCCAGAACGCAACGAACGTTATTGGGAACGACTGCCAACTGAATATTTTATTGTGAAACATTCACGATCAGATGGAACAGTGGTTGAAATTCACTCAAATCCCCTGTTCATGGGGGGATTCGTTTGCACCTATACCGATGTCACCGCCGAAACCCGCTCGGCGGCGGAAACCTTGGCAGCGATGCAGGCCACTGAGCAAGCCTATGCTGAACTCAAAGAAGCCCAGGCCAGTCTGGTCCAAGCCGAGAAAATGGCGTCTCTCGGTATGCTGGTGGCCGGGATCGCCCACGAAATCAATACCCCCGTCGGCATCGCCTATAGCTGCGCGAGCCACCTCGGCAACCGGACCCGGCAACTGGTCGCGGCCATTGAGAACGGCAATCTTAAGAAGTCGGAACTTCTGACCTTTGCCGCCTCGGCTGCCGAATCGACACGCCTGATGTCCGCCAATCTCAACCGCGCCGCCGAACTCATCCGCAGTTTCAAGCAGGTGGCGGTGGATCAGGCCAGCGCCGAATTGCGCCGCTTTGACCTGAAAACCTACATCGAAGAGGTCATCACCAGCCTCGGGCCACGGCTGCGGACCACGCCACACCGCGTGGTGATCGAATGCCCGTCAGACCTGTCGATCAATGGCTATCCCGGCGCGTTGTCTCAAATTCTGACCAATCTGGTGATGAACGCCCTGATCCATGCCTTTGAAATCAAGCCCCCGAAGACCCAACCGGGCGAGTCCCGCCCCCCCAAGGCGAAACCCATGGCCGGAACCATCACCATTGCGGTTTCGATGGTGGAAGGAACCAATGACATCGAAATTCATTTCAGCGATGACGGCAGAGGGATTCCCGCCAAACTTCAGACCCGGATTTTTGAACCCTTTTTCACAACCAAACGCGGCAGTGGTGGCAGCGGCCTTGGCCTTCACATCGTGCTCAATCTGATTACACAGACCTTAGGCGGTCGAATCACCGTCGATAGCACTGAGGGTAGCGGTACGACCTTTCATATCCGTCTTCCGCGCGAAGCCCCTTCACGCTCTGAAGCTCCAACGAGTGAAGACGACAGCAAGCCCCCCTCGCCGGCTCCAGAATCGCCGCCGGCGTCGTTACCGTCGCCCTTCCGCTCCGAGGCCTCGTCGTCATGAGCCAAGCCGACCGCGCACATGATCCCTTCACCACCGCCTCCATCGTCGAAGAGGATCTTGTGTTCGCCGAAGAAGCGGACGGCGATCCTGTCGGCGAGGATCCCTGGCTGATTCTTGTGGTTGACGACGAGCCAGACGTGCATTCCATGACCGGCCTGATCCTCGAAGACGTCCGCTACCGGAATCGGCCATTAATGCTGATCCACGCCTATTCAGCAGCAGAAGCGCGGATGGTCCTGGCAGACACGCCGGGAATCGCCGTCGCCATGATCGACGTGGTGATGGAAGACGATCATGCTGGCCTGGATTTGATCCGAGCGATCCGCGAAGAGCTGGGACACACCGATATTCGGCTGATCCTGCGCACCGGCCAACCCGGTCAGGCGCCACAACGACAAGTGATTCTCGACTACGACATCAATGACTACCGCTCTAAAGCCGAACTTGGTGCCGATGATCTGGTGATTTCGGTGATCGGAGCCTTGCGCTCTTACGAACACATCGCCCACATCGAACGGATGGTCACGGAACGAACGCGAGAACTCTCGGCCAGTCGCGAGCATCTGCGTACCATTTTGCAAAACAGTCCGGTCGGCGTCGGCGCCATTGGCCGGGATGGTCGCTTGACCTTCGCCAACCCACGCTTTGCCGAACTGTTTGGCCTCCCGGCGGATCGGCTACCGGGCGTGGATATGCGGACTCTGCTGGCCGACCTGGGGGACCGCCGCCGTTATTACGAGCTGATGAGCCAGGGTTTGGCCATTCGCGATACGGAAGTCCGGTTACGCCAAGCCGATGGTTCGGTTTTTTGGGGGCTACTGTCCGGCGATCCTCACGCCTTTGACGGCGAAGCCGGATATCTGGGATGGATTCACGACATCTCACGCCTGAAACAAACCGAGGCCGACCTCAGCGCCGCTAAAGAACAGGCTGAACAGGCCACCCGCGCCAAATCGGCCTTCCTGGCCACCATGAGCCATGAAATCCGCACGCCGATGAATGGCGTTCTCGGCATGCTGGAGCTATTGGACCGTTCGCGCCTCGACACCGAACAGTCAGAAATTGTGACCACGATCCGGGAGTCGGCAAGTTCATTACTGCGAATCATCGATGATATTCTCGACTTCTCTAAGATCGAGGCGGAAATGCTGGAGCTGGAGTCGGTGCCAGTGTCGCTTGCCGCCATCGTGGAGGGGGTGGCCGAAACCCTAGCCCCCGGCGCCTGGCGCAAGAATTTAGATTTGCTGACCTTCGTCGACCCGGCCCTGCCTCCCGCAGTCATTGGAGATCCTTTGCGGCTCCGACAGGTTCTCTTTAATCTGGCTGGCAACGCCATCAAATTCACCGAACGGGGGCGAGTCGTCCTGCGGGTGGATTTGGAGCAAATCGAAACTACGCCCGCAGGAAATCGCGCCCACATTCGCATGAGCGTCACCGACACCGGAATCGGCATCCCGCGCGATACCCAACCGACCTTATTCCAACCCTACACCCAGGCCGAAAACTCCACCGCCAGGCGATTTGGTGGAACCGGACTGGGGTTATCGATCTGCCGGCGTTTGGCCGAAATGATGGGCGGCGGCATCTCGGTTGCCAGCGAGCTGGGGGCCGGCGCCACCTTCACCTTTAGCGTGGTTCTGGACGTTCCGCCGGATGAAACGCTCGCCTCCGCCGAGGACTCGACCATCGGCGGACTTTCTGATCAACCGTCTCTGGCCGGTCTGAACGTGGCTCTAGCGGCAAGCTGCGAACTGACCCGCACCTTTCTCGCCCGTTATCTAAGCGCCGCTGGTGCGCGTGTGGTGACCAGCACCGATGGGCCGTCCTTTCTCAACAGCGCCCATGCTGCCCTCGCCGCCGGTCGGCCTTTCCATGTGGCGGTGCTGGAAACCCGGCTCCACCAAGCATCAACAATGGCCGTCCGCGAAGCCTTGGGATTGGGCCGGGCGGGCCTAAGCATCCCCGAAGTCGTGATCAGCCAGAGAAACGGGGACGGCCGCATTCGCCGGATGCGCGGCTCGGAAAGCGCACCAACCGTCACCAAGCCGGTTCGGCGTGCTGCTTTGATTCGGGCTGTGGCCATGGCGACGGGCCGGTTACTGCCTGAGCTGGAGCCTCAGGGCCGCCGTAGCGGCGAAGACCGAGAGCGGGAGCGGTATGAGCGCCATCACTCCGAGGCACAGATACGAAGTGACAGCAGTAGCCGAACGCCTCACAGGCCGCCTGAATTTCACGCGACTGTGACTCCGATCACCACCCGAAATGGTTCGCCACTGGTGTTGGTGGCCGAGGACAATCCCATCAATCGACGCGTGATCTCCATGCAACTCAGCACCCTTGGTATCACGGCGGACATCGTCAATGGCGGCCACGAGGCGCTGGCGGCCCTGGCGACTCGGAAATATGATCTCTTGCTGACCGACTGCCATATGCCCGAACTGGACGGATTCGCGTTAACCCACAAAATCCGCGAAACCGAACGCGACAGCGGACAGCGCCTGCCGATTATCGCCATCACCGCCACCGCCACCGAAGGAGAAGGAGATCGGTTCCGGGCTGCCGGCCTTGACGACTATCTGTGCAAGCCGTTGCAACTGGGCAAACTCGGCGCCACTCTGCGCCAGTGGTTAAGCGATGATAAACCCTCATCGCCAGCCCCTCCGGTTTCTGCGCTCCCGCCCCCCGTGCCTGCGCCCCCTTCTGCCGCTGCCGTCGACCTGACCCCGATGACCACCCTCTGCGGTGGGGATCCGGCACTGGTTCGGGAGATGTTGAACGACTTTGTTACGGTTGGTCGCCATATTTGCCAGGAATTGGCGTGGGCCCTGGAGCATCGGTTGGGCTCTGCGGTTCGGGATTGCGCCCATAACATCAAAGGGTCATCACGCACCGCCGGAGCCCGACCACTGGCGGACGCCGCCAGTCGCCTGGAATTGGCCGCAGAAGCTGCCGCCGATTGGGAAAACATCGCGCGCTTGGCGCAAGGGGTCCAGCAGGAAATGGGCCGGGTTGCCGCCCAAGTAAAGGAACTGGGAACCGATTGATAATGAGCCGTCGGCCATTGGGAATATTTTGAGAGGATGGACACGTTATGAAGGGATTCGCTCTTGGGGTGCTGATCACCGTCCTGATTGGTGGTTTCTTCTCGCATCTATGGTCGCGTTACCAAACCTTCGACGCCTGCCTTGCCCTTGACCACGGTTTGACCGCAGCGGTGGAAACATCCTTGCGAGCCGATGTCCAAAAGAACCTGGGCTCCCTGACCCCAGATCGTCTCACCGACATGCTGTTCCAGCCCTTAACCGAACCCCTGGTCCATGAGCGGATCAAAAGCTGGATCGCCGACCGTTCGTGGTTTGGCTGCGGCTGGGGGATCATCCGGCTGGACTTTGGAGGACGGAACGATTTGGTCAATGAACTCTTATCACTCACCGTCAGCCTTCATTCCGGCGAGCCTTGAGGGTTGCGCGAGGCTCAGACCCTCGAGCCTTGATGTTGACTCATCAAGGCTGCCCTCAGACGCCGGGCGGGCGCATCCGCGCCCTTGGCTTCGCGCGCATAGGCGTGCGGGGCCGTCGTCGCGGCCCGATACCGGCAGTGTGTCATCATTATAGCTCGCCGGTATCACAGGGGAAAGCCTACCGCTGGCGGCGATGGCGCCAATTGTCGAAGGGGCGGAAGGTTTCAGGATAACGGCGCTTGAAACGCACGAACATACGGCGGGCGTCTCGAGAATTGCGCAATAAGATGATGGTGCCCACTAGGAATAAGGTGGTGCCCATAACCACCGGCGTCAGGGCAATCAGCAGGCCGGAAATGATCAGAGCCGCGCCAAGGCCCATCCAGACCAATTGACGGATGCGCAATGGCGGCAAAGTGGTGACGGATGCGAGCCATTTCATCGGGATATCCATGTGACCGTGGGGGATGATCGTGGAAAGGTAAGGTGCGGGGCCATGGGGCCGAGCGGCGAAGACGTGGGCGCCAGTTAATGCGGCGTATGACCGGGCGTCAATGGCCTCGCGGGCGCATCCGCGCCCTTGGCTTCGCGCGCATGGGCGCGCGGGGCCGTCGTCGCGGCCCGATACCGGCAGTGTGTCATCGTTATAGCTCGCCGGTATAACATGAAAGCTCGATACTCTGAGGTGGTCCGCTCATGCCTGAATTGCCCGAAGTCGAAACCGTATGCCGTGGCTTGGCGACTCGTTTGGTGGGCCGGCGATTGATACGGGTCGAACAACGGCGCCCTGGATTGCGCCAACCTTTCCCCGAAGACATGCCGGCTCGGCTGACCGGACGATGCGTGGTCGCGATTCGGCGGCGGGCCAAATATGTTTTGATGCATCTGGATGATGGTTGGGTGGTGATCCTCCATCTGGGGATGTCGGGGCGGATGGTGATCCAGGACGCCCCTGGAACACCGCCGGGTCGTCACGACCATGTGAGTTTGGAGACCGATGATGGTGCCATCGTGGTTTTCAATGATCCTCGCCGATTCGGATTGATGACCTTGGCCCTGGAGGCCGAGTTGGCAGCCCATCCGTTGCTGGCCGGGCTGGGGCCGGAGCCCTTGTCGCCGGCCTTTACGCCAAAGGTTTTGTCGGCGCGATTGGCAGGGCGCGGAACCCCGATCAAAACGGCTTTACTTGACCAGACGGTGGTGGCCGGATTGGGCAATATCTATGTATCCGAAGCCCTCTTTCACGCCGGGATCAGCCCTCTTCGTCCTGCGGCCATGGTGGTCGGGCCGGCGGCGGCCCGGCTGGTGCCGGCCATTCGCCGGGTTTTGACGGCGGCCATCGCCGCTGGTGGGTCATCCTTGCGCGATTACGTTCAAACTTCGGGAGAGTTGGGCTATTTCCAACATCAATTTGCGGTCTATGATCGTGCTGGCCAACCCTGTCCGGGCTGTGACTGTGACGTGGGCGAAACCGGCGGCATTCGACGTTTGATCCAAGCCAATCGTTCGACCTACTATTGTCCACGTCGCCAGGATTGACCAAGGCTGCCAGGATCGACCGGGATTGAGTCGCCAGCCGCTTTGTTGTAGAAGGATTGTCATGATCGCCAGATTTGTCCTTCTTGCCCTTCGTCCCGTCCTGGTCCTGGCCATGGTGCTGGGGGGAGGGGCGTTGGGGGGAGCCCTGGCTGCCGAGCCGTTCGTCGAAGGGTTTGCCGAGTTGCCCTTGATGCCCGGACTGACGGCGGTCAAGGAAGAAAGCCTGACCTTTGACAAACCCGCCGGTCGGATCGTCGAAGCTGTGGCGCGCGGGGCGGTTTCTGCCGAGGCGGTGCGCGCATTCTACCGCGAAACCGTGCCGCAGTTGGGGTGGCACCAGGGGGCGGGCGACGATCGCTATCTGCGCGACGGCGAGGCGCTGCATCTGGAGATTCATTCGACCCATTCCGATGGCGCCGGTCGGCCCCAGGTGCTGGTGCGCTTTTCGTTGAGTCCCGAGTGATGGGGCCGTGGACGCTCTGGTTCCGGCGGGGTCTCGGGAGCCGTGGTTTCAGTTTTCAAAGCGGCGTGGTGATTTTAGCCTTGATTGGGGTGCTGATTGGGCCCTCTTCGGCGCGGGCGCAGCTTTTTGACCCTTATATCATCGGTATGATGGCGGGGCCGGTGAGTGATGGGCCGTCGGTGTTGGTGCTGAAAAAGCGCCAGGATAAGTTCATGAGCCTGGATACTCTGGTGATCGCCTGCGTGGCCGGGGCCGCGTCCAGTGTGGTCGCTCATGCCCTGCCGGCGATTGCGGCAGCGGCCTCGGGGGTTGGTCTGTCGATGGGTGTGGCTTCGCTGGTGAACTCGTCGGTTTTTGGCTGTTTGGTCGGGGCTGGCGGTGGGGCGGCAGCGATTGGAACACAGGCGACTCTGAACGGTGCCCGGCGGTTGGCGGGGCCCTGAGGGGGAGCGTAATGAGACTAGCCCCCCCCTTGATTCAAGGCTCGATGGGTCAGGACGGGTTCAAAGGGCCGATGGGCTTTTTGTGGGTGTGGGAGGGGGCCATGAAAGTGGTTCTCTGGGGTCCAAGCGGCGCAGAAATTCACGCAGGATGATGCGATACAGCTCATCTTTTAACCGCAAATCCTCGCTACCAATGTCGATATTGGGGTTGTCATTGATCTCGATTACAAATATCCCGCGATCATTCTGTTTAAGGTCGACGCCATAGAGGCCATTACCAATTAGCCCTGCCGCTTTGACTGCAATCTCGACCACTTCGGGTGGGGCCTCTTCGACCAGCAAGGTCTTCCCGGCGCCTTGTTGAAAGCGCCCGTCACTGCCATGTTTCACGATTTGCCAGTGCTTTTTAGCCATCAGATATTGGCAGACAAAAATCGGCTGGCGATTCAATACGCCGACCCGCCAGTCAAAAGCGGTGTACATGAATTCTTGGGCTAAAATTACGTCGGATTCTTCGAATAGGGTTGCGGCAGTGGCTTCCAGTTCACTGCGGTTCTGGACTTTGAATATTCCTCTGGAAAAGGATCCGTCAGGCACCTTAAGGACAATTGGAAACGATATGTCTTGATCAACGATGGATAGTTTGCTACGATCAAATATAACTGTTTTTGGAACAGGAATTTTATGAGCTTTTAATAATTCTGCAAGATAAACTTTGTTTGTACATTTTAAGATGGAATTGGGATCATCGATTACGGGCATTCCTTCGTTTTCGGCCTTTTTAGCAAAGCGATAGGTGTGATGATCTAAATTGGTGGTTTCGCGAATAAAAAGAGCATCAAATTCGGCTAGTCGCAGATAATCTTTCTTCTCGATGACTTCGACATCAAAGCCCATGGTTTCGCCGATTTTAATAAATTTCTGAATCGTCTTGGGTGATGAGGGGGGCAGGGCTTCTTTGGGGTTATGAAGGATTGCTAACGAATAGCGAAGTGCACTTTTTACGGCAGGTTCGCGCCAACTGCTGCGGGTGTAGGCATCAAGAGCGGCTTCGAATCGGGCTTCATCATCGGGCTTCAGGTCATCTAGGGCCATGGCTTCGATCCCGCTGATACTCCAGTCTTCTTTCAGTCGAAGGTGGACGTTGAGCATCGGGCAGCGGAAGCGGTCGAAGAGGCGGCGGGCGAAGTCCGGGAAGCGGCGGTCGTCGGTGTGGCCGAAAAAGACCTTGAGGCTGAACGAGGCTTCAGGGGGTTGACTCAATCGACGCATTCGGCGCCGTAAACTTTCTTCCAGCTCGGGCAAGGCGAAGCGGTAAAGACTTTTTTGGCTCAGGTCTAAAATAGTTTTAACCGTCGGAATCACCTTTTGGCCGCGTGCTTCCGCCAACAAAGAACAGTAATAGCCAAATCCAAGATAATCATAATTGCGGCTTAGATTGATGACCCGAACCGCTCGTCCTTTTACAAGTTCAGGCTTTGTGATATATTCTTTAGTGGTGATAATTTGCAGGCTGCCGAGAGTTGCTTTAAAATCGGTTCGTCGATCAACGACAATCAGATGGGTGGACATTCAGGTCACCGATCGGGCACGAAGAATTAAGGAGGCTCTTAATTGAGCTTTACCGTAGCGGGCCATGTGTTCGAAGTCCTTTTTTGCGATCGGCATGTGAATGCGGTCAAAATCGGACTGGTGATGGGAGCCGCTGACCAGCGGGTCATGCGTGTAGATGAAGGTGTCGTCGGCGTCCGTGACAACAATCCAATGAGGGAATTTTTCTCGATAAATCCGGTAAGAGCTGATGAGGACGATCGGAATGGCGCCATCATCAATCGCGCTCGCTAAATCGGTTGGCGTTAAGGGATGAGGGATCAGGTTAATATCAGTTCCAGCAATGATGGCGGTGAAGTCTTCATGAACCAGCCGAATAACCTCCTTCTTTTCATCGCTGCGGACGCTGTCCAGGAATGGCGGGCCGTCATCGCTTAAAAACAGGTCCACTGCGAACCCCCGTCGCCAAGCCGCCAGCGCCAACCCATGGGGGCCGCAGCCGCCGTGACCCGAGGTCATGAAAATGGTGGTGGATTCGCGCCATAGCCGGAGTTCAAGTTGCCGACTCAGCTCGACCGTCGGATCCAATGCCTTCATGGCCATCATCAAGGCTGCTGGGCCGCAGGTGAAATCAAGGGTTTGGCGATAATAAGGCACAGCTCGCCCGCCCGCCGTGCCTTCGCTGCCGACGCCGGGGGCTAGCGGTTTTTCCAGGCGTGATGCCGCCATATGGTCTTCATAATAGTCGGTATAGACGCCAAATTCGCGGTAACCGTGCCGTTGGTATAGGGCCAAGGCGCCATCATTATCCCGCCGGACTTCCAATCGCAGAGAGCCGCAGCCTTCGGCCCGCGCGGTGGCCTCGATGGCGGTCAGCAAGCGCCGCCCCGCTCCTAGGCCCCGACAGGCTGGGTCGATGGCGAAGGAATAGAGTCGTGCTAGCGAGGTTCCGGTGTGAAACAGCACCAACCCATAGCCGACCACCCGTTCATCCGCGACAGCCACCAAGCATCGGGCATGTCCTCGGGTCAGGAGATGCTGAAAGCGGCGTCGAGTGAGGCGGTCGGTGGCGAAGCTATCGGATTCTATCCGCAACAGTTGCGGAATATCACTGGTGAAGGCCGGGCGGATGACCAGGGCGGCGGCATCTGGCCGGGATGGGGCGGTGAGGTCAGGCATGATCCCTCCGAGCGAGGTCGCAGTTTAGCGGCTTTGAGGGAGGAAGGACAGAGGCTCACGCCGAGGCCATTATATCCTCGAGCCGTAATGTTGACCCATCGAGGCGCCCCAGACGCCGGGCAAGCACGTCCGTGCCCAGAGGACCGGCGACGTGTCATGACCAATGGGCCGCATCAATGGGCCGCCGGTATTATACCGGCGAGCCTTGATACTGAGACATCGCCATCAAGGCCCGATGGTATTATTCCTGATTCTGTTCCGATTCCAATTCCTGAATCGTCAGCGCAATCACGTCTTCCATGGCTGAAGATAACGCAAGACAGGCCTCAGGCTCTTTGAGGCCTTGGAATTTTTTCGCGACGCTGACAACCCGGATCGCCCCGATATTGCTGAACATCCCGCTGATCGTGTGGGCAATTCTTGGGATGGAGGCAAGGTCGTTGTCGGCAATCGCAGTGTTCAATTTAGCCATCTCTTCTTTGGCGCATTGAACAAAGTCCGAGATCAGCGAGATAAAACTGGGGCCGTTCATCAAGGACTTTATTTGTAAGAACTGGCTTCGGTCCAGTAACGGCAGTCCATCATCGCTTGAGCTGGTTGGCGGATCAAAGACGGTGATGGGCGTGGGGAGGGCCGTTCCGGGCGCCGATTGATGGCGGGCCAGGACCGCATCCACTTCGTCCCATGCAATCGGTTTGGTCAGGAAATCGGTTAACCCGGTTTCCATGTAGGCGCTGCGATGTTCGCTCACAGCGTCGGCGGTCAGAGCAACGATCGGAACCTCTGAAAAAGGAGGCGCCAGAGACCGAATCAGCCGGGTTGCCTCGGTCCCGTCCATGATCGGCATCTGCATATCCATCAAAATCAGGTCGAATCGCCGTCCTGCCGCCGCTTCATAGGCCTGTAGACCGTTTTCAGCCACTGTGACCCGATGCTGGCGCTGTTCCAGGCCGATTTTGACGATCATCCGATTGATCGGGTTGTCTTCGGCAAGCAAGATACTCATGGGCTTGACGGCGAAAATCTGTTGGGGTTCGGGCGTCAGGTCGTCGAGGCTGCCATGCTCGAGGAGACAGGTGAACCAGAATGTCGAGCCCCGTCCGAGTTGGCTGGTCACGCCAATATCGCCCGCCATCATATCGACCAAGCGCTTGCTAATGGCAAGGCCAAGTCCTGTTCCACCAAATTTGCGCGTTGTTCCTGTATCAACTTGAGAAAAGGGCAGAAAAAGACATGAGATGGCTTCTTCCGAGATGCCGATCCCGGTATCTTCGACCTCGAAACGCAGGCAGATGTGTTCGCCCCTCTCTTCTCGGCGCAGGCGGACGGTGATTCGGCCCCCCTTGGTGAATTTAACGGCGTTGCTGATCAGGTTGCCTAAAACCTGTTTGATCCGGGTTGGGTCTCCTTTGACCACCAGCCGTTCAAGATGGCCGCCATCAATGATGATCGTTGATGAACTCTCTTCAGCTTTGGCTGCAAATAACCGGCTAGTTTCATTGATTAAAGTAATCGCGTCGAACGAAATGCTTTCAAGGGCTAAACGATCTGCATCTATTTTTGAATAATCAAGGATATCATTCAGAACTGTTAGCAGCATTTTTGCTGAAGATCGCATAGTATTTAAATAGGATTGCTGATTTTCATTAAGCCTTGTTTCTGATAATAGGTCCGCCATGCCGATGATGCCGGTCATCGGGGTGCGAATTTCGTGGCTCATCATAGCCAGAAAGGCTGACTTGGTTCGGCTGGCCTCTTCGGCAGCTTCTTTCGCCCGCTGAAGCATATTCGCCTGATTGTCAAGAAAGGCGAGAGCGCCGTTGATGCGGGCTTCTAGTTGCAGCTTTTCGGTAATATCGAGCGCCAGAGCAATGCGAAGTGCAGGCTCGTCAGCCGATAATGGGCGGAACCAAAGATGAACATCAATGACGGTGCCATCTTTTTTAACGTGCTGTAATGTCTCCTCTTTCGCCTGCAAGGCGCGACTTGCAAAGGCTTGCTCTAGTCCAGTGGTCTCATCGCTATATCGAATATCGCTAATGGTTTTAGTCAGGAAGTCTTCCCTATCATATCCATAGTGCAGGATCGCAGCGTCATTAACGGATAAAATATGCAGGTTATCCCGATCAAAGATCCACATCGGCAGCGGACAACTGACGAATATATTACGATAGCGGGCTTCACTGTCGCGCAAAGCCAAGGTGCGTTCATGAACCAGGCGCCGTAGTGATTGTTCTCGTCCAGTAACCGTAAGAACAAAGGCGCCAATGATGCCAGTGAATAAAAATCCTGTCAGAAGAACTTGCCATGCTGTGGAAGAAAAGTGCCGAGCGAGGTAAATCTGAGTTGGTGTAACATGTAATATCCATTGTCTTCCACCGATGGAAATAGGAATCTCCGCGCTGATCGTGGCTACCGACGAAAACAATCCGTGACCGCTGAAGGTGAGAGGCGTTGGGGCGCCTTCGGTATTGCTATGCAGGAGAACCGGGGTGGACGGATCGGTTTCATCCCGTAGCCAATAATGAACCTCACTGAGATCTGTATCGGCGAAGGCTGTCTGAACCAATTCATTCAGTCTAACCACAGTGAGAGTAAATCCTTCCAATAAATCTCGCCGTGCAGCCAAAGTATCGGGAATTTCACCATGATGATAGACCGGCAGGATGATCAGGACCGCAGGTTGGTTATCTTGTACCAATTGAATGCGCCCAGTGGCGGCAATTGAACCGTGGTCATTGGCTTGCTCTAAACTTAATGCCCGCGTTGGGATGGACATCAGATCAAGTCCCAATGCGTGCCGATTCTCCTGAAGAGGCTCGATGAAGGTCACCGGGAAGGAATCGCGATCGGAATGGTTTTGAGGGTGGGTTTCTGGGTTGGCTGTTCGGATCGAAAAAAGAGTTTGAGTTTCCTTGCTGGCCCAAGCTTCAAAAAGAGATCGATCCGTGGTGGAAACGCGAGGAATCCATTCCAGAACAGCAATACTTCCCAGGCGGGCCCGGATATGCGAGGCAAAATGGCTGAATTCCGAAAAGTGAATCTGGGTACGACTCGAAAAAAACGCATTTAAGGCGCTGACAGCATCAATATGGAGGGATATGGCTCGATTCAAATTGGCCCCCAGCACTTCACTTTTCGTCGAGAAGTCGGAGGCCAGTTTTTTCCGTTCGGTGGATAAGATATGGGAAACGGCAACGGTGGTAAGGGCAAAGCAAATCAGAAAGGATATAATAATTGTTGCCGTCCGCTGCCATGATATTGTCGCAATTTCGGTTAGAACTAGGCAGAGCGGCGTAAAAATAACGACGCCGATGGTATCGCCAATCCACCATGTAATCCAATTATAAGGCATGTTTTCGGCTGGAATACGGCCCATAATGTTCAGGGTACCGACGCTGAGAGTGGCGTTGATGAGGCATGCAAGCATTCCACCAAAGACGAGGAGACGGCCAATTTGCGCCGGTTCCTCTAGGGATCGTGACACGCCACCAAAATGGTGTAACAAATATCCTCCAGACAAGGCCTGAGAGACGGCACCAAAAGCAATGATTGCTGGAAGAAGTAAAGAGTTCAATAGATGATCAAAAGATGTCGCGTCGAATGCAGGCCAGATATTGATCAAAAATGATCCAAGCGCAATGCCTGGCCATACACGGTGGCCCCAAAGGATCACCGCCGCTAATGCAATTCCAGACGGTGGCCAGATCGCGGTTGCGTAGCCGGGAGGGATGGCAAGCTGTAAGCCAAGCTCACCAGCTCCAAAATAGGCTATAGATACCAGAATTGCGTAAGGCAGGAGGGTAAATTTTACGCCAAAGATATTTATATTGGCATTGAAGGGTAGCATTATGATACCTATACCAGAGTCTATTCGGCTTAGATGTCGCTAAATCGTGATATCTCTTGGTCGGCGTGCTCTGCCACGCATGGCGTGTCCGCCGCCGTCGATTCACCGGCGTTGCGCAGAGGCGAGGCCCCGGACAACGTTAGGATCATCTCTCAATGACGCAAGGGTTGCTAGTGGGATGTCGCGAAGGCGAGGCGAATTCATGGAGAGTTCGCGATTGTCCGGGAAGCGGTGTTTGGGTCTGGGAGCGGGAAGGGGGGACCGTATGGAAAGCGTCGCAATTCCTCCGGCTTTCTGGCATGAACGAGGTCCGCCGGGCGAGAGTTTGCGGGGCGTGGGTGTGATTTCGGTGGTGTGGTCTTGGTTTGGGAATGGTGGGGCCGGTGATGAGCGCAGGGCTGAAGGTGCGGGAGTTCGAACCTCGCGGGCTGGACGTGGACAGTCTGAGGCGATCGTTTTATGAACGGCTGGTCTATGCCATGGGCAAAGACAAGCTGAATGCCACCCGTCGCGACTGGTTCAATGCGGTGGTGTTGTCGCTGCGGGATCGCATGGTCGATCGTTGGATGGAAACCTCGCGCGCCCAGTACCAACACGACGTCAAGCGGGTTTATTATCTATCCCTGGAATTCCTGATCGGGCGTTTACTGACCAGCAGCATGGCCAATCTTGGTGTGCTTGACGAATGCCGCCAAGCTTTGAGCGAAATTGGTCTTGACCTTGACGAGGTGCTGGCGTCTGAACCCGATGCCGCATTGGGCAATGGGGGGTTGGGGCGCTTGGCCGCCTGTTTCCTGGACAGCATGGCGACCTTAGGCTTGCCAGCCTTTGGTTACGGAATTCGCTATGAGTTCGGCCTGTTCGAGCAGCATTTCGAGCGCGGCTGGCAGGTGGAGTATCCCGAGCAGTGGTTGCAGTTTGGCAATCCTTGGGAATTTCCACGCGCCGAGGCGCTTTATCCGGTACAGTTCTATGGTCGAGTCGAAGAGGTGCGCGATGGGCCGCGCGGCGTGGCCCGGCGGTGGGTTGATGCCGATCGGGTTCTCGCCGAGGCCTTTGATACCCCGGTGGTTGGCTATGGTGGGCAGACCATCAACACGCTGCGGCTGTGGCAAGCGCGGGCGACCAGTGCCCTCAATCTGGGTCTGTTTGCGGTTGGCGACTATCTGCGGGCCGTCGAGCACAAGGTTCTGACAGAGAATCTCAGCCGGGTGCTCTATCCCAATGACACCACCGAGACCGGGCGTGAACTCCGCCTGAAACAGGAATATTTCTTCACCAGTGCCTCGTTGCAGGACATTTTACGCCGTTTCCTGAAGCGCCACAGCGATTTGAGGCTGTTGCCGGAGCGGGCCGCCGTGCAGCTCAACGATACGCATCCAGCCATCGGCATCGCCGAATTGATGCGCCTGCTGGTCGATCATCACGCCGTGTCGTGGGAAGCCGCGTGGGAGATCACCACCAAGACCTTCTCCTACACCAACCACACCCTGCTCCCCGAAGCCTTGGAAACGTGGCCGGTGCGGATGATGGAGCGGGTATTACCACGCCATATGCAGATCATTTACGACATCAACAGTCAATTCCTGCACAACGCCCGCGCACGGGCCGACGGGGATATGGCTCGGGTCGCGCGGTTGTCGTTGATCGACGAGCATGGTGACCGGCGGGTACGGATGGGCAATCTGGCGTTCATCGGCAGTCATAAGGTCAATGGCGTTTCGGCTCTGCACACCGAAATGATGACTAAGACCGTGTTTGCCGACCTGCACGCCGAATTTCCCGAGCGGATCAACAACAAGACCAATGGCATCACGCCTCGGCGCTGGTTGCTGGAAGCCAATCCGGCTTTGGCCCGTCTGGTCACGGCCCGGATCGGCAAGACCTGGGTCAATCATCTGGATGAGTTGTCGGCCCTCAAGCCGTTGGCCGAGGATGTGGAGTTTCAGCTCGCCTTCCGCCGGGCCAAGAGAGAGAACAAGGCGCGGTTGGCGGCGTACATCGCTCGGCAGGTCGGAATCGATGTCTCGATCGATAGTTTGTTTGATGTTCAGGTCAAGCGCATCCATGAATACAAACGCCAACTGATGAATCTTTTACAGACCGTTGCGCTTTATAATGACATTCGCGATCATCCGGATCGGGAGTGGGTGCCTGTCACCAAAATTTTCGCGGGTAAGGCGGCGCCGTCCTATCAGATGGCTAAACTGATCATTAAGTTGATCAATGATGTGGCCGAGGTGATCAATCAGGATCCAGTGGTTCGGAATCTGTTGAAAGTTGTCTTTTTGCCGAACTACAGCGTGACGTCTGCCGAGCTGATCATTCCCGCCGCCGATTTATCCCAGCAAATTTCCACCGCTGGCATGGAAGCGTCGGGAACCGGCAACATGAAGCTGGCGTTGAACGGTGCGCTGACCATCGGTACGCTGGACGGGGCTAATGTGGAAATCCGCGAAGCGGTGACGCCCGACAATATTTTCATCTTTGGCCTGACGGCGGATCAGGTTTCGGCTTTGCATCGCAGCCGGAGCTACGATCCACGCCAACGCATTGCCGAAAGCCCACGGTTGGCTCAGGCCTTGCGGATGATTGGCGAGGGAGCCTTCTCGCCTGACCAGCGCGATCGTTTTCTGCCAATCCTGCGGTCTTTGACCGATGGTGGCGATCACTTCATGGTCACAGCCGATTTCGAGGACTATGTCCGGGTTTATGGTCAGGCCTTGGGGCTTTACCGCAATCCCAGCGCTTGGGCCGAGAAGGCGATCGTCAATACGGCCAGCATGGGGTGGTTTTCCAGCGACCGGACCGTCGCCGAGTATGCCGAAGACATTTGGGGCGTTAAGGCTTTGTTGCCCCGGTCGGACGGTGGTTCTGACAATACCTGATGAGGGGCTTTTGGGACGGCCCTTCCCGGTCGGTGCCGTTCGACCTATCTTGCTGTCATACCATCGAGCTTTATGGTGTTGACACATTAAAGCTGCCCTCGGACGTCGGGCCGCCGTCGCGGCCCGATACCGGCGCTGTGTGAGAGATAGCAGTAGCGGGTGGAGTGGACTCATGACAGGGCACGCAGGCATCCCAAGAGCGGAGATCCCCGTAGTCGACCTGGGGACAGGCGGTTTTAGCCATTTGGTGGGGGATTTTCGTGACCGTCTGGACCTGATTCTCCAGGCGGCCCGCCGTCAGTACACCAGTCCGGTTCTATGGTTGGGTGATCGCCTGTCCCAAGAGTGGGCGGCGCGGGCCGATCTGCCGTATCTTGATGAATATGCTGCCGTAGCGGCGGCCATTGGTCAGCCTGGCGCGTGGCTGTTAAATTTTAGCTACGAGTGGGGTTGTACCGCCGCCATTGTCCCCGATGCCCCTTCGGGAGGAGGGCGGTTGCTGCGGACCATGGATTGGCAGATGCCGACTCTGGGGCGAACGCTGATGGCGATTCGCCGTCAGGGAACCGCAGGCCCTTGGATCTCGTTGGGCTGGCCGGGGTTTGTCGGGACCGTGCAGGCCGTGGCTCGAGGGCGATTCGCCGCCGCGATCAATCAGGCTCCGGACCCGGAGAGTGGGTTTGGTCGATGGGGGGACTGGGTGGCTGGCAAGGTGGCAATCTGGCGCAATGATCTGATCCCGCCCGCCCTGCTGCTCCGATCTGTCTTCGACGAGTGTCGTACTTTTGCTCAGGCGCGGACCCGGCTGATCGAGACTCCGATTTGCATCGGGGCCTTTTTCACCCTAGTTGGAGCGACGGCTGGCGAGTCGGTGGTCATCGAACGGACCCGTCGAGGAGCCGTGGTGCATGATGGGCTGGGAGCGATCGCCAATCATTGGCTGAGTCCCGGCATATCCGGCCAGTCTCGAAGCTGTTGCACTGTCGAGCGTTTGGCGGCGATTCGCCACCATCAGACCGTTCGGACGCCAGAGGCACCGCTTTTCTCCTGGCTGGTCCCCCCGATTCTTAACAATACCACTCGGGTTGCGTTAGAAGCGGTGCCTGCGACCGGCGCCTTATGGGTTCGGGGCTATGAACCCGAGGGCCAAGTCACCCAAACAGCCGCCTTGACCGCCTGATCACGGGAAAAAAGCCGGAAGATCGCACAAGACCCTTGACGGCGGAGGGGGGGCTTTATAAAGTCCGCGAACCTTCGAAAAGGGGGCTGGTGGTAGGCGTTGCGGCCTAGACGCAGTTCCGGTGAGAAGTCGCAAGAGCCGCAGCAAATCCGCCGCCGTAGAGGCGTAGGGCGTGGTTCAGCATCTCTAGGCCAACCTGACCGGGGCGGTAATGTCGCTTCGGCCATAGGTCTTTTGTCTGTAGCGACACTCCTCGGGCAGCGACAGATGCGCGGCGTCATCGTCAGAACCGGATTCGGTCGCTGTGAGGACGAAGAGTTTTCGATGCCCACGATCAATCAATTGATCCGTAAGCCGCGTGAGCCGTTAGCTGCGCGCAATAAGGTTCCGGCGCTGGAGCAGTGCCCGCAAAAGCGTGGCGTTTGCACCCGCGTCTACACGACGACGCCAAAGAAGCCCAATTCGGCATTGCGTAAAGTTGCGCGCGTCCGGCTGACCAACGGTTTCGAAGTCACCAGCTATATTCCGGGTGAAGGCCATAACCTTCAGGAACACTCGGTGGTGATGATTCGCGGCGGTCGCGTCAAGGACTTGCCTGGCGTTCGTTATCATATCATTCGCGGCTCTCTCGACACGCAGGGGGTCAAGGACCGTCGTCAGCGCCGGTCCAAATACGGCGCCAAGCGGCCGAAGTAAGGAGATACGCCGATGTCCCGTCGCCGTCGCGCCGAAAAACGCGAAGTCCTCCCCGATGCCAAGTATGGCGATCGGGTGTTGACCAAATTCATGAACTGCCTGATGCTTGACGGCAAGAAGTCTGTGGCCGAACAGATCGTCTATGGCGCGCTGGAGCGGGTCGAGGGTCGGGCCAAGGTTGATCCGGTCAAGATCTTTCACGACGCTCTGGGCAACGTGAAACCGCATCTGGAAGTTCGGTCCCGCCGGGTTGGTGGTGCGACCTATCAGGTTCCGGTTGACGTTCGTACTGATCGGGCGCAGGCGCTGGCCATTCGTTGGCTGATTAACAGCGCACGGGCTCGCAGCGAAAACACGATGACAGAGCGTTTGTCCGGCGAATTGCTGGATGCCGCCAATCAGCGTGGCGCCGCCGTCAAGAAGCGGGAAGATACGCACCGGATGGCCGAGGCTAACAAGGCCTTCTCCCATTATCGTTGGTAATCCCTCTCTGACGATTCAGAGAAACCTTGCGTGAGAATCGATCATGCCGCGCACTACGCCCCTCGAACGGTATCGTAACATCGGCATCATGGCCCACATTGATGCCGGGAAGACGACGACTACCGAGCGTATTCTCTACTACACTGGCAAGTCCTACAAGATTGGCGAGGTCCACGAGGGCACCGCTGTCATGGACTGGATGGAGCAGGAGCAGGAGCGCGGCATCACCATCACGTCGGCGGCGACCACCTGCTTTTGGAATAATCACCGAATCAACATCATCGACACCCCAGGCCACGTCGACTTCACCATTGAAGTTGAGCGGAGCTTGCGAGTGCTGGACGGTGCTGTAACCGTTTTCGATAGTGTTGCCGGTGTCGAGCCCCAGTCCGAGACCGTGTGGCGCCAAGCCGACAAGTATCGCGTGCCCCGGATGTGTTTCGTCAACAAGATGGACCGCATCGGCGCCAACTTCTATCGCTGTGTCGATATGATGGTGGACCGATTGGGCACTGTGCCGTTGGTTATTCAGTTGCCGATCGGCTCGGAGTCGGATTTTGTCGGCTTGATCGATCTGGTCAAGAATAAGGCGTTGATCTGGAAAGACGAAAGCCTCGGCGCCGAGTTCGTGGAAGCCGAGATTCCTGAGAATATGGCCGAGCAGGCGGCTGAGTATCGTCATAAGATGATCGAGACCGCTGTCGAACAGGACGATGCGGCTCTCGAGGCTTATCTTGGTGGCGAGGAGCCGTCGATCGAGACGTTGAAGGCATGCATCCGTAAGGGGACCATTGCTTTCAGCTTCGTTCCGGTGCTGTGCGGTTCAGCTTTCAAGAACAAGGGTGTTCAGCCGATGCTGGACGCCGTGGTTGACTTTCTGCCGGCCCCGACGGACATCCCGAACGTGGTTGGTATTAAGCCAGATACCGATGTTCAAGAAGAGCGTCATACCGACGACGGCGCGCCGTTTTCGGGTCTGGCGTTCAAGATCATGACCGACCCGTTCGTGGGATCCTTGACGTTCGTGCGCGTTTATTCGGGCACTTTGTCCACGGGCTCCTATGTGCTGAACTCGGTCAAGGGCGAGCGTGAGCGGGTTGGCCGGATGCTGTTGATGCATGCCAATTCCCGTGAAGAGATCAAAGAGTGCTACGCTGGCGATATTGTGGCGTTCACGGCTCTTAAGGGCACGACCACCGGCGATACGCTGTGCGACACCCTGAAGACGATTATTCTGGAGCGCATGGAATTCCCCGAGCCGGTGATCGAGGTTGCCGTCGAGCCCAAGTCCAAGGCTGACCAGGAGCGGATGTCCACGGCGCTTCAGCGTCTGGCCCAGGAAGACCCATCGTTCCGAGTGACAGTCGATCATGAAAGTGGTCAGACCGTGATCAAGGGGATGGGTGAGTTGCACCTGGAAATCCTGGTCGATCGCATGAAGCGGGAGTTCAAGGTCGAAGCGAATGTTGGCGCCCCTCAGGTTGCCTATCGCGAGACCATTACCCGCAAGGCCGAAATCGATTACACTCACAAGAAGCAGACGGGTGGATCGGGTCAGTTCGCGCGGATCAAGCTGGTGTTCGAGCCCCAGCAGCCGGGCGAAGGATTTACGTTCGAGAACAAGATTGTTGGCGGCTCTGTGCCCAAGGAATATATTCCGGGCGTCAGCAAGGGGTTGGAGTCGTCCAAGGATACGGGTGTCATCGCCGGCTTCCCGGTGATCGACTTCAAGGTGTCGCTGATCGACGGTGCGTATCACGACGTAGACTCGTCGGTGTTGGCCTTTGAAATCGCCGCTCGGGCGGCGTTCAAGGAGGGCATCTCCAAGGCCGGCCCGGCGTTGCTTGAGCCGATCATGGCGGTCGAAGTGGTGACGCCGGAAGATTACATGGGCGATGTCATTGGCGACTTGAACAGTCGGCGTGGTCAGATCACCGGCATGGATCAACGGGGTAACGCTCGTGTGGTCGCGGCGATGGTGCCCCTGGCGAATATGTTCGGCTACGTCAATACGCTGCGCTCTATGAGTCAGGGGCGTGCTCAGTACACCATGCAGTTCCACCATTACGAACCGGTGCCACAAGCGATTGCCGACGAAGTCCGGGCCAAGCTGACCTGATGTCACGCTGGCCTGATAGCGAACCGCGGTAATCGAGACGAACGGAGACTTGGGATCATGGCAAAGGCAAAATTTGAGCGGAATAAGCCGCACTGTAACGTAGGGACCATCGGTCACGTTGACCATGGTAAGACGTCGTTGACGGCGGCCATCACCAAGGTGTTGGCGGAGACCGGCGGCGCGACCTACACGGCTTAT
>CAIXKV010000188.1 GCA_903920145.1 uncultured Rhodospirillales bacterium
GGTCGGCGCAAGCCGGCCACGAAACCAGCCTCAGTGAAGCAGAAATCCAGCGTCAAACCTACCTATGCGTAGGTTTGAGCAAGTCTGGAAGAACGGCGTGATCGGTCGATAGACCGTGGCCGATCCCCCCGAAGCCCCCACCGAAACGGTGTTGGCCGTCACCGGCTGATAGGCGGAGGACTGACTAGCAGAACTGCTGCCGCTGGTCCCGTTGGCCGGTAAAGCCCCGATGCTTTGCTGATTGGCGAGATTGGCCGCCGCCGCCGACACCCGGTCGGTCTGACTAAGCGCGCCCGAAAGAGCAACGGCAGATGTGGCAACCGAAATCATCGGGGCGCCCTCCAGGAACACCCCTTAAGAATAGGGCCTGAACCACCGATTTTCAACCACGGAACACGGACAAGATCATAGCGCTGCACACATCGGCGCGCAAAGCCCCAATGCCGATTCTAGAGGGATGCAGACGGGTCCGCCCGGTGTCTGAGCCGCCTTGATGTGTTAACATCAAGGATCGATGGGCTTACTTCACCTTATGATGATAAAAGCTACAAATGAGCCTTTAAATAGGCTTGAAAGGTAATTTTTTTGTTAAAATTACGATAATAATCGATATGATAATAATTATATCATAGTAAAAATCTCACGAATGCTCCAGCTTACTCGAACACAACTCGAGCGCCGTTCCCAAGGACCGTGTCAGAAGGCCGGTTCGACCCTGACTCGATAGGGTAGCCCAACTCGATCATTTTAGCGATGGCCGATGGACCCGTGCAATGATTGGGGGCGATTTTGTGGAAGCCGAAGCGGGCCATATCGGTAATCATCTGCTCTTGGGGGGCTGTCAGGGGCCCGAAAGGCGCGATGTGAAGCCCTCCGTAGAGCCCATAAAGCGTTTCTTCCGTAGCGATATTGGCCACGGCATAGTCGGCCAAAGCGGTCACGGTTTGATGGCAGCAACCCGTCACGCACACCGTTCCGCGATCATGAAGGCGAAAATACAAGGATTGCTCCCCTGTGACGCCCAGCAGAATCGGTAGGTTAAAGGCAACGGCGATACAGCCGGGATAGAGCGGGGTTGGAACACCCATGGCTGTTGTCAAAAGCCGGCCCGTATGGCGAATCACCGGAGCGTCTGGCGAGCTGGTGGGAGAGCGGCGGTCGCCCAGGATGAAAGCAAGGGCATCATCACTGAAAGTAGCCGGCACACAAATCGTAATATCCGGGCATAGACGAAGCACCGCCTGAAGGCCCCACAGATGATCAAAATGCTCATGAGACAAAAATAATAGGTCAATCTCGCCGCGTTCCAGGGACTCCTTGACCCCAGTTTCGGCGAATCTCTGGAGCATATAGGCTTCGTTCCAACCACAATCCACCAAAATACGGCGGATCTGGCCATCCATCATGACCATTTCAACCAAGCTGGCACTGCCGGCGGCATTATCGGCATCCCAGGTTTTTTGCCACTGATTCTCGCTGGAACCGCCCGCCGCCCGAATATCCGCCAGTACCCGGTCGGTATCGTGCCAGCCCACTTCGGAAATACAGGTCACGGCAACAGAGCGGCATTCGCCTAACGCGTCTGAAGTCTTTGGCTGCGGCATGCCAGGGGCCCTCGCGCGAATTGGCGGGCGCTCACAAGGAGCGCCGATCAGTGGTTGGGTTTGGAAATATCTGAAAAATTGAAACCCAGGAAATCGATCACCGACGCCAGATCATTGCGGCCTCGGCTGATTTCGATCAGGATTTCGTGCAACGGCATGTTGCCCCACATGATTGCCCGTTGCAGCAGATACGGCGTTGGGCTGTGGGGTTCGGTGCGCAACAGATACTCGGCGGCGGCAGATACCCAGTAATAGGCTTCTTCGCGGCTGGTGATGGGGCCGCTCGGCGGCGGACGGCGGTGAGGGGGCAAAGCATCGTCTTCGTCCTCATCGCTGAAGGCCGGGCCGTGGTCCGGGGTCGAATCGATGTCCAGGACATGCTGTTCGCCCTTGGCGCACAGAGTCGTATGAATCCAGCCCTGGATTTCCGAAAGCCGATTGCGCAGGCCGACCATGCTCGGCGCGGTATCTCCGCATAATTTGGTCAGCACAGCGGCAAGGCCGGCGGTTTCTTCGATCGCGCGGGACAAATCGCGGTAATAGCCGCGCAAAATAGCGGTCAAGGTGGCGGCGGCGCTGGCCTCGATATCGGCGGGTAAGGGCTGGCCGGTGTTCCGAGCCTGTTTCAGGATCGCCGGATCCCGCGCTCCTGCAACCCCCAGACGTTGGGCATTGCGATAATCGGAATAGCTGTAGCTGGCTTCAACATCCGTGCCCGAGCGGGTTACGGGCTGCAAGCACAGTAAATGCGATAATTTCCCGTCAAGCCATTCTAAGGGCGAGAATCTTGCGTTATAATCGCCATTTTCATTGATCGGATGGAGGCCATTATTCCAAAAGGTTTGACAGAGTCCCGTCACCATCCGCAAACCCGGCGCAAAGGCTACGAAGCCATGGCGGTAAACCAGGGCCTCCACCAACCAACAGGCAACTTGGAGATCCTTGGATTGGTGGAGCAGCACATCAAGGCACAACCGGACCACTTCGGCCCAGTCGGCGCGCTTGTGCTCGGTCTGCCAAACGCCCTGGGGCAGCGAAGCATCATCCTGGCGCCGCGCCTCGCGAATGGCATCGTATATGGGCAGATACCGTAGCGACGGCCCCGAGGGCGCTGGACCGGGCAACGGCTCCAGCACGCCAGAGAGATCGGGCAACGGCCCACCGGTGGAACGGTTCTCAACGGATGGCATCACTGCGCCTTTTGATAGACAAACCCGTCATGGCAGACTCTCGACGGGAAACTATCCGAAAATCGCCCCGCTTTGGCAAGCACTGTGTCTCTTCTTGGCGCCTTCGTCGGCTCTTTGATCCCGATTTCGCTACCCCGTCGGGGCCAGTGTTCCAAGCACACAGGCGACCCCCACCACCCCCGCCCCCAGAACCTGTTCGGCGATGACCGTGCGAAACAAAGCATCAAGGATCCGGTGTGGCATCAACACCAGCCGGTTGACGGCGGCAAGGGTCACTATTCCCGCAAACAAAGCAAGCTTCAGAAGTAGAGTTTGGCCATAGGGCGTCGAAATCAGGGCTTCGACGCGCCCCACTAAAAACCAGCTATTAATCAACCCGCTCGCAACCAGCATAGTCATTGCCATCAAGGCCAGGTCCGAAAAGCGCCGCAGAATCCGTGCTGCGGGGGCCGAGGCTCTGGAAACACGGGCCTGTTTTAACGCCCAAGCCAATGGCACCAAACCGCCCAACCAAGCTCCCGCCGCCAGTAGGTGGACGGCATGGATGACCAGTCGTACAGCGCCTTCCAGTCCGATGGCCATCAAGGCGTGGCCAACCCCGGCCAAAGAGGCCAGCAGCAGAGACGCCAGCCCCAATCCGATCCCGAGACGGGAGCGCGGCGCGGCGAAGATCAGGACCGCCACCAGGGCAACGGACAAAACGAGGTGACCGCTCCAGATCATGCCGAAGCGGGTTTCGGTGAGAACCATGCCGATAATGTGCGGGTTGAGGGCATCCGCCGGCTCGTCGCTCATCTCAGCGGCTTCTAACATCAGCCACGCCAGGGCTGAGGCCAACGCCAGAAGACTGGTTGCTATCAGAAGCGGGCGCGACCAGGCGGTAAAACCCGGTAACTCCCGGTCCACTCGTGCCAAACCAACGCCGCCGCAGGCATAGAGCGGGAACAGGGATGACCCGAAGAGGGTCATCACCGCTCCGACATGGACCCAGCACGCCACAATCAAGGCGTCGTGCATTGTCGAACCTCAGGGAGTGACGGTAAAGTCGTAACGACCCTGGGTCTTGTGGGTATCCACCGACACCACATGCCATTGCACCTTGTAGAGGCCAGGGGCTAACGGCGCCGTCAAGGTCACAACCAGAATGGTTGAATCCGCCGGGTCCACGGCCACCGTCACCGGCTGGACACGCTGGTCATCGCCGGTGGTCAGGGTCACGCCGGAAAACGCCGCCTCCACGCCTTCCGAGAAGCGCAGCCGCAGCTCGTGCGGTCCCTCGGTAACGGTGGCGCCAACCGCCGGCACTGCCGCTTTGAGGAACGCATGGGCCGCCGCCGGTCCGGTCGGCACCAGTCCCAGGCCAAGCAGGGCCATCACCAGCATCATGTTACGCATTCAAAGTCTCCCTAAAACAGAGGCTTGCCCAAGGTGGTTGGGAAGATATCGTCAAGGAAGAAATGAAGCTGGGCAATCATGCCAATCCCGGTATTGGTGGCATGGGTTGCCGGAATCAGAGCTTCAACCCCAAATTGCCATGTATCGGCATCATAGAGCAATCCCGGCGCAATGGTGCCAGTGGTTTGACTGCCGGCAGCCGTTGGGATGGCCAGATTGACTTCAACCAAGGGCGTAAGTCCGGCAATGATGGCCGGTAAGCCCAGGTCTTTGACATGCTGTTGAAGATAGGGGATCGAATACTGCACCGACCATCCGACGTTCCATTGATTGGAATTAACGTTGGATTGGTCGGAAATCTGATAGCCCAGTTCGCCGGTTACGGCCAATGGCCGCAACAGGCCGATTGGCACATCGCCGAACCCCTTACCAAGATAGAGGGTCGGCGTGGTTGAACCGACGCCACCATTATTGACCACGCCAGCGGATCCGGTGCCGCCCAAGTCCCGAACCACGCCGACCGAGGCCATGAATTCATGCTCGGGATTGACATAAGCTTGGTATTTCAACCCCAACACCACATCTTGCCAGCCGGCAGCAGTGCCGCCGCCATCCTGCAATAAACGGGTGTAATCGAGATTGATGGAAATCCCCAGATGTTCGGTGATGGTCTTGTCCCACTCGCCACCCATGTCAAACTCGCGACTGCCCGGAGCACTGCCATCCGCAGCGGCGCCATTGTGAACCGTCGAGAAGGTCGGTAGGGACAATTCGTCACCTACAGCCGGGTCATCGATGGTCAAAGTGGCCGGAAACACCCGGTCGCCAGCGATACCATGAGCCTGCGCAACTCCAGCGGCGACCACAACCAGCGTGGCCGCGAAAACGGAAAAACGGTTCATCGGTTGAACTTCCGAAATCAAGAAAGGCTTTGGGGAGGGGATTTCGGAACGCGACGAATGGCCTATTGGTTTCCGGTTGATCAGACCGGACAATGCCCTTCGGCGCCGAAACCCCCCAATATCGGAGAGGACGGCATCCAAGATCGGGGCGGAGCGCGGGATTGCGGACTGATCAGGAAATACCGGATCGATCCCCGCTGTTCGGTGATCGGCCAGGACAGCGCCACCGGCAGCGGGAGCGGCGTAACCGCCAGAATCGGCGCGGGCGGCGGCGAGCTATAGCCGGCATGGGCAACACAGAACGGGCACCCGCCATGTGGGTGGCCGGTCGGTCTCGGTGGCTTGGGGCCTTCGGGATAGGCCATACTGCAGGGCGGGGCGAAAGCGTCGCCCCAATCACCACCAACCACCAGCCCGTCCTGAAGCGGCATGAACAGTAGGGACAGGATCGAGACGATGGCCACCCACGACAGCAAAGACAGCCACCCGCACCCCTGGCTTCGCGCGCATGGGCGCCTGGGGTCGTGCTCGCCGCCCGATACCGGCGACGTGCCAGTACCATGGCTCGGTGGTATGATGCCCACGGGCCGCCTGTCTCCAGAAAAATTTCCGCTGCCACGATCCTAACGTGATCCGCCGGGCTTTGTCATCCAAGAGCTGTCCCGGCGTCGAGCTTCGAAGAACCCCCCCGGCACATCTCGACCATTTTCCCGACGCAGCCTATTGACCATCGGCGTTCCAGCGTCCAGGCCAGATGCCTCCAAAAGCGCCAAAATGGCGGTTTCGGCATGGCGGTAGCGGCCATTGGATTGCAGAGTGAAGGCTGGCGCGTTCGGAGCCGGGTCTAGCTCTACGGTAAACATCACCCGACCGCCTGGCCGTAGTGCCGCCGCTGCCGCACCAAGCACCGGAGCCAGGGTTCCGAAATAGCACAGCACGTCGGTGGCTACGATCAGGTCATAGCCCTCGGGATGGTTGGCCAGAAACGCGGTGACTTCGGTCAGTTCCAGAGCATCGTAAAGCTGCCGTTGCTGGGCAAGGGCCAACATCTCCGGCGACAAATCCACGCCGGTCAAGTGTCGGGCGTGGGGCCGTAGCATCGGGGCGCTGAAACCAGTGCCGCAACCGGCGTCCAGGACCGTCATGGCGGCGCTTGGCTGCGGCCATAGGCGATCCAGTGTTTCCACCAGTGCGGGCACGCTGTAGGCCAGAGATGCCAATTGCCGGTCAAAATCAGCGGCGAATCCGTCAAACAGCGCCCGGACATAGCCATCTTCGGCTCGTGGAGGCGGAGCATCTCCGATGAGGGCCGCTGCAACATGACGGGCCATTGGGTCTTCTGGATGTGCCGTTCGCCATCGCCGGGCCAAGGCGACGGCGCTTTTGGGGTCTTCATGAGGGCTCATACCATCGGGCCTTGATGGTGACTCATTAAGGCTGTCCTCAGACGCCGGGCGGGCGCATCCGCGCCCCCCTAAAGTCACACGGGGGCTTCGCGTCCACGAGGACGCGGGGCCGCCGTCGCGGCCCGATAAAGGCGATGTGTCAGTATCAGGGCTCGCCGGTATCAGACCATCGAGCCTTGATGGTGACTCATTAAAGCTCGATGGTATCAAAATAGTGGGCGTCGGGAGGCATTGGAGCGGTTTCCGAACTCGTTGATCATGCCCGGAAGCATGCGCACAAGGTGCTCCCAATGAACTCCCAATGAACTCTAAGATCGCTAGCACGCCCTGACTGCTATCACCATGGGCGTGTCACCCCTGACCGCGCTTGCGCGGGTGCAGCTTTAATATTGTAATGTTAAAGCGCATTCCTCTAGGACATGAATGATTCATATCTAAAGTAATCATCAATCATGCTGCTGGCATCTTTATACATTTGTTTTGACATCTTGCCTTCTTCAAACCACTCTTTTAATAAGGAGTACATATGCTTTCTATCGTGCCGTGATGACGATTTAAATAGCCCCGAAATTACCGAGCTTGTTGAATAAAATATATAATTTTTAGGATAAAATCTGTAATCAATGAATAACTTATTTCTGTAATAAGTCTCAACATCTTTTAGGTTATGAATTTTTTCAAAATCTTCAAGGGCTTCTGGGTATGGATCTGGTTCCAGTTGAAAAAAAGATGACAAGAAAGATTCGCTGGCGCCGTGCATCATTTCCATTCTATTGGAAACGGACGACAATCGTTTAAGCTTAGAGACAGCATTCCGTATCATCGGCTGAATGGTGGCAGGTCCATGCGCGGGCCGGGCCGGGCCAGTGGACAGGAAGGTTGCGGCTGTCCTCTCCGCTTCCGCCTCCAGGGCCCGATCTTGAACCACCGCGACACCGCTTCCGAAAGGGTTGCGCACCCGGCCTTGGCGTTGCTGCACCACATGAGCCAGTTCATGCCCGATGATGTGGCGTCCGGTTGGCGTGTCGGGCTGATAGCGGCCTGGGGTGAAATAGACGTCATTGCCTGAAGTAAAGGCCAGAGCACCAATGCGTGCGGCTTGCGGGCCGACATGAACCCGGACAGCAGAGAAGTCGCTTCCCAGCGCCGTTTCCATCTGCACTCGCAACCGATCAGGCAAAGCGCTGCCTGGCCCTTGCTTGCCCAAGACACCGTCATTGACTCGGAACGCTTCGCCCTGGGCGGTACGCTGTACCGCAGATGCCCCCGGACGCTGCTGTGCCACCGCTGCGCTGGCGCGCGGCAACGCGCCCACGGGCGCGGGCGGAGCAGAGTGGACCGACGGTCTACCGTTGGGCGCCACCATCGGCCCGCCGGTCGCGCGCCGCTGAAGGGCTCCACCCGATCCTTGCATTCCTGCGGTGCCAGGTCCGAATCGCGTGGGAGGTGGCGGTGGGCATGAGTCACGGCGAGCCAGCGCCGATGGTTGCACCACTGCCGTTCGGTCGAATGACGACTGCGGCAGCGCCGGGCCTTCCCGCACCGCGTCGCCCGCCGGTCCAAGAAAACGTCCCTGAATGACCCGTCCCGTCATGTCCCATGCTCCGACCTGATAGAGTGGTATCCAATCCAACCTGATCGGATACCGCTAGCGTTGGCGCGCAACGCGGCGGCGTAGAGAGTCTATCAAAGCTGACATCCTGCCAAGAACAATCTTGGCTTGGTTTGTGGAGCACCGTCAAGTCGTTCGATCGATGTGTATCATACCATCGGTCTTTTGGGGTGGCATTACGGCCAATGGGAAAAGGGCGTCATGGTCAAAGTGACTTTGGGAATCGTATCCAAATCAATGGTAACCTGACTAAGCCGAAAGCCGTCATTGCGAACCGCGTAGGTTGATTCAGCGGCGTTCAGCAGGATCATGATCACACTGCGCTGCACGGTGTCAACGCCACCCGCAGGGTCGGTGATCTTGGTCATCAGAGCGGTCTTTTCCGGCTCCCCCAGGCGTCGCCGGAAGGTCATGGATACACTGATCTGGGGTTCCAGTCGGGCCCCCACCGAAACCGAAGCCAGGGTAAAACCGGCTTCCCGCACCAAAGCATCAAAGCCCGATAGATCGGTGTCAACGCTGTGTTTGAATCGCTCGATCTCGTCGGTTACCAGACGCTCGTCATGGGAAAAAAGGCCCGAGACCCAGCGTGACAGATCTCCGAGCGGCGCGAGGATGGCGTCAATCCAACTGCCGCCGTCGGCTGCTGTTGTCGGGGGTTGAAGTGGGGGGGAGTCGGTACGACCGGAAGCCGTTCCTGAAAGGATCAGGGCTACAGCGAGAAGCAGCGGTCGCATCCAGACTGCGGCTTGGTTCCACAGGCCGCGCAAACCGCTGGACGTGACGGAGTTTGGCCTGACGGGGGTCCGCATGAGGCGAGGTCCTCACGGCAAAGGGGCTTAGGAAAAAGCCGATGATCGATCCCGGTTGACAGGGACAGAAAAAAGCAACAATCAACCGCCCAACCATACCCGGACGATAGGAAACGCTTCGGGCGCTGTCAAGGTTGGCTTCCGGGGTTTGTCGCATCGGCGAGCCCTGAAAAAATGACCCATCGCCGGTTTTCGGGCCGTGACCGCAGCTCTGCGCGGTTTGTGCGCGCAAAGCCAGAGGCGCGATCAAGGCGCGATGATACTATAGGTTTTGATAGGGACAATAAAGCAGGTCGAGCGGTGGCGGTTGCTTCCCCGCCTGACTCAGCATACCGTGAACCTGTCCGCGATGATGGGTTTGATGATTGAAGATATGAGAAAGTACAATGCTTATAGGGACGCAGCGTTGCTCACCACAGCAATTGGTATAGGTCAAATTGCCCGTTAGGGAAAGATTGGCTGTCAGTTTGATAAGAGTGCGATCGTCGTCCTCGCGAGCTTGACGGAGTTCGGAGAATTCAGGATAGAGGATCTGGTTAAGGGCGGTAAACCATCCGTAGTTTTCGCCCGAGAGGCGGGCTATCCAGACCCTGTCTGCAACTAAGAGATGGTTTAGAGTTCCAAGGATCGACCGGAAGAAGCCGTTGCGGTCTCGTGCAATTTCGTCAGGCGGCAAGGTTGCGACGGCGGCATAAAGAGTCTGGTTGGCCCACTGGTTGTAGCGAGCGATCAGATTAAAATGCTCGTTCATATTGTTTTACCTTTCATAAAACGCAGTTAAAGAAGCTTTTCCCAGGCTATTGGCTCCAATCGTGAAACCGACTAGGGCGGCGCTAGCTTCTGGGGTTAGGTTCAGATGATCCAGTTTCAGGGCATACACAGTAAAGATATATCGATGGGGGGCTCCCGGCGGCGGACAAGCCCCACCATAGCCTGTTGTGCCAAAATCAGTACGACTTTGTACAGCTTCAACGGGAATTCCATAACCGCTTCCCGCATCTTCGGGGAGGTGATTGATTGCAGATGGAATGTCGAAGACCACCCAATGCCACCATCCAGACCCGGTCGGGGCATCGGGATCATACACAGTGACTGCGAAACTCCGTGTCCCGTCCGGAGGATTGTACCACGCCAGTTCCGGCGAACGATTCTTTCCTGTGCAGCCAAACCCATTGAGCACATGAGCCGAGGGGAGGGGCTTGCCCGGCGCCACCGTCGTACTTTCCAACGTGAAGGCGGCGACCGGATTCGGCGGACTCATCGCTGCCAGAGCAAGCGCGCCAAGACTGAACCGCCAAGACCGAATCATGAGAAAAACTCCATAAAAGGCTATTCGATCGCATAATTAAATATTATTATATTTGATAATTCCAGTGAGGAGTTGTGACTCAAAATAAGGTAATCTCATGGTGACAACACCATCCCTCCGCTCCCTCAGGGCTTTTGTCGAAGTGGCCCGAACCGGAAGCCGTTCGGGTGCGGCAGAACGTCTGGGGGTGACCTCGTCGGCGGTTTCCCATATTCTTGCGGAGCTGGAAGGCCAAGTGGGCCAGCCGCTTTTCGCCGACCGGCGTCGCTCCACACTCAACGAGGCTGGGCGACGGTTTGCCGACCGGCTTGCGCCAGCCTTTCAAGCCATCGATGCTGCCGTTGCCGATCTTCTCAAACCCCGATCGATGATCCGGCTATCGACCATTTCCACCTTTGCGCTGCTCTGGCTGATCCCCCGGTTGCCCCGACTTCGTGCCAGACTTCCGGCGGTGGATATTTTGATTTCGACCGATATTCGGACAGTAGACTTGGCGGTTGAACCCTATGACTGTGTTATTCGCTGGGGGCGAGACGATTCAGACTGGCGAGGACTGGAGCCTTGTCTGCTGTTCCGGGAACGCCTGATCGTGGTTGCCAGCCCGCACCTGCACCGCTCCCACGATACTCTGCCTCTTTTGGCTGCCCGGTCTCGGCCCGACGACTGGCGATACTTTGCTGACCAACCCGACATTCCATCGCCCCAGGGGGCAATGACGACATTCGAAACGAGAAGTCAGATGATTGAGGCCGCCGTGGCCGGATTGGGAATGGCGGTTATCGATTGTCGCCTAGTCGAAGGGACGCTCGCGGCAGGTCACCTTGTCCAGATCGGATCGATGGCAGAGGATCGCCCCGAAGGCTATTTTCTCGCCGCCCGTCCTGTCGCCTTCGAGCGCCGGGATTTACGGACGTTACGCGCCTGGGCCATTGCCGAAGCCGAAATGGCCCCAGGTCTTGAGCATGTTAAGTAAGGAGCGTCTGGCATGAACGCATTATTGGCCCAAGCCTTGGCGCATCATAAAGCCGGACAGTGGGCTGAGGCCGAAGAGATCTATCGTCGGGTGCTGGCGATTGAGCCTGGGCATGCGGATTGCTTACATTTATTAGGGGTTTTGTCGGCTCAAACGGGAGCCGAGGCAATCGCAGAACTTTGGATACGTCAAGCCTTGGTTCAACGGCCAGATTATCCTGAAGCCCATCTCAATCTGGCGAATCTGCTGAGACAAAACAGCCGGTTGGACGAAGCCGCGACGCATTATCAGCAGGCTTTGGCGCTGCGGCCACGCTTTGCAGAGGCTTATGCTGGCCTTGGTTTGGTCTTGTATCAACAAAATCAGTTAGAAGAAGCCGCATCGTGCCATCGTCAAGCTTTGGCCCTGCGGCCAGACGATGCGACAACGCACAAGAATTACGGTTGGGTCTTATTAAAACAAGGGGACTTGGCGGCAGGATTCCGGGAATATGAATGGCGCTGGAAAATAAAAGACTTTCCGGTCAAGCCACCACCGTTCCACCAACCCTGGTGGGATGGTGGCGATCTGACGGGCCGGACGCTCCTGCTTCATGCTGAACAGGGGTTTGGTGATACTCTCCAGTTTATTCGGTATGCGCCAATGCTGCGACAGCGAGGCGCCCGAGTGATTCTGGAATGTCCCCATGAATTAAAACGATTGCTGAAGGGGCTTGATGGCTTGGATTTTGTGTTCGGGCCGGGCGATGAACGACCGGGCTTTGACCTTCACGCCCCATTGCTCAGTTTACCTTATCTGTTCGGCACGACATTAGCGACAGTGCCGGCGCATACGCCTTATTTGGCACCGCCTCCTGGCCTAGCGGCGGTTTGGGCCGAGCGATTACCGCCCACCCAGGATCTACGGGTCGGGTTGGTCTGGGCCGGTAATCCGCGCCGGCATCAGCCGGATTGGACCGCAGTGGATCGCCGCCGCAGCTTGGCCTTAGAGCGGTTGGCCCCGCTTGGACAGATTTCCGGCATTCAGTGGGTCAGTCTCCAGAAAGATCGGAGGCCAGAACTTGAGCCTGTATCGTCCGATTTGAACCTGATTGATCTCATGCCAGAAGTGACAGATTTTGCGGATACGGCGGCTTTAATTGCCAATCTTGATCTGGTGATCGGGGTTGACACGGCTGTTCTTCATCTTGCAGCGGCGCAAGGTAAGCCGGCTTGGCTTCTGTCACGTTTCGACGGCTGTTGGCGGTGGCTTCATGATCGCAATGACAGTCCATGGTATCCGTCTCTTCGCCTGTTCCGCCAATCTCAACCTGATGACTGGGAGGGCGTGATCCTCGAGGTGAATAAAGCGTTTCAACGGCATCTCGAAACTGGACAGCCATGGTTTCATCATGGAAACAAGTCTTGAGCAATGGCGGGAAAAACGCAATTAACATCATGATGACATTGTTGCGGCGGTACCAGTTTTTGATGATTTCTATTCATAAGTTGAGTCTTATCATAAAGATAATATTTTAGCCCTCGTTCAGCACGGTTTGCACCTTGGGCATTGGCGGCGCAACTGGTATCGAGATGATCATTTATTTTTATGTCTCGTGCTCCCCAGACATAGAAAATAGGAGCATTTCGGTAGTGATTCTTGAGTTCCGCCACAGATATAGAGGCTGGTAGGGGGTCATGACCAGGATTTACGCCATATTTATAGTCGTTAAGACTGTTATACCATAGGGCGCGGATGCGCCCGCCCCCGGCGTCTGAGGGCAGCCTTGATGAGTCACCATCAAGGCTCGATGGTATGACAGACCATAAGTCCGACTAGGATAAGATTCATTTGCCCCTTCATGGCTGCCTTCGTCCCAAATCCCACGGCTTGCAATGGGGAGATAGCAAGGATCATAGACACTTGGAAGCTGTGAGCTTTTCTTGTATTCTCGATTAATGGATGTAGGGTTCGGATAAAAATTTAAGACAATTATAGATTGCAACGCTGGAATTTTCCAAAAACCCTTATTTTAATCGTAATTTTAATCGTAAAGGAGATGCAAATGATGAAATATAAACCATCTTGGCTTGTCTCATGGTCCATACTAATCTTATCAGCGCCAAGATTGATACGATACCCAACGGCAATGGCTATATTTTTTTTAGCTATTGCTATAAGATTTGTGACATTTCCAATTAATAGTGGAGTTGAATTTATCACATTTTATCCAGCTTTAGTAATTATTGCCTTATTGTGTGGCTCTGGTCCGTGTTTTTTAGCTATTATTGTAGGAAGTTTTTTAAACTGTTATTTATTTATGGAACCTTTTGGGGTTTTTAATTTAAAATTTGAACAAATTATGATTATAATAACTTATATTATATCCGGATATGTTATTTTTCTGATTGTACATCAGATGAGAATAATAGTCATGGGGCAATTTTTATTGTCTGCCATTGTGGAAAATTCTGACGATGCAATTATTAGTAAAACTCTGTCCGGAATTATTACCAGTTGGAATCCATCAGCAGAGCGGCTTTTCGGTTATTCGGCGTCTGAGGCCATTGGACGACCGATGACAATTATATTTCCAGCGGATCGTTATGATGAAGAACAAGGCCTGTTGGCTCGAATGTCTCGCGGCGAGAATGTCTATCGGTATGAGACGGTGCGTCGACATAAGGATGGCCACCTTATCGAGGTCTCTGTTAATCTTTCTCCCATCAAAGACCTTCACGGCCATATTATTGGAGCCTCAAAGATTGCTCACGATATCACGGCACATAAAATGTTAGAGAATCGCCTGAGATTAGCCAATGAAGAACTCAACCGCCTGTCTCGTATTGATGCTTTGACCGGAGCCGCCAACCGCCGTTGGTTTGATGAGTTGTTGGAAACTGAATGGACAAGATCGGCTCGATCAAAAACTCCAATCAGTCTGCTTCTGATTGATGTTGATTACTTTAAACTTTATAATGATCATTATGGTCATCCTGCCGGTGATACTTGCCTTAAAATGATTGTTGAGGCAATCACTCATGTTGTCCGTCATCCTCCCGATGTGGTTGCCAGGTATGGCGGTGAAGAATTCGTCTGTTTACTTCCTGGTGCGGACCTTGCGGGGATCATTAATATTGGAGAGAGAATTCTCGAAGAAGTCCGTAATCATCGTTTTCCTCATGCCTTTTCTAGTGTTGCCGAGCATATTACGGTTAGCATTGGCGGCGTTTCGTGGGTGCCAGATGGCAAGATCACACCGGGGGCCTTGATCGAGGCGGCGGATCGTAACCTTTATCGTGCTAAAAATGAGGGACGAAATCGGTTGGTGACGGGGTGATATCGGACTGTCTGGCGCATCCGAGCGCGGGCTGGTCACGCGCGTGGGCCAGTCATTGACAAAACCGACGGCCTTCATGCACCATCGCGCGAGTATGGCTCAAGGTCTGCTAGACACTGCGCCGAACTGTCTAAGGCCATTCTCATGACCAGCGCCGCGCCGTCTCCCCCCTCCGCTTTGACGCATGTTTTGGGCCGTATGGAGCACTGTCTGGAGGGGCGCCATGAAGAACATCGTTGTTATCCCATTCGGGCCGAAGACCTGATCTTCACCGCCGCGTGCCCGGTGTGTGGCGGGACCGAAACGGTGACATTGGTCGAGGTTTCTCTGCCCAGCGGCTTGGTGTTTCACAGCACGGCGGTCTGTCGGTCATGTCTGCTGGCCTTTCGTTCGGTGTCGCCGTCCTATCGTTGGTTTCAACGCTGTTGGGCTCAGATTGCCACGGGGTCTTTGGAAGTCTTTAATCCCGATCTGGAAATCGAACGGCGGAACCGCTACCGGGGTTATCTGCGTCTGATCCAAGAGCATCGGCCAACGGGGCGGGTGTTGGATGTTGGCGCTGCTTATGGCTCGGGGGTTCAAGTGTTTGCCGAAGCCGGTTATCAGGTTTCAGCTCTGGAGCCCGAAAATGATCGGGCCCATTATATCCGCCAGTCATTGGGAATTCCGGTCTATCAAACGGTTCTTCAGACCTTTGAGGGGGAATCATCAGCCTGGGAGATTATCCTGCTGTCCCATTGCTTGGAACATGTGGATGGTCCCGCCGAAAGCTTGGCTAAACTTCATCACTGGTTGGTGCCGAACGGCCTGGTTTATCTCGAGGTGCCCGATTTGTGGGACATTGTGGACTGGACCGATGGTCTGTTCATGACCCACAAAAGCAACTTTACCCAGGAAAATCTGTCCTGGTTGGTTCGCCGTCATGGGTTCGAGATTCTATCAACCCGGACTATTCCGCGCACCGCCGGAGAAACCAGCGGCTTTGCCCTGTTGCTCCAGCGCCGGGATCACGGCAGCGACGATCCCTTTGTTCTGGCCAATCCTGCTGAGTCTCTGCGGGCGGTTCAACAGCAGTATCGGAAGGATTTGTTCGACCTCGCACCGCCTTTGGATCAGCCGGTGTTGTTACGGGTTCCCTATATTGACCAATTTTATCACACGATCAGGCGCGAGCAGGGGCGGTTTCAGTCCGTGTTGACACCTGCCGGTCAACAGCGTTTGGATTTTATTCCGAATAGCTATGCCGATCCTCTTTGAAACAACCCTATCTTTAGAGGAATTGACTTCTGCTCGATTCGAGTATGAGTTGTATTTTAATCTCGGGCACGCCGCGCTTTGGAGCGGAGATTTTGACCAGGCTGTAGCGGCTTTCACCCGCGCCCTTGAAGCCGACAGCCGGTGTCTCGATGCCCATCACAATCTCGGCGTGTTGCGGCTGTTGCGGAACGAGCCCGAGGCCGCGCGAGGGCACTTTGCAGCGGCGGCAGCGTTGGCGGCCCACACAGGCCTTCCTTACGATGCGATTAGGGTGACGGATGATAGTCCTGTTTCCGACGCTCTCCAGGCTGCGGCTTGGCGCAGCGTGCGCTTGCCAGCCTATCTGGGATGCGCTCGGCATCTCGAGCATTTTTTGCCTGCCATGATTCGTCAGATCGCGCATCTTCGGCGGATAGGAGCCGCAGACGCTGCGCTTGGCATTCGGGATTTGATGGTGGCTTATACCGTCCAACACCCGGATGTGACCGTAGAGGTCATGACCGCGATCGCTGCCGCTCTGTGCCAACTGGGGTGGCGCGTTGAGGGTGAAGCGGTGCGTCGCAGGGCGATTATGACCGGATAGCAACGGGCAGAGTTCGGGGGCGCGGATGGCCGATGGTTGCGCCTCTCACCATCAAGGCCCGATGGCATGAGAGGTTTCGGGGACGACTCGTTCGGGTGGAAAGCGGATGGTGACGGTGGTTCCGACCTGGGGTTGGCTGGCGAGGGTTAGGCTACCCCCGTGGAGTTCGGTGAGCGATTTGGCCAAGGGCAGGCCCAAGCCCGAGCCACCCTCGGTTGGTGCGGCTAGCGTGCGGAGCTGGCCAAAAGGGGCCAAGGCTATGGATAGGTCGGTTTCGGTCATGCCTGGGCCGGTATCGGCGATTTTGATCACGAGGCCGCCATGGCTATCGGATTGGCTGGTGACGGTGACGCGGCCCTCGGGCGGAGTGAATTTGACCGCGTTAGAAATAATATTGAGCAAAATCTGCTGCACCATCCGGGCGTCGGCACGCAGTCGCGGCGCGATGCCGCCCCAACTGGTGGTCAACAGAACCCGACCGACTTCGGCCCGTGTTCGCAACAGGGTGCAGGCGGTTTCGATGGCGGCAACCATGTCGACGGCCTCTTCGATCATGTCCATGCGTCCGGCTTCGACCTTGGACAGATCTAAAATATCATTAATCAGTGCCAATAAATGGCGTCCACTGTCTCCGATATAACGGGCATAATCCCGGTAATGGCTGTCACCAACCGGACCAAATAACTGTCGATCCATAATTTCGGCAAAGCCGATGATGGCATTTAAGGGCGTTCGGAGTTCGTGACTCACATGAGCTAGGAAAGTGGACTTAGCTTGGCTGGCATCTTCTGCCGCTTCTTTGGCGGTCAGCAGGTCTATCTCTGTTGCCTTGCGCTTGCTGATATCATCTTTAACTGCAACATAGCCGATCACGCGGCCCTGATCGTCTCGGATCGGCCCGATCGCCGCAGCTTCCCAGAAGAGTTCGTCATTTTTACGTTTGTTGTGGAATTCACCCCGCCAAACTTGACCGGCGGCCAGAGCGGCCCAAAGCCTTTCATACTCGGAAGGTGGAGTGTACCCCGATTTCAAGACTCGTGCGCTTTGGCCCAGGGCTTCATCGCGACTGTATCCGGTGGTGTGCGAGAAAGCCGGGTTCACGTACCGCAGCGTGCCGGTGCAATCGGAGAGAACGATGCTAACCGGGGCCTGTTCTACGGCCCGAGCCAGCCAAGCCCGTTCGGCTTCGCGGGTCAAGCGGCGCAGTGCTAGGGCGTAAAGCTCGCCTAGGCGCCGAAGGGCGGCCACGTCGTGATGGTCATAGTTCTGCCGGGCTCCGGCAACACCCACCACGCCGGCCACACTCTCGGGGTTCGGTGTCTCACTTTCCAGCGCGGGCACCACCAGCAGCCGGTCAAAAGGTGAGGCGGTTGTGGAGGGGGACTCAAGGGTTAAGGGGCGCCGCTCATCCCGAATCCGATGGACCACGGCCAGAGCCGACTCGGGCCAGCCACTTCCGGCGATGGCCGGCGGGATCAGCGTTTGCCCGATGGGGTCATACCGGCCAACCAAAGCGGTGGGACTGCGGGTCAGGCGGCGGGCACTTTCCAACACCACAGCGGCGATTGCGTCGGCACTGGCGGAGTCCGCCGCTAACAGAGCCCGAGCACAGGCTGCTAATTCCGCAGAGATTGCGCCGTCGGACATTCCATCCCGCTCCGTCGGTGCCGGTTCACAACGAAAAAGCCCCGCGTCCCTGCACAGACTCGGGCGATCGGGAAAAGCATCCAAACCGGAAACCACGCCCATGCGGACCTCGCGGTATCGAAAGTACGGACTGAAGGCGGCTCGTCGGCACCATACCATGAAACGAGGCTCTATTGCGGGCTAATGGCGCAGGTACGGTCAGATGTCGCGACGGTGGGGTGGTTAAGATAGAATCAGGAGGATTCGATTGAATTTTAGAACAAAAATATATAATAAAAGATATTCAAGCTTATTTTAGAGGCTATTATTTTCTTCTCACTGGTAAATAGATTGCTTGTCAGTGATCATATAAGCGGTGATTTGTCAATATGTCATAAAAAATACATCGTTAAGGTCGTTCTATCTGGCTTCTGGTTCATGATATACCGCCGTCTGTGGGCGTGAGAGCCCATAGCCAGTTGTGAAATGGCTTGTATCATTTGGAGAGTGGACCTCATGACAATGGCAACTGAAGGCGCGATGAATTTTCGCATTCGCCAGGCGCCAGGCATGACCGAGATCGCCCTCAGTGGGCGGATGACCTTCGTCGATCATGACACGTTCCGCCAAGTGATGACGGCGTTCGATGGCCCCAGCGGTCATCGGATGGTGTTCGATTTATCGGAATTGGACTTCGTGGATTCGTCGGGGTTGGGCATGTTTTTGATTGCCCGTGATCTTGCCAGCAAGAAGCGTTTGTCTCTATCGCTGCGCGGGGCCCGCGACGACGTGCGGCGGTCGATGAATCTGGCCAAGTTCGAGCGTGTTATCCCGATTGCGGAATAATACCATCGGGCCTTGGTGAGTCACCATCAAGGCCCGATGGTATGATACCGGCGAGCCCTGATACTGACACATCGCCGGTCCTTGGGCCGCGACGGTGGCCCCGCGTCCTCGTGGACGCGAAGCCACTCGTGGACGCGAAGCCAAGGGCGCGGATGCGCCCGCCCGGCGTCTGAGGGCAGCCTTGATGTGTCACCATCAAGGCCCGATGGTATGATAGGCACGGATGTACCTGTCTTAGCGACACCAGGCCGGTGGAAAGCGTTTCCCGGTGGGATGCACACACTTTCGCAAAGGGCCAGTTGGCCCTTTGAACCCGTGACGTCGCGTTGCTCTCAGCCCATCGATTCCTTGCTCGTGAGGACGTGATAGGCCGTTCGGAACGCTTCATCAAACACGCTGCGTTCTTCGAGGGGTTCGAAGAAACCATATTGCCGACGCACTTCGACCTCGATCAACTCGACGCTATGAAAATCGCCGCCGTGCAGCTTGCCATCGGCGATCAAGCGGTTGATCTGGCGCAGGCCCGCCAGCTCGGCGGCATAGGCCGAATCAAAGCCGTGATCGGTGGTAAAATCCTGAACCTCAAAATAGTTTTGCGGTAATCGCCCATCCCACCGGCTGTTCCGGGGGCGGGCCAGATAAATGCGATCACAGCCATGCAATTCACTGGCGATGAACTGCCGATGGTAAGAGCCATCCACCAACCCATCCGGGTTCATATTGTCGTCAAAGCCATAAAAATACAGCCATAACGCCCCGCGCACCGCTGATTCGCTAATGGCAACATATTTAACCGGATCGCCGATGGCACCAACTTTGACCTCCAGAGCCTCCTGAGCCGCCGGATTCACGTGCAGATATTCGCGTCCGCTGGCCGGATGAACGCTATTGAACGCAACTGGAATGGCGCTGGCGTTCATGACCGAAGCGATTCGGGCCAAGTCTTCGGGATCCCGGCGCGGCACATACACTTGAGCCGGCCAGAGCCGATCCAGCAGTGTCTTGGCGTCAGCCCAATCCACGGGCTGCATCCAACGGCGCCAATACTCCCAGACGGCCGGTCGGAAGGTCGCTGGATCTCCGAAAGTGGCAATCCAAAGAGTATTCATCCAGTGGAATGGCGGGGGAAAGCGGTTCCCCAGGCCTAATTGCTCTTCCAGGCGGGGCAACAGCGGCTTTTCTTCAAGCCAGTCCGCGACCCAGCGAATCATGCCGCTGGAGCAGGTCACAAAGTCGGGCTCAATGCCAAGGGCTCGTGCCGCTTCCAGGAAACCAACACCATGGGCGTTGATGCCGCCAAGCCCGCCGAGGGCGAAACCAATCTTGCCGTTCGTCCGAGCCGCCATTGCCAGTCATCCCAAGTTCGATCGCCGTTCTTCCAGACTTGCTCAAACCTACGCATAGGTAGGTTTGACGCTGGATTTCTGCTTCACTGAGGCTGGTTTCGTGGCCGGCTTGCGCCGACCGCCAGAGCCTTCCTCTCCA
>CAIXKV010000189.1 GCA_903920145.1 uncultured Rhodospirillales bacterium
TTCCAGATGGGCTCCGTTCAGGTTGGCGCCGTTCAGCGTGGCCCTGATCAGTTTGGCGCCGGACAGCCTGGCGTCGGTCAGATCGGCGTCGGTCAGATCGGCGTCGGTCAGATCGGCGGGGGTCAGATCGGCGCGGAACAGGAACGCGCCGTTGAGGTCCGCGCCGGACAGATCGGCCCCGATCAGGTTGGCGCGGAACAGATCGGCCCTGGTCAGATCGGCGCCGTTCAGTTTGGCGCCGGTCAGCGTGGCCCTGATCAGTTTGGCGCCGGACAGCCTGGCGTCGGTCAGATCGGCGTCGGTCAGGTCGGCCCCGAACAGATCGGCGCCGTTGAGGTCCGCGCCGTTGAGGTCCGCGCCGTTGAGGTCCGCGCGGAACAGGAACGCGCCGTTGAGGTCCGCGCCGGACAGATCGGCCCCGATCAGTTTGGCCCCGAACAGTTTGGCGCCGTTCAGATGGGCTCCGGTCAGGTTGGCTCCGGTCAGGTTGGCCCCGTTTAGCTTGGCCTTGGTCAGAGACGCCCCGTTCAGGTCGGCCCTGGTCAGATCGGCCCCGAACAGATCGGCCCCGTTCAGGTCCGCACCGATCAGTTTGGCGCCGATCAGTGTGGCCTCGGACAGATCGGCGTTGGTCAGGTTTTCCAACCGCAAATCGGCGCCTTTCAGATCGGCCCCGGACAGATCGGCTCTCGCGCCTCCGGGCTCGCCCGCGAGCCATTTCGCGTGGAGCGAGAGAATTCCTTTCAGATCATCAACTTTCATCACTGTTCTCCGTTTTTTCTTTTCTGAATCTCTCCGCATTCGATCTGGGATATCAGACGATCAATCGATCGTTCGGCATCAGAATAATTCCTTTCTGTTCTTCGTCTTTGTTCTGCCGATAAATCCGATCTCTGAAGCTGCGCCCAATAAATTTCAATACTTTTTGTTGCCATGTCTATGGCATCACAAAGACGCCATAGACTTAAAATTTTATTCACGTTCTTCGGACCGTAGGTATCAGCAATCCGTGCTCTATAAATACTCCAATCTGAGTCGCCCCTTTCCAAGGCTGCGAATTCGTTCTCGTGGGAACGTGCATAGGGAATGGTCATTTATTTATCCTCTTATTGTATTATTTCACTTCAGCCAGCGGCTTGACCACACCGCCCTCGACCCAATAGCTGACGCAACTGTTGTCCTCGATCAGGCTGAGATCAGGCGCCTGTGCCGGTCTGGTCAATGTTAGGGCCAGAAGCCCGAACGAAATCGGCGAGCTATCAGACGTAGTAACAACGTCCAACAAACCAATCACGCCATTAATTGAGGTCGCGTCGAGAGGCCTATCCACGTCGATCAACACCGCCTCTGAACCGTCCAGCAAAGCGATAGAAACTTGGACCGTGGCGCGGCACAAGAACGCCTCCCCAGTGCTCAGATCGTTGTATTGCCGACCGTCGAACGTAGCCCCCAACCCGTCCGTGATCTGAACCTTACCAATTCCCGCATCCTCACAGAGTGCGGACAGCCGGTCGTTGAACACCTCCAATGTCTGCGTCAGCTTGCGCTTTCTCACGCCGTCGGGCGACAGCAACTTCACGATCGCGCTGGCATCGAGGATTTTTCCGTGCTCGGCGTCAGCAGCGTGCTTCGCGGACCAGGCCTTGAGCCGCAGCTCTGCCCGGTCAACCTCTGCCCGGATAGCCGACTCGTCCAAGGCATCGCCGGCCACTGGAGCCCGCATGGTCTCCTCGAACTCGGTCTTGCCGCGTTCCAGAACCTGAAGTCTGTCGCGCGCTGACCGCTCGCGGGCGGTCGCTTCTCGGGCCGCTGTATCGGCTGTAGCCAAGGCCTTCTTCGCGGCGTCGTGCCGAGACTCAATGGCCATCCGTTCCTCGGGCCCCATCATCGAGGCCTCCTGGTATGGTCCGGCCCCAGTGAGGACGTGGCCGCAATGGGGACATGGATGCCCCCCGGTGACCGGCCTCGGAGTCTCATCCAAACGCTGGCGAGCAGACTCTACCTCCCGCATAGCCGCGTCGAGCCCAGATGTTGCCTCCTGGACAGATCGGCGAGCGCCGTCCATCTGCGAGATTTGGCCGGACAATTCCGCCAGACGCGCCTCGTTGGCGTTCACGGTCCGCTGCGCCTGATCAAAAGCCGCCTTGGCAGCAGCCACATCCTGCTCCAGGTCGGACAACCGCCGTCCGGACAGGTCGGGCTCCCAGCCGACCGGCCGCCACTCAGCCGCAATTTTGCTGCCGTAATTGTGGCCGGAAGCGATTTTCTCCCAGGCCCGCTTGGCCTCCCGCCCGACGGCGATCCAGGATTGGTGGGCTCCGTCCCACCCTCCGCGCGAGACATCGGTGACAACGGCTTCGATCGTCGTCGTGTCCAGGCCGGCGGCGGCCAGCTCCTGGGTCAGCTCCTCGGCGGTGGGCGCGGTCTTGAGGGCCCTGGCCAGGGCGTCGGCTCGGTCGGCGGCCCTCATCTCTAGAACGCTAATCAGACCGCAGGCGCTTTCACTCGCCGTTGGGGTCTGGCGGCCCTTGGCCAACACGGTGCCGGTCGGCCACCGCAGGGTGGTGCTGCCGGTGTCGGCGGCCAGGACCGCCTGGGCTTCCTGGGCGCCGTGGCTCAGGAACGCGGCCATATCGGCCTTGGCCGGTTTAGCGGAGCCCGGCACCGGCCGGCCCATCAGGCACGCGGCGGTCGTCATCATCAGGCTCGACTTACCGGCCCCGACCGGGCCGCAGAGCGCAGTGATGCGGTCGAGGGCGATGCGGGTGGGGGCGCGGACGCCCCGAGTGTTCACGGTTTCGATGTGCATGGTGTTGTCTCCCGAGCTTGGCTCGTTTTACGCCCCTTCCGGCATCAGGCTGCGGCGACCGCGCGCCCGGTATTGGGCTTGGTCTGTCTGGTGGGGATTGGTCTTCGCCTGCTGGGCCGCCGTAGCGTCATCATACTGGCGCTGCTGGGTTTCCTGCGGCGGCGCATCGGGTGTGTGAGCCAATGGCCTGGTATCCTCGTGGACCTCGCCGGTCTCGGGGTCGATGATATCGTCCTCGTCCTCGACCACGAACTCGCCCTCCAGGACGCTGGCCAGGCCCTGGGGTTTCCCGACCTCAGCCCGATCGTCGAGGGAGGAGGCATTCGCCAGCTCGATTGACATCGGCAAGTACTTCGACAATCTTCGGATCAGGGTTTTTCGACCCATTTCCTCGTAGTGGTCTCTCCACGGTCCATAGTTCCCCTTGGACTGGGTGGCCCGCATAACGGCGTCGACTTCTCGTTTGGACATAAACTCGAACTGGACCCCTCCACCTTTGAGTCGCGCCATCGCGTAAAAGCCGATAACGCCGCCGCGTTCGCCCTCGATTTGCGGCTTGTGAACGATCCGGTCGTCGGTCCCGTAGTCAACCTCGAACGTGTCGTTCCGGCAGACCACCCGAGCAGAAATTCTCTCAATTTCGCCGGAGCGCCTCGCCAAATCAACGAGGCCCTTGTATCCGATGATAAGCTGAACGTCGGTGGTCTGATTCTTCCGGTTCTCGAATGGAATCAGGTAAACGTGCCCCTGCGGCGTGTTGGGCTCCAGCCCGAGCTGGGCGCACGTCACGACCGCCCCGAACAGGCTGTCGACCGTGCAGTCCATGAGTTTGGGGCTCGTTCTGAGACACCGCAACGCGATTCTCAACATTCGGTCTGGCCCCAGGTGGACGGGCAGGACCGACGCGATAGCGCCCCGGTTGGCCTCGAAAAATGCCGCGACGGTGGCGCCACCAGCATTTCTAGCAACTTGTTTCCCGACGCCGCGCAGGTCGACATTTTGGCGGGGCTGAACTAGGTTGGGGACTGTCGTCATAATATCAAATCCTTGTGTATTCTGAGCAGAAATCGGTGCCATGAGCAGGGCACCATTTCTGGTTGCACATCATTGATGACGGATTGGCAACGAATGCCCATGGGTCTCCGGCCTCGATCCGGCGCAGATCGAGGTCGCCCTTGCGGAACAGACTGAGATCGCGAGAAATGTGATCGATGATCCGGCGCGCGGCCGTCTCACAGGCCGCCACGTTATAAGTGGTGGTGACCACCGGCGGTTGGGGCGTGGTAATCGCTACGCGCGGGATGAAGTCTATCAAGACCTCGTTGACATCGATCCCGTGGGATCGGAACAGCAGCGAGTAGCTGCCAACCTGTGGTTTGTGGTTGGCTCTGGCGCCGGCATTGCCGCCGGTTTTGATGTCGCGGAGACCGCTCGGGGAGCGGCAGAGGTTGTCACATTGCCCGGACAGCAACAGGGACGGGTTTCCGTCAGAGTCCCAACAACAGTTGGCCTCCAGCCGTTCCTCAACCACGATCGGATCCACCTGGGGGACGATCTGGCGGGCGTAGGCATGAAGCATCCTGGCGACCTGGCGGCGCGCAACCGGAATCGTCGGAGCGGTCTCCGGGTCGTAAAATATGTCGACGTCGGCCACTAGGCCGTCGAGTTCGGCCAAAGCGGCGTCGGTCGCGTCGGACAGACCGACATAGCTGCCGTCCATCCTGGCCTTGAGCAGCGCCGCCGCCCCGGCGTGCACCGCCGAGCCGATCGGTCCGGCGATTGTTTCGCGTGGGATTCCGAGGACATGCCCAGCCTCCTCGATTTCGCGGCGCAACGACTGCGCTGCCCACCGCCGTGGACAATCAGGATAGCGACTAAGTCCGGAACTTCGGATCGTGGTGAGTATTGGATATATTAAATCCATATCCAATTTCCTCCTAGGCTGCTAGTTGAAAGTATGTGCGATTTTACTTCCTTCCGTTTTATCTCGGCGAGCCACGCTCTGTCCCGCCGATCCTCTGCTGCCAGGAGGGCTCGCCTGGCAGCAGGATCCTCATTCGAGCACGGATGGGGTGATTTATTCCTGCACTGCGGGGGCGCTTTTCGTAATAACCCTAATCTCCAACGCCGATTGCAAATAGATTTAATTGTCCGGCCATATTTTTTGGCCAGTTCGGTGTCGCTGAGACCTGCGGCAAAATCCGCCCGGAACAGATCGTCGTCCGCATTCGTGGAGTACGACTCTGCCTGTTTCAATCCCCAGACGCCGGCGCGGGTGGCGATGGTGTTGCCGGTGCAATTGTAATCGCGGGCAATGTGGGAATACGGTTCTTTATTTTTGAGCCGTCGCAGCAGCTCGGCGGGGGTAAGGTCTTTAATTGTCCGTTTCATTTCTATTCCTTCCCAAGTTGGGGCACGTGTATCATATCCACTTGTCTAGGGCCGGGCGAACTCCCCTCTTGAGCCCTGAACCCAAGTATACCCCTCTCGATTGAGGATTATTACCAAGACACGAACGGACGTGCTGCCGATGATTCGGCGGCTTCCATCATAAATGAAAAGCAGGCCCGTCTCGTGATCCCTGCGGATCGTGCGGATTATCATGATCCACTCCCTAGATTCTCTAGGGTTATCCCGGAGTGGTTGCTCATATCTACGTCTCCGTTGTCTTCCGCCACCGCGTTCTCGCCAGTTTCAGCGCCCGTCAGGGTATCGGCGCTGGCTCGTATCGGTCGCAGCGGGGTTCGTATGGCGCTGTTGATGGGGGAACCGTATCCCAATCTAATTGGGATGTCAACAAGGTTTCCCAACAAAATTGGGATTTTTATAGTATGATGAATTCATCGGATGATGACCTGTTGGAATCCCTGGCTCCCCAAAACTGGTTTGCCTTATTTATCAA
>CAIXKV010000190.1 GCA_903920145.1 uncultured Rhodospirillales bacterium
CGAAAATATAGGGGGAGTTAAAACCATGTTGCAGACACGAGTCCAAGAATGGGTCGAGCGGTGGAAGGCCGAAGCCAGAGCCGAAGGGCTGGCTGAAGGGAAGGCCGAAGGGAAGGCCGAAGGGAAGGCTGAAGGAAAGGCCGAAGGGAAGGCCGAAGGGAAGGCCGAGGGTGAAACCGAAGGAAAGGCCAATATGCTCCTTCGGCAATTAAAACGGCGCTTTGGCGCCCTATCTTCGCAGATTGAGCTCTCTGTTCGAGTGGCTGATCGGGATCAATTGGATGAATGGAGCGAACAGTTAATTGACGGAAAGCCACTTTCCGAGATTTTTAATTGCGACCCGCTTCATTAAGACTCTCTTTATATTGACAGACTTTCTAAGGCTATCGGAGCCCTGGCGGGTGATCAGAGATAACGCCCCTGAGAGCGTTGTCTTTTAGAGTTGGCACAGATTGCCACGGTGCGCTGGTTATATCGGGGCACCGTCCGCCTTGCCCTTGACGAGCGATTACCCTATCTGTATGGCAGACCTCCGGCCCATTACGGGTGGAGAAAATTAGTCGCTCCAACGGATTACGGAATTGGAACGAACTCCAACATCATTGTCATAAAAAGGCTGAACCATGATCTTCTACCAACAAGAACGTCTAGCCTTGTTTATAGATGGCGCGAATCTCTATGCGGCGGCGCGCGCTCTTGGCTTTGACATAGACTATAAAAGACTTTTGGATATGTTTGCGTCCAAGGGGCGTCTTATTCGAGCTTTTTATTATACTGCTTTGGTTGAGGACCAAGAGTACTCACCGATTAGGCCATTGGTTGATTGGCTTGACTACAATGGTTATACAATGGTCACTAAGCCAACCAAAGAATTTACTGATGCCTCTGGACGTCGCAAGATAAAAGGCAACATGGATATTGAACTGGCCATCGACGTTATGGAAATGGCCGAGCATGTTGATCATATCTTGTTGTTTTCTGGTGATGGTGACTTCCGACGTTTGGTTGAAGCCGTCCAACGGAAGGGAGTTCGGGTGAGCGTCGTCAGCACCGTCCGGTCACAACCGTCGATGGTTGCAGACGAGTTGCGCCGTCAGGCTGACAATTTTATTGAGCTTCAAGAGTTGTCGCCGGTGATCGCAAGGGTTCATCATCACCGCGAATCTCTTCAGAATGACAGCCCGCCCAGCTCGGCCTACGACCACGCCTAACCGCAGACCCGGCATCGCCAACAAGGCGCGGTGCCGGGCCGCAGCCGAGCACGCCCGCCATACCATCGAGCTTTGATGTTGACCCGTCAAAGCAGCCCTCAGGCGCCGGGCGGGCGCGGACGCGCCCCTCCTAGAGTCACATGGGAGCTTCGCGTGCATGGGGGCGCGGGGTCGCCGTCGCGGCCCGAGGACCGGCGATGTCTCAGTGTCAGGGCTCGCCGGTATCAGGCCTCTACGTCGCGGAACCGGCCATAGCTATAGTAGGCCGCGCAAGCCCCCTCGGCGGAGACCATGCAACTTCCCATCGGGGTTTCGGGGGTACAGATGCTCCCGAACAGCCGGCAATCCAGCGGCTTGTTCAGGCCCCGCAGGATTGCGCCACAAGCACAGGCCGGGTTGTCGGCAACTGAACGACCTGGAATGGTGTATCGCGCTTCAGCATCCCAATCCCGGTAATTCTCCCGAATCCGAAGGGCGCTCTGGGGAACTGCGCCCAGTCCGCGCCATTCGAAGGATGGGCGAATTTCGAAGACTTCGGCAACAATGGCCTGGGCCTTGGTATTGCCGTCTCGGGTCACGGCGCGAGTAAATTGATTTTCCACCTCGGCGCGCCCCTCGTTGAGCTGGCGGATCAACATCAAGATCGCCTGCATCACGTCGAGAGGCTCGAAGCCGGCCACCACCACTGGCTTGCGGTAACGCGCGGCAAAGGGTTCATAGGGTCGGCTGCCAATCACCGTCGAGACATGGGCCGGGCCGATAAAGCCATCAAGTGGAACCGCTCCCGCCGTCTGCACTTCGGGACTGTCCAGGATGCCCTGGATTGCCGCCGGCGTAAGGACGTGATTGCAAAAGACCGAAAAATTGGTAAGGCCGAGTCGCTTGGCCTCGCGCAGGGCAACAGCGGTCGGAGGCGTCGTAGTTTCAAAACCGATGGCGAAGAACACCACCGGGCGGTCAGGATGGGCCTCGGCCAAGCGTAGGGCATCGAGAGTCGAATAGACCATACGAATATCGGTCCCTTGGGCCTTGGCCTTTAACAGGCTGACCTGCCCCGAACCCGGCACCCGCAGCACGTCGCCGTAACTTGCCAAAATGACGCCCGGATGACGGGCTATGGCTACAGCATCGTCGATTCGACCGATGGGCAACACACACACCGGGCAGCCCGGACCATGGATCATCCGAACCGCCTCGGGCAAGAGGTCCGGGATGCCGTAGCGCGAGATCGCGTGCGTGTGGCCGCCGCAGAATTCCATCAGGTGGTAACGGCGACCCGGTTGAACCTCAGCTTGAATCGCTGCCGCCAGGGCTTGGGCTTGGTGGGGACAGCGGAATTCGTCAACATATTTCATGAACGCAGCCTTTCGGGGCCTAGTTCTCTGCGACTGGACTCTTCGGGGATTGAGCGCCTAAGCCCCCTGTCGCGGCAAACCCAGCCGGTTCCAGACATCCAACAAGGCATCCACCAACGCCGCCATTTCGCTATCGCCATGCAAAGGGGTTGGCGTCAGGCGCAGCCGTTCAGTTCCGCGCGGCACCGTTGGATAGTTAATGGGCTGCACATAGATGCCGTGATGCTCTAACAATTCATCGCTGGCGCGCTTGCATAAGCGGGCATCACCCACGAACAGCGGTACGATGTGGCTGATCGAGGGCATGACCGGCAGGCCAGCGGCCCTCAACTTTTGCTTGAGGGTAGCTGCACGTTCCTGGTGGCTGTCTCGAATTTCGGGGCTGACCTTCAGGTGGCGAACGGCCGCCAGCGCCCCGGCGGCCACGGTCGGTGCCAAAGACGAGCTAAAGATGAAGGATGCGGCAAAGCTGCGGACGCAGTCCACCAGTGCCGTCGAGCCGGTGATGTAGCCGCCCTGGGTTCCGATGGCCTTGGCCAGGGTTCCTTCAATGACGGTCAGGCGGTGGGCGCAGCCGTCGCGCTCGGTCACACCGCCGCCTCGGGGGCCATACATGCCCACGGCGTGAACCTCGTCGATATAGGTCATGGCGCCGTGCTTTTCGGCCACGTCCAGAATTTCCCGGATCGGTGCAATGTCACCGTCCATGGAATAGACCGATTCAAACACCACCAATTTGGCCCGATCCCGAGGATAGAGCGAAAGCAGGCGATCCAGGTCGCTCGGATCATTATGGCGGAAGATTTGCTTTTCAGCGCCGCTGTCACGAATGCCGACGATGATCGAGTTGTGATTATAGGCATCCGAAAAAACAACACAGTGCGGCAGAAGCCGGGCCAATGTCCCAAGAGTCGCTAAATTCGATGTATAGCCGGAATTGAACAAAAGCCCGGCTTCCTGATTGTGCAGACTGGCCAATTCCTGTTCCAACAGCACATGGTAGTGGTTGGTTCCGGAAATGTTGCGGGTACCACCCGCGCCCGCGCCGCACTGATCAAGCGCCTCGTGCATGGCTTGAAGCACGACGGGATGTTGCCCCATGCCAAGATAGTCATTGGAGCACCAGACCACGACCTGCCGTGGTCCGGCTTTGGTGTGATGGGTGGCGTGAGGAAAACGACCGGCGTGACGTTCGAGATCGGCGAACACCCGGTAACGGCCCTCTTGATGAAGGTCCGCGATCCGGTCGCGGAAAAATGCCTCGTAGTCCATATTGGCGCTTCCGTCCTGCCCTGTGGTTTGCGTTGACTTGCGTCGTATCGCTGCGTCGTTGACCCGTCACCTGGGACGCTCCCGGTATCGGCAAGGCGATGCTATCATACCGATGGTGAACGAACCAAACAGGCTCTGCGTTAAGGTAGGGTGCGATGGGCGATGAGCCAACCGGCCTTTTCGTGTTTTTTGTGACTAAAGATTGCATTATCGTCAAAAGATACCCGAAACTTGCACCCTTGGCTGCGATCCGGCCCTTGGTTGCGATCCCATTGGATCTCAGGAAGATTTAGCGCGAAATCCCGGCTTTCCGTTCTGCGGGCCATGCTTGCGTCCACTCCGCGCGCCTTCACCGCCGACCCGTCCGGTACCGGCGGGCTGCCAAGCGGGGATCAGGTGATGTTTGCCGGGACCGATTAAATCGGCCCGCCCCATCTGCTTGAGGGCGTCCCGCAACATCGGCCAGTTCTCGGCGTCGTGATAGCGCAAAAAGGCCTTGTGGAGCCGGCGTTGACGCAGGCCCTTAGCGGTGGTGACGGTTTCGGCCCGGTTATGGCCGAGTGGCCGAAGCGGGTTCCGTTCGGCGTGATACATGGTGGTGGCAAGGGCCAAAGGCGACGGAAGAAAGGTTTGGACCTGATCCAGCCGAAACCCCTTGCGTTTCAACCATAAGGCCAGATTGAGCATGTCTTGGTCGGTGGTTCCGGGGTGGGCGGCGATAAAATAGGGGATTAGATACAGCTCTTTGCCGGCTTCACGAGCAAAGCGATCGAACAAGGCCTTGAAGCGGTCGAAACTGGCGATTCCCGGTTTCATCATCAAAGCCAACGGCCCGGCTTCGGTGTGCTCGGGGGCGATCTTAAGATAGCCCCCCACATGATGTGTGACCAACTCTCGAACATAGGCCGGGCTGCGCAAAGCCAGATCATAACGCACCCCCGAACCGATCAGGATTTTCTTGATGCCGGGCAGAGTTCGCGCCGAACGGTAAAGCTGGATCAGCGGCGTGTGGTCGGTGTTCAGGTTTTTGCAGATATCGGGATAGACACAAGACCAACGTCGACACAAGGCTTGCGTAGCGGCATCCTTGCAGGCCAGCCGGTACATATTGGCGGTGGGGCCGCCCAGGTCTGAGATAATGCCAGTGAAACCGGCGCCGCTGTCCCGGATGGTTTCGATTTCGCGCAGGATCGAGGCTTCGGAACGATTCTGGATGATCCGCCCCTCGTGTTCGGTGATGGAACAGAAGGAGCAGCCACCAAAGCAGCCGCGCAGAATGGTGATGGAGAAGCGGATCATATCCCAGGCGGGAATCTTGGCCCCGGCATAGGCCGGATGCGGCGCGCGCGCGTAAGGCAAGGCAAAGACTCCGTCGAACTCAGGGGTCGACAGCGGCACGGGCGGCGGATTGAGCCACACCTCTTTGTCACCGTGGCGCTGCACCAGGGCGCGAGCGTTGCCGGGGTTATTCTCCAGATGCAGGGTTCGGGAGGCTTCGGCATAGAGCTGCGGATCGTTGGCCACCCGTTCCCAGCCCGGAAGCCGGATCACGGTGTGGTCGCGCGCAGCGGGATCGGTGACGCTTTCGCCCGGCTCAAGCACCGCCCACCCCTCGGGGACATCGCTCCGCAACAGAGCCGTTCCGCGAATATCGGTGATCTCGCGAGCGGCTTCCCCTTTCGCCAAACGATGGGCAATCTCGACGATCGCGCGCTCGCCGTTGCCATACACCAGCAGATCGGCCTTACTGTCGACCAGGATCGAGCGACGCACCTTGTCCGACCAATAGTCATAATGAGCGACCCGGCGTAACGACGCCTCGATGCCGCCAATCACGATCGGCACATCGCGGAAGGCTTCTCGGCAGCGTTGGGCATAGACGATCACGGCCCGATCGGGGCGCCGCCCGCCTTCGTCATTGGGCGTGTAGCTGTCGTTGTGGCGCAGACGACGATCAGCGGTGTAGCGATTGACCATCGAGTCCATATTGCCCGAGGTCACACCGAAGAACAGGTTGGGCCGCCCAAGCGCCTCGAAGGCGGCGGGCGCGCTCCAGTCGGGTTGAGCGATAATGCCGACCCGGAACCCCTGAGCCTCCAGCAAACGCCCGATGATCGCCATGCCAAAGCTGGGATGGTCGACATAAGCGTCACCCGTCACCAACACGACATCGCAGCACTCCCAGCCCAACAGGTCCATCTCGGCCCGTGACATGGGCAGAAAGGGCGCCGGCCCGAGCCGGTGTGCCCAATAGGGGCGATAGGAAAAGATCGGCTTGGGCTGGGACATGGCGAGCCTAGTGATGTGACTGAAAGGCGTTGTTTCTGGCAAAGGAGGGTGGCGAAGCCTAACAACAGGCTTCGTCGGGATGGCCTGCCGGGATTATAGAAAGCTTCGGCGCCGGTTGAGGCGACGCGGGCGAGCGGGCGGCGGGCCGACCACGCACGAGGTCGGCGGGCCGGACAAAATCCGCCCGGCAACCTGGGCCAAGCCGTCGAGGGTGACGCCATCGATTTCGGCTTCAATGTCGTCGATGCTGCGAATGTGATCGCGAATCAGAATATCCCGAGCCAGCCGTTGGGCGCGCCCAAAGGTCGAATCCTGGGCGCTGCCGAGCGCAAAACGCAACTGTTCCCGTGATCGCGCCAACTCTTCGGCAGTGAAACCGTCCCGTTGGGCCTGCTCCAATTCCCGAAGCAAAATCGCCGCCATCTCATCCAACTGCTCGGGCGCGGTCGCCGCCTCGAACAGAATGAAGCCGGTGTCGGTGTAGGAATCCAGATCGGCGTGAACATCGTAAGCCAACCCGCGCCGCTCGCGAATTTCCTGAAACAACCGCGAAGTCATACCGCCCCCAAGAATATTCGCTAGGTGGCGCAGGGCTGGAAGCTCGGGGTGATCGAGGCTCAGGCCGTTAAAGGCCAAGGCGTGGTGGGCCTGTTCAATATCGCGGGCGATCGCCCGGTGCCCGCCGCCATACCGGGCGGGTTGAAGAATCGGGACTGGGCCATTGGGTTGACCTTCGAAGAGCTGAGTCCCCAGGGCTGTGACTTCGCCAGGATCAACCCGGCCACTCACCACCAGCACCATCCGTTCCGGTCGGTAGTAACGCGCCAGATGATCCAACAGATGTTGGCGGGTGAAACTGGCAACATGGGCCGCAGTCCCCAGAATCGGGCGGCCCAAAGGCTGGTCGGGATAGAGTGTGGCGTGGAGAGCATCCCCCAACACCGCTTCGGGTTCATCGGCGTATTGGTCGATTTCCTGAAGCACCACCGAGCGGTCGCGCTCGACCTCCTCTTCCGGGAACACGGATTCGGTCAAAACCTCGGCGAGCAGACGGAGCGCCACCGGCCAGTGGCGCGCCCCGGTCTGAACATAGTAGGCGGTGCTTTCATAATCGGTATAGGCATCGATACTGCCGCCGCGATTTTCGATTTCAGCGGCGACCTCAAAAGCCGTCTTGGTGGCGGTGCCCTTGAACAGCAGATGCTCCAGGAAATGCGAAAGGCCGTTCCGGTCTTCGGGTTCGTTCCGGGCGCCAACCCCCACCCAAACCCCGGCGGTGACGATGGCCACATGGGGCACCGGGTCCACGACGATCCGAAAGCCATTATCAAGACGGGTCAAATGCTCGGTCATGGTGCCTTTGGACAGAATTTGGAATGGAGGAGGAAGCCGGTACCGACCCTGAAAGATGTAGCACGGCGAAACCGGATCAAGCCAGCGGGCGGGGGCAAAGGGAGGGCGCGACGAGAGGAAGGTGGCTTGATCCCAGTCGATGGGCAACGCTATAATCCGCCCGTTAATTGATTTCCTGGTGACGTCGGCGTTCCATGCCGTTAAGATCAAGAGTGGTTTGGGGTTGCGATTTTTCCATGACTAAAATTCTTATCGTCGAAGACACCGCCACTTTTCGGGCTATTCTTCGGCATCAACTGATTGGCCTCGGCATTACCAGCCTGTGGATGGCGACGGACGGCGAAGAGGCGCTAGGTATGCTGTGGCAGCAACCGGACTTCGACCTGATTCTTTGCGATTGGCACATGCACCCGATGGACGGATTAACCTTCTGTTCCAAGGTGCGAACCATACCGACGCTGCAAGAGCGGGCGATTCCCGTGCTGTTTATGACCGCCGACGCCAAACTCGCCAATCCGGTCACGCGGGAGCGGATCTTGGAGCACGCCAGGGGCCTGGGGATCGTTGAAATCCTCCCCAAACCGTTCGAAACCGACGAATTGAAGACAACCCTCGAACGTTGCCTTGGCCACGCCCTATCCTGACCCCGGCGATATCCTAACCTCGGCGATTCCGTTATTCGTCGCGCTGGGTGCGTTCCAAACGCTCGTGGCGCTCTTGGGCTTCTAGGCTGAGGGTGGCGATGGGGCGGGCGTCGAGTCGACGGACCCCGATCGGCTCGCCACTGTCTTCACAATACCCGTAGCTGTCGTCCTGAATCCGCTCAAGGGCGGCGTCAATTTTGGCGATCAGCTTGCGCTCGCGATCACGGGTGCGAAGCTCCAAGGCCCGCTCCGATTCGGCGGACGCTCTGTCGGCCAGATCCGGCTCCAGAGTCCCACCTTCCTGGAGCGTGTGGAGCGTTTCGGACGACTCCTGAAGCAATTCATGCTTCCAGTGGAGCAGCTTCTGGCGGAAATACTCCTTCATGATCGGGCTCATGAACGGTTCGTCTTCCGACGGGCGGTAATCCGGCGGTAAAATCGGCGACGACATTCTATGACATCCAATCTCGATGCAGAGCCAATCCCAGCGCGAACCCTGACGACGCCGACCGCCACCAGGGGCCTACCGCCAGGAGCCCGGTCGACTTGCCTCAACCGGGGCCGTAAGTCAAGCAGTAGAGAGAACCACCGGGTTTGTCTGAGGAGATGAGTTGGCAGCGCGGAATCAAAGAGATAGGCATCACCGGCGGCGGATGCTGGAAAATCAGGGATACTCTTTCGGGGTCCGGGTTGCGCTGCCGCATGGGGAGGGATAGAACAAGCCCTAGAGCGCACGCCCTTGGCGTCGGCGTTCTCTCGCCAACCGGAGCGGATCTGACAGTGTTTCGATTACGAACGCGTTCCCTGAGCAGTTCTTCGACGACGAGGCCGTCAAAGCGGCTGACCTCGGCCTTGGCCCTGCTGATTTTGATCTTGGTCGGCGGCGGCATCGCCTTTCTGGCCACCACCGACCTGTCGCCACCGCTTAAAACGCTGGAAAAGGTCATCCCGGATGAGCGTTTCCAGCACTAGAGATTTCGGTGCCGGGCGGGCGCGTTCGGCGGCGGTGTGGTTGAGCGGCATGGCCTGCGCATTGGCCGTGATAGCCGGTGGCGGCGCGAGGGCTCAGGACGCATCGCCGCCTCCGCCTCTCTCGATCATCGCGGTCCCGCCAGCCTCTTCATTGCCACCGTCCCCCTCCTCGTCGTCACCGCCTTCGCCGTCTCTGGATGCCGTGGGCATCCTGACGCCGGACAAGGGCGGATTGGGGCCGACTCTGTGGGCCGGTTCGTCAGTGGAACTGGTTCGGCGATTGTTGGCGGATGTGCCGGTGGCGGCGCCGTCGCCCAGCCAGCGCCGATTGACCCTACGCTTGCTGCTGTCGGCGGCAGAACCACCCGCTGGCGATGAGTCCGGAACAAGTCTGGCGCCCTTGCGCGTGGCCAAAGTGGCGGCGCTCGGCGCGACGACGGATCTGGAGCGGCTGCTAGCCGTGATGCCCGGCGGGCGAGACAATCCGGTTTTAGCGACGGTCTTGGCGACGGCTCCGGCTCCTGGAGACCCGGCAGGACTGGCGGCCCTGGCCCGTTCCGAGGGAACGGAACCCACCGCCCGGATTGAGGCCGCCGAGCGGGCGGCGGCGACAGGGGCGTTATCCGGGGTCGATCTGGCCGCCGCTTATGCCTCGGTACAGTTTGCTCCGGCGGCGCTGGCCCGACCCTTGAGCGCCAGCGAGCCCGGCGCGCGCGCGCGGGCGTTGGTGTATCAGGCCACCATCGCCGAATCTCAACCGGCGGTGCGGGCTGAACTGATCGAGCATTGGTTTCATTTGTTAGAGCCAGCCCAGGCGGTGGGGCCGGTGGCGGCTGTGCCCTTGGCGGTGTTGGCCCGCTTGCCAATCGAGGCGACGACGGTTTGGTTGGCGCCGACGGCGGTGCGGGCGTTCCGGGCGGCCGGACAACCAGAAGGAGCAGCACCTTGGCTGAAAGGGCCGGCCACGCCCGTTGAAGCCGGAGCCTTGTTGCGGCTATGGCCCCTGACGGTCCTGGCCGAAGATCAGACGACAAAAATCGGCGGATCCAATGGATTTGACGCTTGGCTGACGGCGGCGCTGGCCGATACCGATGCCGGGCGCCGGGCGCGGGTGGCGGGGGTGCTGGCGTTGCTTCAAGCCGCCGGGGAGCCCGTCAAAGAAGAAGCCTGGGTCGAGACGGCAGACAAAACGGCGGGCAACGGGGCTCCAACCGCAACAGCCATGCCCTCTCCGGCCTTATGGCAAACCCTGAATGCCGCAACGGCTGGCCATCGGGTGGGTGAAGTCGTGCTGGCGGCGTTGACTCTGCTGGGGAACGGAGGGCCACAAGCCTTGCCTCCGGTGATTCTGGCCCAGGTCGTCACCAGTCTGCGGGCCATGGGACTCTCCGCCGAGGCACGCGGATTGGCTCGGGAAGCCGTGGCGGCAGTGCTCGAGTGATACCGGCGAGGGCCCTGATACTGACACATCGCCTCCTCGGGCCGCGACGGCGGCCCCGCGTCCTCGTGGACGCAAAACCAAGGGCGCGGATGCGCCCGCCCGGCGTCTGATACCGGCGAGCCCTGATACTGACACATCGCCGGTATCGGGCCGCGACGGCGGCCCCGCGCGCCCATGCGCGCGAAGCCAAGGGCGC
>CAIXKV010000191.1 GCA_903920145.1 uncultured Rhodospirillales bacterium
GAGCCTTGATGGTGACTCATCAAGGCTGCCCTCAGACGCCGGGCGGGCGCATCCGCGCCCTTGGCTTCGCGCGCATGGGCGCGCGGGGCCGCCGTCGCGGCCCGATACCGGCAGTGTGTCATCGTTATAGCTCGCCGGTATTACAGGGACGAGGACTCCCTGACCAGGGCGACGCCCTTGACCTGGGCGAACACCGCTTGCCCCGGTCCCAACCCAAGGTAATCCCAGGATTTCCGGGTCACACGCGCCAGCAAATGGCATCCGCCGCCGTCGGTGCCCAATGCCAATGCCACCATCATCTGAATTCCGCCTTGGGGTTCGGCGGCCAAAATTCGGGCTGGCAGCGCATTGAGAATGGTGCTGTCCACCGGGAGAGACCGAGCCAGACTGACATCCGAGGCGGCAATCCGAACACGACGCCTTGCCCCCGGAGTCTCGGGATCGCCGGGCACCAGCAACCGACCTCCGGCCAATGCCAGAGTTACGAGGCCATAAGCGGCATCGAAACTGTCCACAATCGCCGGCAAGGTCGATCCCGCTTCGGGCATGCGAGCGATGGATAGAGTTGGATTGGCCTGTAAATCCTCCAGCGGCCCTGCCGCCGTTACTCGGCCCCGCTCGATCAGCACCAGATGATCGGCCAACCGCTCGACTTCAGCGATATCATGGCTAACATACAACACCGGCACCGATAGAGCCCCGTGCAGCCGCTCCAGATAGGGCAAAATATCGTCTTTGCTGAAACGATCCAGGGCCGCCAGCGGTTCATCCATCAGCAGCAGGGCCGGTTGGGATAGCAAAGCCCGACCAATCGCCACCCGTTGGCGCTCTCCCCCCGACAGATGTGATGGCGCTCGTTCCAGTAAGGCATCCAGTCCCAGCAAACCGACCACGTCATCAAACCGGACACCGTCGGGTCGAACGGCTTCAGGCCCGCCCCTGCCCCATCCGCTCCGACCCGTCAAGCGGCGGTGGCCATACAGGAGGTTGGCGCGCACCGACAGATGCGGAAACAGGCTGGCTTCCTGGAAAACATATCCGATAGGCCGCCGATGGGTCGGACGAAAGACTCGGTTATCCTGCCAAACCTTGCCATTCAGGGCAAAATAGCCGTCGGTTAGCCGCCGTAAACCGGCCACACACCGCAAAATCGTGGTTTTCCCGCAGCCGGAGGGGCCGAATAAGGCCGTTACCCCCTGCCCTGGCGCTTTGAACGCCACATCCAGGTCAAAAGCGCCGACCTGACCGCGAAACCGGGCGGAAAGCGGGCGGGTTTCGGTCATGATCCAGCCCGCCCGATACGCTTTTCCAGCATCATCATGGTGAGAATCACCACGAACGAGAAGGCCAGCATGCCGCCAGCCAGAAGGTGAGCGGTCCCCCAATCGCCGGTTTCGACGTAATCGTAGATGGCTACCGACAACACACGGGTTTGCCCTGGAATGCTGCCGCCGATCATCAGCACCACCCCGAACTCGCCGACGGTGTGGGCGAATCCCAGGACCGCCCCGGTCAGAAAGCCTCGCCGGGCCAACGGCAGCGCCACAGTAAAAAATCGATCGAATGGCCCGGCCCGCAGGGTTGCCGCCACCTCCAAGGGCCGATCCCCGATGGCCTCAAAGGCATTGCGGATCGGCTGAACCACGAACGGCATGGAATACAGCACCGAACCGATCACGAGGCCCTGGAAGGTAAAGGCCAGAGAGTGTCCGCCCCACAGTTCGGCCAACCAACCGCCGGGCCCCTGCGGCCCCAACAGCAGCAGCAGGTAAAAGCCCAACACCGTTGGCGGCAGCACTAGAGGCAGTGCCACCACCGTAGCCACGGCTTCCTTCCACCAAGCCGTGGAGCGTGCCAACCACCACGCAATCGGCGTTCCGACCACCAACAAAATGAGGGTGGTCAGTGTCGCCAATTGCAAGGTCAGTCCAATCGACTGAACCAACATGACATTAGCCTGCCGACGCAGTGCCGTAGCCGTATTTCTCGATCACCTTGAGGGCTTCCGGTCCTCTGAGGAACTCGAGGAACGCCTTGGCCACGGGATCCTCGGCGCCTTTGTGCAGCAGCACCGCATCCTGGAAGATCGGGCTATAGAGGCTCGCCGGAACCAGCCAGTATTGCCCTTCGGCCTTGGTGATCACTTGTGACAGCGCCACGAACCCCAGATCGGCATTGCCTGAGCTGACGAATTCAAAGGTCTGGGCGATGTTATTCCCCTGTACCAATTTCGGAGCCAAAGCCTCGTAAACGCCGAGCTTGTGCAGCGTCTCCAGACCGGCGGCGCCGTAAGGCGCCAGTGCCGGGTTGGCCACTGCCAACTTCTCGAAGGCGCCGCTTTTCAGCACCGCTTCGCCCGCCGGCACCTTCGGGTTTTTGCCCCACAGCACCAACCGACCAACGGCGTAGGTGAAACGCGAATTGGCCATCGCCAATCCTTCATCCACCATCTTTTTCGGCGTTTCCCCATCGGCAGCCAGCAGGACAGCAAAGGGAGCTTCTTGCTTGATTTGAATATAGAATTGCCCGGTGGAGCCAAAGCTCAACAGCACCGGATGGCCGGTCTTATCTTCAAAGAGTTGGGCGATTTCCTTGGCCGGTTCAGTGAAATTGGCGGCAACGGCGATAGAGGTGTCGTCGGCCCAAGCCTTGGAGTTGCCGGGTTCCGCGACCAGGACCAAGGCTCCCAAGGCGGCCAACGCCAGTGAGCGGAACGGTGACATCGTAAATCCTGTCATAACAGATCACTCCCTGTCTTCTGTCGATTTCCCATTCGGTTCTCAATCGACGGCCAAGATAACATGAGCGGCATCGATCAAGGCTAAGGCTCGATCCCCAACCCCTAAGCCCAATTCGCTGGCGCTGGTGGTGGTGATGACGGCGGTTAGAGTCTTGCCGCTGCCAATATCAAGAACAATTTCGGTATTGACGCCGCCATCTTCGCGGCGGCTGACGGTTCCTTCGATTCGATTGCGGGCCGAGGTTCGTCCGACTTCATTGACTGGGGCCAATATCACGAACGAAGACTTGATCAGCGCCACCGCCTCTCGCCCGGCCCGCAGGTCGAGATCCCGCGCACTGTCTTGCGTGATAACAGCGGTTAGGACCGTGCCTTCGGCCAGTTCCAGCAGGATTTCGGCGTTAACCAAGCCTTCAATCACCGCTATGACGGTACAGCGCAGGGCGTTGCGGGCACTGGTGCGCATCAGAAGGCTCCACATCAGGTGGGTGGCGGATACGCCGGTTCCAGACAATTCAGGCGCCAATGTCTGAAAGGTCCGGGCCAACTCGGCTTCCAGTCGATGGAATGTCTGAATCACGCGCATCCCGTCCGCCGTGACAATCGCCCCACCGCCCCGCTTGCCGCCGGCTTGGGCACTGACCAACGGCCGACCGAACACGTTATTGACCGCATCGATGGCATCCCAGGCGGCTTTGTAGGTGATTCCAATCGAGCGGGCCGCGCCGGAAATGCTGCCGGCTTGGGCGACAGCTTCCAACAACCGGATTCGTTCGCGCCCCATCGGGGAGGCGTCCCCGCTTCCGAAACTGACCTGAGCCTGAACGGGCATAAATTCTCCTTCGGCGCTGTTCAATGTCCCGAAAAGCTCACCCGCACATCGGCAGGCTTGGCATGATAGGGCGCCGAGGTTGCCAGAACGCCGGCCCCGGTTCCGGCGTAGAGCGCGGCATTGTGGACATCGATTCCACCGGCAGCCACCACGACCAATCCCGGCGCGATCCGACGGACCTCTTCGACCACGGCATAAACCGCCTCCGGGGTGAATTTCTCCAGTTGGAGAGTGTCCACCCCGGCTCTGGCAAACACCAAAGCGTCCTCTACCGATCCCACTTCAACCGCCATTTTCCGTTCTGGCGCTGACCTCTTCAGCCGCCCGACCCATTCGGACAGGGGGACTCCCGCCGGTAGAAATAACCGATGCTCGGCAAACACCAGGAGGCTGTCGGAGAGCCCCAACCGATGAGGTGTGGCCCCGCCGGCCATGATCGCCCGCACCGAAAGCGTCCGCGTGCCAGGGAAGCTTTTTCGGGTGCAGGCTACCGCGATGGTGGGATTGACCGCTCGGGCCGCGTCCACCAGAGCCCGAGTCGCAGACGCGATGCCGGACAAGGTTTCGACTAACACTTGGGCGACCTTCCAGACCCGATGCAGGACATAGGCCGAGGCCTCGGCCATCAGCAAGGGCGCGTCTGCCGTCACCACGGTACTACTGGGAATAACCTGTCCCACCAACCGGGCTCCGGCCAATTCGAACAGCCGCGCCGCTTCTTCGGTGGCACAGGCGACCATCGCACCCCGAGCCGAAAAGGCAATCCGCCCTGGTTGCGGCCCGATTCCCAACAGGTCGGTGGTCAAGTCGCCATAAGGGACATCCTCGGTCATCAAGCGTCGCAAGGTGTCATCATCAATCATGGCGGAACACTTTCAGCATGGCCTGCCGGCCTTCGTGATGGCGACACGGCGTTGGACCCAAGCAAACCGAGTGCCAAAATCAACACCCCTGCCCCTGCCGAAAAACCGGAGACATTCTGTCTGATACCGGACATCGATCCGGAATTCTGTCGTTATACCTACAAATATATAACGCTGTTCGGGGCCGACCGGGGCTTTGAGGCGAAGGCGGCGCCCTGGGAAGGAATGCGCTCTCAAAGCCCCAAATATCGGCATGCAACGTGCTTAATTCATTCGGCTCGGCCTTGACCGAACAGATTAAAATCTTACATGCTCCCCTAAGCGGTCGGCATCCGGCCGGTCGAGAGATCGTGATGAAGTTTCGGTATATAACGGCCAAGAGTCGATCTTGTGTCCCGTCCGATATCTTCCTGATTGGTCATCTTTAGGGGGCTTTCATGAAACTCAGCGCCAGAAACATTGTTAAGGGAAAAGTGATCGAGATCGCCAAAGGTCCGGCCACGACCAAGGTCAAGATCGATATCGGTGGCGGGAATATCCTGACATCTTCAGTTACAACCGAAGCGGCTGACGACCTGGCACTCGCTGTTGGCGATGAAGTTTCCGCGATCATCAAATCGAGCGATGTGATTATCGGGAAATAACAGATAGTGCCTGTTTTCTGTCACAGCTCTCTATATCTTTCCGTGGGGTTTTTCTGTTATCGTTTTTCTTGTTGTAAATCTCGCGGAGAGCGTGGGGTTCTTGGTGCGCGGGGCTCCCTCCCTTTTGACGGCGGAGGTGGGCTGCGTGGCCAAACGAAGCAAATTCCCGTGGACCGGCGCCAGCCTCGACGGCCAAGGCCAGTCCACGGGGGTCTCGGACCACAAATCCCCCCAGAATTTCAACACCATAGTCGTGAAGGCGTGGTGTCAGTGGCGTGGTCGGCCCCGTCAGTGCCACCCGAGCGCCCCGTGCGAGGCGTAAAATCCGGGGTAGATTGCGATTGACCAGAGTCGAAGACGAGACCACCGCAGCGGCGGCCCCAGGAACTAAAGTATCGATGGCAACAATGGGATATTCTCCGGGTTGGGGATCAGCATCGATCACTTGGGCATGGGGAAACAACTCTCGCTGGCCTGGGAAACCGCCAATCACCACCACGCGCCCGGTCTCATCGCGCAAACCGCTGGCGCCATCTCCGGCCACGATCCCGGAAAGATCGGCGCGGTTGTAATGGGCGTTAATGGCGGCAATCCCTACGGCCATTTCCAACGGATCCCAGGATTGACAGAACGCAGCCAGTTGCCGCAGGGAGAGTTGTCGCAAGGCCGGCAGTCTGGCCTGGGTTCCTGCCGGACTTTTAGGGAGATAAGCCAACCCGGCCCCGTGGGGGCCTTCGACCATGACCCAGCGCCGGCCACACACCAACCGACGCACCGCCTGATCGGTCACGCCTAAGGCCAAATCACGATAAAGGCGATCTGGTCCCCACCAATGCCAAAGCGCATCCAGAGTCGGCGCCAAAATGGCGCCATCCTGGCCGATAACGTCATGCCAGCGATGCAAATCCTGGCCGGCAATGGCGGTCAGAATCGGCAAGCCCGGCGAAACCCCGCCTTCCACCACAGCTTTTAGGGCGCGGGTGGCGTGTTCAAAGGCGGAAAAGCGGCTGATGACCACCAGATCGGCATCATCGCGCATGGCGCCTCGCAGACAACGCGAGGCCAGCGCCGGAGTATCCAGGGGGATCGGAGGTCTCTCCGATGGTGGATCGAGATCATTATCACGGCCATCGTCACCGTGATCTTCACGGGGAATGAGGGCGCCCACCGCAAATCCCCGCTCCTGGATGGCCTGCGCGAATCCCTCGAGCAGGCCATCCACGGGGATTGCAGGATCGTGAACCACCACCCCTGGCCGAATCCACGGCGCTTGCACGGGCCGCATCATCATCATTATCCTTTCGGCTTGTCCCCCGGCCCGATGCCAAGCAGAATTCATGCCAGCCCTGATGGGCTGCGGCGTCGACCCGATGGGGCCTCTGGAATCGGTGGCTTTTGACCTTTTCCCGGTCGATAGTATCGCGCGATTGTGGAGGGCAGAGCATGGTGGAATGGCGGATTGCCGAGGTTCCGGTTTCCTACCCCGAGGCCGTGACCGAGATGGAAGCGCGGGTGGCCGCTATTCGGGCGGGAACGGCGGCGGAGTTGGTGTGGTTACTGGAGCATCCCCCTCTCTATACCGCCGGAACCAGCGCCCAGCCGGAAGACCTCCTGGAACCTGCCCGCTTTCCGGTTTATCCCAGCGGTCGCGGGGGTCAATTCACCTATCACGGTCCTGGCCAGCGGGTGGCTTATGTCATGCTCGATTTGGCGCGGCGCGGTCCCGATGTCCGGTGTTTTGTCCGCACCCTGGAAACATGGCTGATCCGAACCCTGGCCAGCTTCAACATCAAGGGCGAAACCCGAGAGGGGCGCGTGGGAATCTGGGTTGATCGCGGCCCCTATGGCGGCTTGCCCGGACAGGAAGACAAGATCGCCGCTCTGGGGGTTCGGGTTCGGCGCTGGGTCACGTTTCACGGCATTGCCCTGAACGTGGAGCCGGACCTTAGCCATTTCGCTGGGATTGTCCCCTGCGGCATTCGCGAGCATGGCGTCACATCAATGCATGCGCTGGGGCATTTGGTCTCGATGCCCGAGGTGGATGCGGCCTTGATGGGATGTTGGACCGATGTCTTCGGCGATCTCTGATGCCATCGGGCCTTGATGGTGACTCATCAAGGCTGCCCTCAGACGCCGGGCGGGCGCATCCGCGCCCTTGGCTTCGCGTCCTCGTGCGCCCGCCCGGCATGTGAGGGTAGCCTCGATGGGCTAACATCAAGGCTCGATGGTATCCGTTCTATCCCACGGCTAAAAAGGAACCGAACATGGGCGAAACCGAAGGCTCCGTGGTTTTATATATTGCTGGCGCGGGAGGATTCGGTCGGGAAGTGGCCAGCTATGCCGCCGAGATCATCGCTGCCGGACGCTGGCAGGCGCGGTTGGGCGGTTTTCTGGACGATACGGACGCCAATCCGGCATTTTTTGGCTGTTCCTTGCCGGTCATTAACACTATTAATGGTTGGCGCCCCAAGCCTGAAGACCGTGTGGTGGTGGCTGTTGGAGAGCCGGCAGCCCGCCGACAGGTGACTGACCGATTGATACAATCAGGGGCTCGTTTTGCGACGCTGATTCATCCCACCGCCTGGGTCGCGGCACAAGCTCGCGTGGGCCAGGGCTGCATCATCGCGCCGCTGGCGGCGGTGGCGCCCTATGCCGAGATCGGCGATCATGCGGTGATTAATGTTCATGCTGGAATTGGTCACGACGTCCGATTGGGCGCCTATTCGGTGGTGGCCCCTCAAGCGGTGCTGAACGGCTTTGTTACAACGGCGGAGGAGGTGCTGGTCGGCTCCAGTGCCGTGATCACGGCCCGCCTGAGCGTGGGGACGGGCGCCAAAATTTCTGCGGGTTCGGTGGTTTACAGCGACGTGCCCGCCCACGCCACCGCCCACGGCAACCCCGCCCGTATGGCTAGGCTACCGTAAACCGGAGGCGCCCCCAGGGAGAGCCCGAGGACCGGCGGTGTGCCAGTATCAGGGCTCGCCGGTATCATACCGGCGAGCTATAACGATGACACACTGCCGGTATCGGGCCGCGACGACGGCCCCGCGCGCCCATGCGCGCGAAGCCAAGGGCGCGGATGCGCCCGCCCGGCGCCTGAGGGCAGCCTTGATGAGTCAACATCAAGGCTCGAGGGTTTTTAACAGAGTGCATTGACATTGCGTAAACATGCTCATACATTACCGAAATGAGCAGATTAGTGACGATAGGTGAGGCGGCGGACGCCCTTGGAGTCTCGGTGCAGACGTTGCGCCGCTGGGAAGCCGAGGGGC
>CAIXKV010000192.1 GCA_903920145.1 uncultured Rhodospirillales bacterium
GCTATAACAATGACACACTGCCGGTATCGGGCCGCGACGACGGCCCCGCGCGCCCATGCGCGCGAAGCCAAGGGCGCGGATGCGCCCGCCCGGCGTCTGAGGGCAGCCTTGATGAGTCAACATCAAGGCTCGAGGGTATAAGATATGCTATGTCAAACTCTCTTTGATCGACATGAGCCTTCTCACACGACAGGACCATAACTGTGACCCATCGATGGCAAGGCGTTGCCTGTGCACTCCTCTCCGCCGCCCTGTTCGGGGCCAGCACGCCGCTCGCCAAGGCGTTGCTTGGCAACGTCAATCCCTGGATGCTCGCGGGGTTGCTCTACCTTGGCTCGGGCCTTGGACTTGCGGTACTTTATGCTCTTCGCTCCGCATCCGGCCTGCGGACCTCAGAAGCCCCGCTGTCCCGACGAGATTTGCCTTGGTTGGCAGCGGTCATCCTGACCGGCGGCGTTGTCGGTCCTGTGCTGCTCATGGTTGGCCTTTGTTCGACCCCGGCCTCGACGGCTTCGCTGCTCCTCAATTTAGAGGGTCTTTTTACATTGGGGATCGCCTGGACGGTTTTCCGGGAGAATGTCGACACACGCATCGCCCTAGGAGCCGCAACCATTCTGTCGGGTGCGGTCCTGCTGTCGTGGAACGGCGGCCCGGACGGAATCGGATGGGGTGCCATTGCCGTCGCGGGCGCGTGCCTTGCCTGGGGCATCGACAACAACCTGACCCGTAAATTGTCCTCCTCGGATCCTCTGCAAATTGCCATGATCAAAGGCATCGTCGCCGGGACCGTCAACATCGCGCTGTCTCTTACGGTCAGCAGCGCGTTACCGCAAACCCAGACGCTCCTTGGCGCGGCCCTGGTCGGCCTGCTGGGATACGGCGTTTCTCTCGTTCTGTTTGTCCTGGCCTTGCGGCATCTCGGGTCGGCCCGAACAGGAGCTTATTTCTCCCTTGCACCTTTTGTCGGTTCCGCCATCGCGATCTTAGTCTTCGGGGAACCCATCACGGACGTCTTTCTCGCCGCAACCATTCTGATGGGCGTCGGATTGTATCTACATTTGGTGGAACGCCACGAACACAGCCACCAGCACGAAAGAACGGTACACACCCACCGCCATGTTCACGACGAACATCACCAACACAGCCACCAGGGTCTCGAGGGGACAGGATCGCATAGCCACACGCACACCCACGAACCGCTGGTCCACTCTCACCTGCACTTTCCCGACACTCATCACAGACACGCGCATTGAGGCTGACGGGGATGGGGCCGTGCCCATGGCGCCAGGGTTGGGGCTTTTCGTGGGTTCTGCCCACGCCCGCAAAGGGCCAGTCGGCCCTTTGAACCCGTGACGCCCCCCGTCTCCCCTATGCCTCGGTTTGCCGACTACGCCCTGGCTTGGACATCGATTTCGTCATACCGCTTGACACGATAGATGATGGTCGAAACCAGCCAAGAAAGCGCAAACAATCCAACGATAGCGTAACCGAGGGTTCCGAAATGATCGTTGGTCATCGAAATAAAGTCCCAGATTCCGCCATGCAGGTCGAGCTGATCTACCAGCAGACCCGCCGCTTCGATTCCACCCACAACAACGGCGACCAGGACCGAAACCAGAGTGATAGTCAAATTATAGTAGAGCTTGCGGATGGGCTTAACGAAAGCCCAGCCATAAGCCCCCAACATCATCACGGAATCGGTGGTATCGATCAGCGTCATGCCTGCGGCAAACAACGCCGGAAACACCAGGACAGACCAAGCCGACATGCCGTTCGCCGCCTGGGTGGTCGAAAGGCCGATAAGTCCGACCTCGGTCGCGGTATCGAAACCCAAACCGAACAAGAATCCTAGGGGATACATGTGCCAGCTCTTGCTGATGTGCCGGAACAGCCCCCGAAACACGCGAGCAAGCAAGCCACGGTTGGCCAGCAGAATATCAAGATCGGCCTCGTCATACGTGCCGCCATTCTTAACACGATTGAAGCTCTTCCACACTCCCACCAGAATAATGGCGTTCGCCCCGGCAATCAGGAACAAAAACACGGCGGAAATCGAGGTGCCGACCACCCCGCCGATCTCTTTCAGAGCATCAAACTGGGTTTCGGCCAGAGCGGCGCCAAGAGCAATGGCCAAGGTCAAGAGCACCACCACCGTCGAATGCCCCAGCGAGAAGAACAGCCCAATCCCCACCGGACGCTTGCCGTCCTGCATCATTTTACGGGTGACGTTGTCAATCGCCGCAATGTGGTCGGCGTCGAAGGCGTGACGAAGCCCAAAGCTATAGGCCAGCAGCGCACTGCCCATCAGCAAGGGTTGATCGTGGAACATGGCAATCGCCCAGACCCACACCAGGACATTGCCTGCCATCAGAAATCCATACATTCCGAAGAGGCGGTTCCGCAACTCTGCGGGAATACGAGACAGTATCATAGGCATTACACCCTCGAATGCGGTTGATCGGAGAGCGTCAACGCCGCAGGAGGGTCGTCGGGCACGCGCAAAGCGCCCCTAGGACTGTCGGTCACCCCGACCGATTTCCCGCGCCGATGCGCCCGTGATGGCAGGTCTCCTGGCTCACGGGTCATCGTCCGTCACCGGCCTTCCCAGTCGCCTTGCGACGACCAGTGGCGTTACTGGCGCAGACTCTCCGCCTACAGTTGCGGGGGCAGCAGCGGCATGGGCCCGAAGACCGCACCGCATTCCCTCTTAGTCCCGGCGGGAACACACCCGACGGGAACCATCACGGGCACGAGACTGCATGACCATCAGACGGGATGTCAACGGCTTTCGTCCCCAGGCCTCTCTGGAGTCTGCGCCCAAGCATGCACACGTATGGTGGCAAAGTCATCGCGCAAGCCGGGAAAACACAAGGAATCGGTGCGAGTTCCGGCTAAAGGATTGCTTTCCACTGGCCGCGATCTTCCGCGTTTCTGAAATCCGCTCTATAGTGTCAGATGATCGCCCCTGGTTCTGTGCGATCCTGTCGGCAGGGTCCGTATCACCAAAGGTCGCTGAAGAGGCACGAGATCAAGGCGGAAGGACCGCACGGCTTTAATCGGTCGCCCGGAGGGGGAGATCATGACGGAGGGCGAGGTCGAACGAGGGGGGGTCCGGCTCCGGCTGCTGGCGTTCAGCGTCCTGGTGCTTTTGGGAGTCAACGGCTTCTTCGCGTTCAGCCTGTGGGTCAGTTGGCGGGATCGGCTGGATAGCGCCGAACAAGAGACCCGTACCCTGGCGCAAAGCCTCGCCGATCACGCCGAGCGCGCCATCGGCAGTGCCGACCAGATGCTTTTAGGCGTGGTTGAAACGATCCAGGAGCGCATGGCCAGCGGACGCCAAGTCGCCGACGATCCCAGACTGCCTGTGCTCTTGTTACGGCGCGCCAGCATGATTCCGTTCATCCGGTCTTTGACCTTGCTCAATGGAGATGGCTTGGTCATTGGTGACACCGGCGCCCGCCAGACCAATTTTGCCGATCGATCGAACCTAGCCGATTTCATCTTTCATCGCGACCAGGATCGCAGCCAGTTATACATTGACGCCCCCCGCGTGGATGGCGAACGTGGGACGTGGCAGTTCAGCCTCAGCCGACGCATCGTCAATCGTCAGGGACGGTTTGCCGGCGTGGTGGTGGCCATGGCCGACCCCACGACCTTCCGCCGCTATGACGTCACCGTCGGCATTGATAGCAGTGGCTTTGCGGCTCTCATGGACCGGGATGGCATGGTGTTCAGCCGCGAACCGGGCTTTGCCGAAGCGATCGGACATCACCAACACGACCTCCCGTCTTTGGCCACGCTTTTGGCCACGTCGCCCACCGGAACCGATGAACATACCGGAATCGACGGGATCCGACGGATCATCAGCTATCAGGGCGTCAGCGGCACGCCGCTGGTGGCCATGGCCGCTTTGTCCGTCGAGCATGTGCTCGCCCCCTGGCGCCGGGAGCTTTACGGCCAATCGGTGGCGGCCTTGCTGGCCAATGTGGCGGTGGTTGCCTTTGCCTTTGCCCTAATGTCTCAGGTTCGGCGTCTGGAAAAGGCCGCCCGAACCATTCGAGCCAGCGAAACCAAGGCCATCAATGCCCGCCGCCAGCTTGCCGACGCCATCGAAAGCATGAGCGAAGGCTTTGCCCTGTTCGACCGCGACGAACGAGTCGTCCTGTTCAATCACCGCTATCGTAAGCTACTAAAGCGAATGACGTCGCACCTGGAGCCGGGCTTGCCTTACCGGACTCTGTTGGCCGAAGCGGCGGACAGTGGCTTTGTCAAGGCCGCTCGCGCGAACCCCCAAGCCTGGATTGAAGCCCGGCTGGAACAGCACCGCCACCCCACCGATGAAGCGATTGAGCAGGAGTTGTCTACCGGAGAATGGGTTCTCACCCGCGCCTTCCCGACCACCGACGGCGGGCGTGTCCATATCCGCACCGACATTACCTACCTGAAACGCCAGCAGATGGAAGCAGCCCACCAGGCGCTTTTGTTACGGACCACCGTTGAAAATATCGTCCAGGGCCTGTGCGTGTTTGACGCGGATCGCCGGTTGCTGTTGTGGAACAATAATTGGCTGACACTGTTGGCCCTCCCCTCGGAATTTGGCCGAGTCGGCACGCCCCTTGAAGAGATTCTCAGATGGCGGGCGGCTCGGGGTGATTATGGCCCCGGAGAGATTGCCGATCTGGTCGCCCAACATCCATCCACGCTTCCGGGCCTGGATGACCACGCTGGCGAGCGCGTGCTCCCCAATGGAACCGTGGTTGATATGCTGGGTGTGGCGATGCCCGATGGCGGCTTGCTGACCACCTATACCGACGTGACCGTGCGCCGGAACGCTGAATTGGCCCTGCGGCAGAAAACCGATGTCTTGGAAGCCACGCTTCAGAGCGTCGACCAGGGCATTTCTATGTTCGATAGCCAGCTCCGCCTGATCGCCGCCAACCACCGCTATTATCACCTGCTGGATATTCCCGAAGCCGATTTCCCATTGGGGACGTCGTTTGAAGCCTTTTTGTACCATGTGGCCACACGGGGAGAATTTGGGCCCGGCCCCCCCGAAGACCAAGTGGCCGAACGAATTCAACTGGCCCGGAAAGGCCAAGCTTATTTGTTCGAACGCACCCGCCTGGACGGCACCGTGGTCGAAGCACGACGAACCCCCACCGCTCAAGGTGGATTCGTCACCACATATGCCGACATCACCGAACGCAAGACGCGTGAAAATGAACTGAAAGCCGCCAAAGCCGCCGCCGAACGAACCAGCGAGGTTCGCTCGTTGTTCCTGGCCAAAATGAGCCATGAACTGCGAACCCCTTTTAACGCCATCATCGGCTTTGCCGAGATCATCGCTAACAAAGCATCCGGTGAAGACCGTCACGCCGTCGAAATCTATGCCGGCCATGCCGAAGAAATCCGCAAGAGCGGGCAGCACATGCTTGATCTGGTGAATAACATCCTCGACCTGTCGAAGATTGAAGCGGGACGAATGGCGGTGATGATCGACCGCTTTGATCTTCGCCAAATTCTCCATTCCAGCCTGAGCATGATGCGGGAACTGAGCCGCAGCCACGGCGTCACCATCACCTTATCGATTCCTCCAACCTTCCCGGAAACCCGCGCCGACGAACGGGCCGTCAAACAAATTGTCACCAATTTGCTGTCAAACGCTCTCAAATTTACGCCTGAAAACGGGAGTATCGCACTATCAGCCTGTCCCACCGAGTGCGGCGGCTTTGAGATTGCGGTCAGTGACACAGGCATCGGCATTCCATCCGACCAGATCGACCGGGTTTTGCTGCCTTTTGAACAGATGGATAACCGATACTCCCGCTCAACCGGAGGAACCGGCCTGGGCCTCTCGTTGGTCAAGGGGTTGGTCGAGCTGCACGGCGGCAGCCTTCGGGTTGAAAGTATGGTCGGCCACGGCACCACCGTCACGGCAACATTCCCCGCGTATCCCCCGGACGCTGAGGGTCTCGAGTCGATGGCCGAAAAGGGGCCACGCATCCTCCCGATCCGACCGGACGCTGACAACAACCAACCGAACCAAGCCGCTTGAAGCCGGTTGATACCGGCGAAAGCCAAGGAAACGGCACTATCCCTAGCGCATATGGGGTTGGGCGATTATGATCCCGCTGCCGCCCTGCTTCGGAGACCTCCCTGATGTTGCCGAGACCCGCCGTTGACTCGACGCGACGTCCCGTCCGAGGACCGGCCCCCCCGTTACCCGAAGCCGACGCCCCGACCCTGCCCGATCTTGGCCATGGCCGCCGTGCCCCTTTTGCTCTGCCGGCCCTGCCCTATGCCGAAACCGCGCTAGCCCCGGTGATTTCGGCCAAAACGATCTATTTCCACTACCATCGCCATCATGCCGGTTACGTGGCCACGCTCAACCGGCTGTTGGCCGGACAGCCGTCGCCCTCGCCCAACCGATCCCTCATCGCGATCCTGCGCGGCAGCGCCGAGGCTCCGAGCCAAGCGGCCCTGTTCAACAACGCTGCCCAGGTCTGGAATCACAGCTTTTATTGGCATTGCCTGACTCCCGGCGGTGGCGGTCGGCCCGGCGGCGCCCTTGCAGCCGCCATCGACCGAACCTTCGGCAGTTACGCCACCTTCCGCGAACACATGATTGCGGCGGCGGTTGGCCAATTCGGCAGCGGTTGGGCCTGGCTGTGCGTCGAGGGCGATCGACTCACGATCCGCCGAACCGCTAACGCCCAGTCCCCGATCCAAGTTCCCGGCCTGACGCCGCTGTTGACCATCGATGTCTGGGAACACGCCTATTATCTCGATGTCCAGAATCGGCGGGCCGACCATGTGACGCGGGTGGTTGACCGCCTGCTTAATTGGTCCTTTGCCACCCGGATTTTCGAAGCCCACCAACGCGCCCTGGCGCCGCCCTTCACCGCCGCTCCACCGATGCCCGTGTTGGCGCCACTCCCGGCCCAGACAACAAGCGCACCCCCACCAGCTCCGCTCCAGGAGCCGCCTCCGATCCCGGTTTGGCGGATCGCCGACACCCGCGCGGCCTCGCTTGCCCGCCTAGCCCGCCGCCGTTGAGGGCCCATCGCCAGGGGTCTGCGTGTTTTATGGGCAGCATACCGCTGTACGCGAGGCGGCTATGTCTTAATACCGCAACGTCTCCGTCATAATTTTCTTGGAAGCCGGCATCGCGAAGCCTATGGTCCCGGCATCCAAGCACTCCCATCCTGTCGTCTTGACGACTTCCACCCGGCAACGGTTGGAAGTCGTTTTTTTTGCTCTGCCGTCAAGGGAATAGCCGGTGCCTTTTGTGGGCCTCTGCCCCTGTGTGGGCAGCCCCTTGTGTGGACGGCCCCTTGTGTGGACGGCGCCCCAAAGAGATCCCCCTCCTCTTGACGCCGCGCCAGTGCCCGGAAGCGAAACCGCAAAAGACATCCCGACAACCCGATTTGACCCACTACCGGGGCGCGGGCTCAGAATTGGCGGCGGACGGGGGAAGGTGGTTTCGACAGACGGTCATGCGGGTGGCCAAGTAGCGGTCTTTTTCTTCCTGATAAGGAATGTCCCCAGCCTTAGCCGCGTCCCCCTTGGACGGCTCTTGGGCGGCATCGTTCACGGCGACGGGCTTAGGCGGCGCAGGCACGGGAGCGGGAGCGGGCTTCGGTGCGGATGCAGACATGTCAGCCCCCCCCTCTCCCCCGCTGCTGCCCTCGGTTCCGGTGCTATTGCCGCCCTTATCGTCCATAAAGGACGCAACCCGGCTGCTGGCACGATACAAGAAAAACGCCTCGCCCAAGACCACATAGCCCGCCATCAACGGCAACGTTGATCCGACCAGATCACCCACTGTCGCCGGCCCATAAAAGGGCAATTCCAGGAACGGGCCATCGGGCAGGCCATACGAACAGATGACCTCTCCCATATCATGATGCTCGGGATTGACTCCGGCCAAACTGGCTTGGTCATAAATGCCGCCAAAACCCCAGACCAGATTATAGAAAAACCGCTTAGTCGCGATTTTAGCGTTATCAACATCCCCTTCGGCTAAACTACTGACAGCAATAACCGGCTCACCAAGATTAGTAAAAAAATTATTAATTCCGTGTCGAAATCCCTCTGGAACGGTATCAACAAAGAATTGATTGGCGCCGCTTTCCGAGGAGGTATAGTATTTTTGGTTAAATTCATGCATAGATCGATTGAATTGCTCCAGCGCGTCCCCTTCGGCCCTGACTGCCATCGGATAAAGCAGCAATACCGACGCCAGTCCGATCCACCGTAAGCTCTTATTGCGACGCAGCATGATTGGCAGGGATCCGAGCCCAAGGAAAAACAAGACAGAACAACGCTGCGAGTGCGGCTATGGTCGGACAAACTCGCACGTAACAGGCATTAATTCTAATCTTTACCTTCAATTTTGTCAAAGACTCTCACTTTCCGCTTCCGGGCGAAGGCTGCGGAAGGCGGCCAAGGCCCGCTGTCTGGCCCATGAATGGTCAACCAGGGGCGGCGGGTATTGGAGGGGCGGCGTGCCACGGCCTACCCGCCAGGGCTCGTGAAGATGAGCGGCAGCCAACGATGCCAGCTCGGGGACAAACCGACGGACTAAGGCCCCCTCGGGATCAAATCGTCGGCCCTGGAGGACCGGATTGAAAATACGGAAAAAAGGAGCGGCATCGGTGCCGCAGCCGGCGACCCACTGCCAACTGGCGCTGTTGTTGGCCAAATCGGCATCCACCAATCCATCCCAAAACCACGCAGCGCCGTCCTGCCAAGGCACCAGGAGATGCTTCACCAAAAATGAGGCCGCAACCATACGCAATCGGTTATGCATCCAGCCCGTTTCGCGCATTTGGCGCATGGCTGCATCCACCAGCGGATAGCCGGTTCGGCCTTGCTGCCAGGCGGCCAGGGCATTGGGATCGGACTGGCTGGGGAACGCGCCGAAGCGTGGGTTGAGGGGCCGGCTCGGAAGCTCCGGGGCATGGTGAAGCAGATGGGTCGAGAACTCCCGCCATCCCAATTGGCGCAGGAAAGCCCGCCGCGACGCATCATCCGCACCGCCATCCGGTTCACGCTCCAGGCTGTCAGAAACCGCATGCCAGACCTGCCGGACGCTCAGTTCGCCCCAGTGCAGCGAGGGCGAAAGACACGAGGTTCCTGGCCGATCAACCCGATCCCGTTGCTGTTGGTAGTCGGAGGCTGTGTCATCCAGGAAGGCAGAAAGGCGCGCCTGAGCTGCGGCTTCTCCGGGAGTCCAAGCGGCGGCGAGGCCATCCCACCCTCCGGGTCGTTCGGGCACCAGTCGCCACGCATCCAAAAGCGCGTGAGGAGAAGGACCGGACAACGCCGCCGGCCCTGGCGGCGTGGCAGGCGCCGAAGGAACAGGAAGCGGACGATTCGGCGGCGGCAAGCTCAGGCAACGCCGCCAAAAAGGGGCGAAAATTGCCCAGGGACGTTCGCGGCCTGCCATCAACCGTTCAGGATCAAACAGCACCGAACCGGAAAAGAACGCCATACCGACGCCACGCCGGGCAAGGCTTTCCGAAACTGCGATATCTTGGGCTTGGCGCCAGGGCTCGGCCACCTGATTGCAAAAAACCGCTCGCGCCCCACAGCTCGCGGCCAAATCCGCCAGCGTCGCGGCTTCGGGCCCTTGCCGCAACAGCAGGGGCGCCCCCCACGCTGCCAGAGCATCCGCCAGATGTGCCAAGCTATGGCGCAACCACCAACGTCCGGCGGCGCCGGTTGGCCAGGGATCATCGGCGTCCGGATCGTGGATATAAACCGGAATCAGAGGGCGCCCGGCCTCGACCGCCGCCGACAGCGCCGGATGGTCAGACAGCCTTAAATCCCGGCGAAACCAAACGATAATCGGGGTTTTGTCGCTCATGACGGCTCGCGACCATCCGAGGCGTGGAGCGGATCGGGCACCGATGGGCGATCGTGAAGGACGCCATCGGCCTGGGGACCGAGATCCAACCGCCAGGGCCTCAGTCGTTCCATCGCCATGATACAGGCGAAGAGCGCAACGCCGACGGCGACGGCCAAAGCCGGAAACGGCGTGGCCAACAGACCGGCCAAGGTCAAAGAGCCCGGCCCACCGATCAGCAGCGGATGCAGCAAAGAGGCAAAGGCGGCAAAGGTCAGGGCTCCGGCAAGGCCACCCAAAACCACGCACCAAGCATCGCGATAACCAGCACCAATCTGAGCCAAGATCATCACCGGGCACCCTCCAGCCAGAGTCATCCCCACCCCGATCAACACCCCGCCCAGAATATCGGCAACCCCGTGCACCGGCTTTGGATGAAGGGTGACGAATCCCATTTCATGGAGCAATGTGACCGTGACCAACGCGGTGGCAATGGCACTGAACCAGAGTTTAACCAAAATAAAATTACGAAACTGCATCTGTCCGATCACCACGCCGGGCTCAAAGGCCCGGGATCTTTCCAGCGAGACCCCAAACAGGATACCAATCACCAAGCCGAGACTGAGGGTGGCGAAGGTGGTCATGGCCGCTCTATGGCTCCTCTTTTTGGCTTAAGGCCGGTGCAGCAATCGGCCCGCCACGAGACCGCCGATGATGATAGCCGCCAGGACAATGATAGAACTCACCGCCAATTGTGCCAGCCCCGACAGGCCATGGCCGGTCAATCCTCCGCCCGCCAATGATGCCCCCAGCAGCAGCAAAAAGCCCCCAACGAAGCCAGTCAAGGCCCGAATCCCCGGCGAGGCGGTGCCCAACGCGGTGGCCCAAATCGGAGACGGCACCCGACGTCGGCTGCCGGTGGCTGTAGCCGACAGCCGCGCCCCCAGGACAATTCCCACCAACAAGGCGACCTGCCACCACAGACTGATATTTTCCAACGAAATCGCCCCGTCCCCGGATTGAGCACGACCAGGGACAGCAAGAGCAAGGACCGCCTCGGCCAGGGTTACGATTCCGGTCGAAGGGTCCAGCGTGGTATCGACGCCAACCATGGCTGGCACCAATAGCAGCCCGATGATCACGCCGGCAATGTACGGTGACCAAGCCCTTTCGCGACCCTTGAACATCAGCGGTCTCGTCTGATCGAAGTTGGCCCCGCCCAGCGGGAGCGGAGGCGGAGTATGGTTAATCGATGAATCATTTGCGAGCTGTCAGATTGTCGCCACTCGGTTTCGCTTCGTTTGTGGTTCCGGCGCCGTTATGATCGTTGCAGGACGTTTTCGGATACGACGGGGATCAGATCGGTGAAGGAAAAGACCATGACCATTCCAGGAATGCCTCCGGTTTTGGGCATTATCGGCGGTAGCGGTGTTTATGACATTGATGGTTTGATTAAGAAGCAGTGGCGGGCGGTGGAGTCTCCGTTCGGAACCCCATCGGACGAGTTATTATTTGGCGAACTGGACGGCCAACCTCTGGTATTCTTGCCTCGACATGGCCGTGGCCATCGGGTTCCTCCTTCGGAAATTAACTACCGGGCCAACATCGACGTCCTGAAGCGGGCCGGAGTCACCGAAATTTTATCGTTGTCGGCCGTGGGCTCGCTGAAAGAGCATCTGCCGCCCGGAACCTTTGTCATCGCCGACCAGTTTATTGACCGAACCTTTGCCCGCACCAAATCGTTTTTTACAACCGGCATGGTGGCTCATGTCGGATTCGGGCACCCGGTCTGCGCGCGTTTAGGCGATGCCGTTGAGTTTGCGTTGAAAGAGCTAGACATTAAGCATCAACGTGGCGGCACCTATCTGGTCATGGAAGGCCCGCAATTCTCAACCAAGGCCGAGTCGCAGCTTTATCAATCCTGGGGTTGCGACGTTATCGGCATGACCAACATGCCGGAAGCCAAGCTCGCCCGTGAAGCCGAGATGTGTTACGCCACGGTGGCTATGGTGACGGATTATGATTGCTGGCATGAAGACCACGATCATGTCACGGTGGACGCCATTATCAAGGTGTTATTGGACAATGCCGATCGGGCCCGCAGTCTGGTCCGGCGTGCAGCCCCGCTCTTGCGAGTCCGCGAACAAAGTTGCCACTGCGGCTGTCACACCACCTTGGATAACGCCTTGATCACCGCCCCGGAGAAACGGGATCCTGCGGTTCTGGACCGACTCGACGCCGTGGCCGGACGGGTGCTCAAGCGGAGTTAGTTGAAGGGGGACTTCGAGTCCCCCAAGGCCGAGAACCGGGCCTTAGGCTTTGCGGTTGGTGCTGGAACGGGCGAGAGGCCACGGCCCCCTGTGGGCCTGCCCTCGCCAAGGGAGGTTGGTCATGCCTTGTCGTTCGGTTGTCGCCCCAATTGCTTGGAAAGATCGTTACAAAGTTGGCGTTGCCGCGATTGATCAAGATCATGAGCAACTCATCCGAATTTACAACGAAATTGTTTTAAATATGCAAAAGCCTTCTGGAGGCAAACTCAATCAGGCAACGCTCAATTTGCTGGCCGAATATGCCGTTAACCATTTCAAAGTCGAAGAAGATATGATGTTGGCGATGAACTACCCTGGTTATTCAGATCACAAATCCGCTCACCAATTATTCTATGACTACATGGAAGACTTGGGAGTAGCCTTGGCGAATGGCGACGACGAAAATTCTGACTTTATCGAATTCCTTGGAGATTGGATATTATCTCATGTCTTGGGCATGGACCTGCGCATCTCGGATTATCTCCGAGTCAGGAATGCTTCAAAGCCGTAACGCTCCCCCCCTTGCCCCCGCAAGGCGCAGAGCGCACCCGCAGGGCGTAGGGCTGCGACGGCAGCCTGGAGATCGACGGTGCACCATTTTTTGTGAGGGCCCGTCGGCATTACCCCTTCCCCAAAATCACCGACAAAGCTTTTTCAAACCCTGATCATCGAGAAGATCGCCGTCTATCCGCTTCTTGCATCCCCAACAATCGCCAAGGTAACCTTTTGCATCCAACCATTTTTCTAGATCCGCAACCGCCATTGGCTTGGCAAAAAGATAGCCTTGGCCAAGATGACAGCAAGCCTCTGTTAACACATTGACATCTTTAATAGTCTCGATGCCTTCCGCCACAACGATCATCTTAAGGGATCGCCCTAACGAAACAATAGCATTGATAATTTCAAGATTTTCATTACGATCCGCCAGTCCCGCAACAAAAGACCTATCAATTTTAATAACATCTATCGGTAGACGCGAAAGATACGATAGACTAGAATATCCAGTGCCAAAATCATCAATGGCAATCGAAATGCCAAGATGACGCAGTTTTAGCAGAATTAGTGTTGCTTTTGCCAAATCAGACATAATGGCATTTTCAGTTATCTCTATTTGCAGAAATTTTAGAGGAACCTGATATCTTTCGAGACATTTTGTAACAAAATCGACAAAATTATTCGAAAAAAGTTGCCTCGGCGAAACATTAACCGCAATAGACAAAGGCGCCCGCCCCACCTTCAGCCATTCGGCAATCTGCTTACAGACCCGTTCCAACACCCATTCGCCGATTTCAACAATAATTCCCGTGTCTTCAGCCAACGGAATGAACTCCGAGGGCGCCAGCAATCCTCGCTCGGGATGACGCCACCGGACTAAAGCTTCGGCCCCACAGATCAGATTGGATTCAAAACAGATTTTAGGCTGATAATGCACAATGAATTCATCATTAGGCACAGCTTCGCGCAGCTCTCGTTCCAAATGAAGGCGCTTCAGCGTTCGAATCGTCATTTCTTCCGAGAAGAACTGGAATCGATTGCGGCCTTCTGACTTGGCAGCGTACATCGCCGTGTCCGCTGCTTTCATCAGCAAACGAGCATCATTGCCATTATCAGGGAAAACCGAAACGCCGATCGACGTTGTGACCCGCACGGTATCGGCCCCGGTTCCCCAGCGCAGGTCCAGCGCCGCAATGATCCGCTCCATCATGCGAGCGATGTCCTGATCCTGCCCCGCTGGCTCCAGCAGAATGACAAACTCATCTCCGCCCATGCGCGCCACGGTATCACTGGCTCGGACCACCGAAGTCAGTTTATTGGCCACCGTCTTAAGCAGAGCATCCCCCGAATCATGCCCCATGGTGTCATTGACGGCTTTGAAGTGATCAAGGTCTAGAAACACCAATCCGACCCGGCGACGAGTCCGCCCGGCAACATTGATCGCATGCTCGATTCGATCCAGCAAATAGGCCCGATTGGGGAGGCCCGTCAGGGCGTCATGGTGGGCCAAGTGAAAGATACGCTTCTCGAACAATTTTCGTTCGGTAATATCACTGGCCAAAACGGCAATGCGCTGAATACGACCTTGACCGTTAGGAACTGGATACATTGAAACAAGATACGTGCCGTCACCCAAGGTATCTTCGAATCGCTGTGGCGTCCTAGAGTCAATAACGGCATTAAAATATCGTCTATAGGTTAAAGCATTCGGCGTTGGCAGTAAATCAAAAAAAGAACGCCCCAATATATCAGGCTTTGTCCCACTTAAACGCAAACAAGCGGTATCGTTCAGGGCAACGATGTGGCCATTCTCATCCAAAAGCAACACTGTGTCATTAATGGCTTCGAACAATGTCCTAAGCTGTTCTTCCTGTGCCCTTAGGGTGATGGCTTGAGCCCGGAGCGTTTTCTCCCGTGTGGCAGAATTGGTTTCATCGATGATTTGAATCAGGCAGCCATGCCGATCTGTTTCGATGCCACTGAGAGGGCGCAGGATAATAACCGGATTGGTCAGGCGTGCGATCCCGCCGTCGCCTCGCCGTAATGTCAAAGGGGGCGCACGGTGCAGTTTAGCGGACAGAAGCCCAGCCATACCTCGCTCAAGCGCGTTAGAAATAGCGTCTTCCAAACGGCTATCGCGAATCTCGGGAAAAATCTCAGCCAGGGGACGATTGAGAGCGTCGCCTTGGAGCCTGCCCGAGGCATGCTCCATCCACTTGTTCCAGACAAGAACACGCGTATCCTTGTCGATCACGATATACCCAATATCGGCTTTATCGATCCCTTGATGTAAAAGGGCATCGACTTCGCCGGTGGTATATTTGCTGGGATCGTTCATTGGTTTTTGGTGATGTAGGAATCGATCTGAGCCAGGAAGGTCGTAGTGAATTCACTATCAAAAAGAAAGACCAGATATCCTTTAATCATTTTACGCTGGGTCGTGAAATCAATCCGCATTACCATATAAATCGTATTTTCCGAAGTTGCTCTGGCGCCTAAAATGTTACCAATAGAACCGCAGCAAAGAACAGGTAGATCAATATCAAGCCGGCACGAGAGAATATTGGTAAATGTTCCCAGGCAAGCATTCAGAACAATATTTCCGACCTCCAACAGCGATTCTTGCTCCAGGTCTGTGAGTGTCTCAATCGGGGTTTCTTCATCCAGAAGCGACCGTACAAGCTCTAGACTGTGCTTTTCCGGGAAAACTAGAAAAGCATCCCCCTGAAAAGCGCCAGAAAAACGTTCCCGAATCGCCGTTAAGGTGCTGTCTGTTTGGCTGGTCAACATCGCTTCGACATCAACATGCTCAACCAATTCAATCGCTGGAATTGTTAAAAGAACTCGATCATCAACCATTTTGCCGAGCGACCGGGCGGCCCGACCAATACCAATGTTAACCAATTCACAAATCGCATCGCGCTCAAATTCAGAAAGATTCATCGTCATTTCTCCATAGAGTTAAAAAATGCAGCGATTTTCTCTTCTTCAATGGGTTTGGAGATAAATGAAATTCCCATGGCTTTAGCTTCATTTATAATATAATCTTGAATATTTGCAGTTATCAAGGCCATCCCAGCCTTTGGAAATTGTTCTTTGACCTTTTTTGCCAACTCAATTCCAGAAATTCCCGGCATATTATAATCTATTAAGGCTATATCAACGATTTTTCCGCCAATTTTTTCCAAAGCATCGTTGCCATCTTTAGCCTCACAAAGTATCCAGTCAGGTCGTAATTTTGAAATAAATTTTTTCAACATCATCCTGGCCAGTAGACTATCATCAACCACCAAAATATGCCGGACTGCCGCCATGGTCTTAACCCTCGAATCATTTAAACAGGTCGTTAAAGTTTCACGTCGAAACTGTCGCTGTGGGAGGATAAAACCGACCCATTGGAACATATAATCATCTTCATCTAAAATCCAATCTTTTTTTGTGATCACAGGCAACTCCTCTGACCGTGAGCCCTTGGCCGTCAGAGTTGCGCAGGGTGATACTGGAGCAAACCACCGAACCGAGCCAACGGGGCGCGGCGCTTGTTTTTGCGCCCACCCCACCGCCCAAATGCTAACCCTAGACGAATTCCGCGTGTGTTTCGATGATATGCGTTACGATACCATAGGCTTTAGCCTCGGTCGCACTCATCCAGTAATTGCGGTCAGTGTCCCGCTCGACCTTTTCCAACGGCTGGCCGGTTTCCCGAGCAATAATAACATTCAGACGTTGCCGCATCTTGATGATTTCCTTGGCCTCGATGGCGATATCGGTGGCCTTGCCGCCAATCCCGCCCAACGGCTGATGGATCAAGAAACGTGTGTTCGGCACACAAAACCGCTGCTCACGACGGGCTGCCAGGAAGATATGGGCACCGGCACTGGCAACCCAGCCCGTTCCGAGAATCTTCACCGTCGGCTTAATGAAGCGAATCATGTCGTGAATGGTGTCGCCGGCTTCCACATGACCGCCGGGCGAATTGATGATAACCCGAATCGGATCGTCGTTCTCGAACGAGAGCGCCAGCAGTTGAGCCGAAATCTCCTGGGCCAGCTTCATAGTGATCTGGCCGAAGATCAGCACCGTGCGGGACGCGAACAGGTTCCGTGAAACGGTGGAGAAAGGGGCGGCGTCTTTGCCCGGCGCCTCGGGCTTATCGGTCCCCGGCTCTTCGCCGTTCTCGTCGTCGTCGTCATCGGCACGGAGATAAGGGGCATCGGCCATGGCGTCAAGGTCTCCCGGTTCCATACTCAAGTGTCGGCACTTCCATCAGGCGCGCCACCAAGCGACCGCTGCCGATGGGGACAACGGCGGCCTCTCGCGCGAGTAAAGATCAATAGGCCGGAATCGTGCCCGGTTCAACCACCGCCAACGCATGAGAGTCCGGTGCCCAACGTCCTTCGTCCGGTTTTCAGCGCCGCCAAGGAAGCGGAGTCCGCAGGATTTGCTCCATCACTTCGGGCGGCTGGGGCCGAGAATAAAAATAGCCTTGGCCGTAGTCGCAGGCCAACGCCCGCAGCAGATTGGCATCGGATTCACTTTCGATGCCCTCGGCAATCACATCAAACCCCAGCAACCGAGCCAAATCGACGATGATTCGCACAATCGCGCGATTTTCCTCGGACAGATGAAGAGCACTGACGAAAGAACGATCAACCTTGATGCTGTCCAGGGGAAATTTATGCAGATATGACAAAGAGGAATAGCCGGTTCCAAAATCGTCGATGGATAATCCCACCCCCAGGCTCTTCAGTTCCCGCAAGATCACGATGGACTCTTCGGGCCGGCGCATCACCGCACTTTCGGTCAGCTCCAATTTCAACCATTTGGGATTCACGCCGGTCTCGGCGATGACGGCGCGAACGGTGTCGGCAAAGCCTGGCTCTTCCAACTGACGTGGCGACAGATTGACGCTCATGAACAGCTCGGGCATGCCGGGCGGACGCTGGGCTTGCCATCGGACCAGTTGGCGACAGGCCGCCGCCAAAACCCAACGCCCCAATGTGACCACCAACCCGGTTTCTTCAGCAATAGGAATAAAGTGAACCGGCGGAATCTGTCCCCGTTCTGGATGGTTCCAGCGAACCAAAGCTTCGAACCCAGCCAAACGCTCACTGACCAGTTCAACGATGGGCTGATATGACACCCAAAGACCGGACTCAAGAGTGAGAGCATGACGCAGGTCATGCTCAGTCCTCACCTGATCAATGACGCGGGCGTGCATGGAGGGATCGAACCACACGACTCTGGAGCCGCCGGTTTCACGGGCACGACTGGTCGCGATTTCGGCATCACGCAAGAGGTCTTCGGGAGCCTCATGGTTAATGGTCGCCGCAACAATCCCAACACTGGCCGATAAAAAAACGGCTGCACCCGATGGCGTGACCACAGAGCGTAAAATGTCCGCGACGGCATCGAGTCGCCGTGGGATCGTCGGATCATCGCGCCACCCACGCAGCAACAGCGCCAACACGTGATCTCCAACCCGCACAAGATGCTCTCCGGGCATCACTTCGCCCATCAAGCGGCCAGCCAAGCCAATAAGCAATTCGTCGGCAAAGGCGTGACCAAAGCTATTACGGATGCTGGAAAAACGGTCAATGTGAAGATTGACCAGCACAACCGGATCCTGCCGGAACAGACTGCCTTCGATCAGGCTGATCAGCATTGCCCGATTGCCGAGTCCCGTTACCGGATCATGATAGGATAGCGCGGTGCGGGATTCGCTACCGTGCCGTGGCTCCGAGAGATCTCGGAGATTGGCGACGAGCAAGCGCCGCTCGCCAACGATGACATCGGCCAGAGTCAGTTCCACCGGAATCCGTTCGCCATCGGTACGAACGGCTTCGGTTTCCAAACGTCGATGCAAGGTTTGGCCATGATCCGAGCCCCGAGCCCGTGTCAAACCGCGCAAATGGTCGGCTTGCAACTCGGAAGGGATGATCAGATCAACGATTTGACGCCCAAGGGCCTGATCGCGGGTGTAGCCCAGCAATTGAACCGCCGCCGGATTATAATCGATGACGATTCCATGATCGTCGGTGGCGATAATGGCGTCGCGGGCGTTGTTGATGGCAGCGGTCTTGATGGCCTCACTCAGATGAAGGGCGGCATCGGCGGCCAAATCGTCGGTACGATCGATGATCATCACCGAATAGGCTGTGATTTGACCATCCTGATCCGCCGAATGCGGCGTTAATATCCGACGCAGAAAGCGCAGGCGGCCACCGGCGTCCGTCGTCCAATCATCAAAGACCACGGCTTCACCGCCCATGGCCCGTTGGCCAAGGGCCCTGAGGTCGCGCGCGACGGCTGTTCCCAGAATTTCGGCGACAGTATGACCCGCGATCTGGGCCACGGGCCGCCCGATAAAAGCCGCAAATCCGTCATTGGCATAACGAAAACAACCATCGGCACCAACGACGCAAAGCTGAACAGGCCGTGTTTCAATCCAGCGGAGAAACCCACCAGGCGACATACGCTCCCCCATATCCGAGTCGGGAGGCGATGGGTGAGTGGTGTTGGGCGCAACGTCAAAGGCCATTGTAAATCAACCCTGGGGCGAGGTCGATAACCGCCTTAAGGCGAGTCTGGCGGTGCGGTCGATTGAGCAACATTCGATCCCGATCATAGCGTATTTTTAGGATATTGGGTCGATATGAGCGGGCGCTCGGCAATTTATGCCCTAGAAAGGTTAAGCAGGGATTTCGGGGGGCGTCCTTGTGCACACAGAAAAGCCGCTCCGGCCCACCAAAGGCCGTGACCCTGAGGGCAAGTGCGGATTCATACCGGCGAGCCCTGATACTGACACATCGCCGGTCCTCGGGCCGCGAGGGCAGCCTTGATGAGTCACCATCAAGGCCCGATGGTATGATATGGGAAGCATCGGGCCGTCAGACGCGCGACATCATGGGGGTGGCGGCGTTGCCTCGGGTCGAGGCGGGGGAGGCTGTTATGACGCTCAGAGACATCCTGGTCATCGTCGATGAACAACCATCGGCAGAGACGCGGATTGACGTGGCGTTGGCGTTGGCGACAGAGCACGACGCCCATCTTACTGGGCTTTACATATCGTCGCCGGTCAGTCTGCCAAGTTATGTTGAAGCTTTTCTGACCGAGGATATGTACGCAATTTGGGAAGTTGAAGAAAAGACCCGCGCTGCCCGAGCCCGTTCAGGCTTCAATGAAAGGGTCAGGCGCGCCGATCGGTTAGCCCGGTCGGAATGGCGAGCGGTGAGCGGCGCGCCCTCCGATGTGGCCTCGGTCCATGGCCGCTATGCCGATCTGGTGGTGGTCGGGCAAGCGGATCCGGCGGCCCCTCAGGAGCCCTTCCAACTCGAACCCGAGGCTCTGGTGTTCGCCTGTGGTCGTCCGGTGATGGTGGTGCCCTATGTCGGACATTTCGACACGGTCGGACGGCGAGTGCTGGTGGGGTGGAACGGTCGCCGAGAGGCCGCGCGGGCAGTGGCTGACGCTCTCCCGATCTTAGAGCGCGCTCAGTCGGTCACGCTGTTAGCCATCGATACGGCGCCGGGACGGGCCGAGGTCGGCGAAGGGGCGGCCCTGGGCATGACCCGGCACTTGGCCCATCATGGCATTCGCGCCGAAGCCACCCACGTTATCCGAGACCCCCACGAGGTCGGGGATACCCTCCTCAACATCACCACCGATCTATCGTGCGATCTGATCGTGATGGGGGCTTATGGCCGTAATCGCTTACAAAGCTTGGTGTTGGGGAGTCTGACCGGATTTATTCTCGAGCATATGACGGTGCCGGTCCTGTTGAGTCATTGATAATGTCATACCGGCGAGCCCTGATGCTGACACATCGCCGGTCCTCGGGCCGCGACGGCGGCCCCGCGCGCCCATGCGCGCGAAGTCCCCATGTGACTCTGGAGGGCGCGGATGCGCCCGCCCGGCGTCTGAGGGCAGCCTTGATGAGTCACCATCAAGGCTCGATGGTATCACATCGCCGGTCCTCGGGCCGCGACGGCGGCCCCACGCAGGAAGGCTTGCCTCACGAACCCCGGCCTCTGGTATAATCGCGGGATGGCCCGCCATCCCCGATTCCGCTCTCGGCCCCAAGCCGATCCCGACCAGTTCGACCTCCTCGACCTCCCCGAACCAACGGCGGTCCTGTTGACCTATTCTGGCCGAACGGTGGACCTTGAACGCCCCGATTTCAGCCGCTTTGACATCGAAGACATTGCCCGGCCTTTGGCCTACCAATGCCGGTTTGTCGGCAATACCCGGTCCTTTTACAGCGTTGCCCAGCACTGCGTCCTGACCAGCGAACTGGCACCACCGGCCTTCGCTTTTGATGCTCTGATGCACGACAGCGAAGAGGCCTTCACCGGAGATTGGCCAACGCCCTGGAAAATCCGCATTGGCCGCCCAGCAATCCGGGACGCCGTCGCCCCGCTCAAAGACGCCTTGGCCGCACGGTTCGGATTTCGCTCTCCCGAACCGGAGGTGGTCAAGATCGCCGACCAGCGCGCCCTTGCCACCGAGCTGCGGGATCTGTGTGCACCGCACCGTCTCAATTGGCGGGATCTCCCCCCTCCGGCAGAAACACTCATCGTGCCGGTTGGCCCTGACGAGGCCATGGCGCTGTTTTTGGAGCGTTACCGGACCCTCATGGCCACCCGACCGCCCCACCCCCCGCGCCCGCGATAAACCCGCACCCGCGACAAAAAGGATCCCGACGAGCCCCGACCACGACACAGTGTCGGTCCCTAGGCTGCGCCTCCGCCAGAGGGCGGCCTTGATGCCTCAACATCAAGGCCGAGGCATCGGGATCAAGGCCGAGATATCGGGCCGCGACGGCTTGCCGGTATGATCACAGTCGACCAATATCGGTAGGATGCCAAACCACCCCGCGTGGCCGCCGCCCCCGTCGAGGCGACTCATCCGAGTCGGATAGCAGAGCCCCCCTAACCCGCGTCATCGAAGCTGGTACCGTGTCCGAATCCGACTGAGCCCCCGCCGAGCCCAGCCCCGCACAGGCGTCGGCAAACGCCTTAATGGCCGCCCGTGCCTGGTCATCCTTGATTCGCATAAAGTGCCGGGCCAGCACCAGCGCCTCCCTCGAGCGCAAATGGCTATCGCCACCACTCACCCCCTCGGTCTCTGGAGCCATACCAGCCGAAAACGACACCGACACATCTCCGCCCCGCGCCCCATCCAGCCCGACAAACAGTGCCGAAACAGGGACATTCAAGTGTCGCGATAGCAGATAGAGCTTGCTCGCGGAAATTCTATTGACACCGCGTTCATACTTTTGCAACTGCTGGAAGGTTAGACCAATAGTTGCTGCCAAGTCCCCCTGGCTCATACCGGCCAGCATCCGCAATTCGCGCAGCCTCTCGCCGACAAGAGCATCGATCTCGTTTGGGCCCTCGCCCTTTCCCCGCGTTCTCCGCTTCACGGAACACTTCCTTCATTTGGTCTGGCAATATGTCTTGTGTTAAGATTAGTGTCACTTTGCGCCGTGGTGATCGCCTCTCTCCGGTCTCGAAGATCGCAACAATCCCCTTGTCGGCGCCCAGATCAGGAGCCCTGGCACGGGCAGCGGCCCCTTTTTCGCGACCCCACCCAACGCCAAGCCCGCGACGAGGACGCTCGCTTTCCCTTCTTAATCACGATGACTCGGAGCTATCCCATAAAGATCAATAGAGGTCAAGATTGGACAGACGGTTTAAGATATTAGTTGTAGGTCAAGACCACCGATTACGCCCCTCTCGACGATCACCAATGGTCATATTTTTCTTGATTTTATTGCGACCCGTAACAATCCATAACTGATGAAGATTTAATCCGTACTTTTTCAAGGGAATTCGTTGGATATCTGGCTATGATTCGGGCGGCTCGACGCCCTGTCGAGCACCGCCAAAATCAGGCACCGCCAAACAGCCCTCTGTCCCCTTCTTTTTGCGGTCTTAGGGATGGCTTGCCAAACCTGTCATCAACAGTCACGGTGCATCATGACCATATCGTTGCTCGCGGGAATTCGGGTTCTGGATGTCAGTCAATATTTTCCGGGGCCTTTGGCCGCCCAGATTCTCGCGGATTTGGGCGCATCGGTGATCAAGGTCGAACCCCCCGCTGGCGACCCGCTCCGTCAGTTCAGTCCACCCGATGCCGACGGATGGGCCCCTGATTACAAGCTGGTCAATGCCGGTAAACAGGTGGTCAAGCTCGACCTCAAAACCCCAACCGGGCAAGAGGCGGTGGAGCGGCTTTTGGCGCGCGCTGACGTGCTGATCGAAAGCTTCCGCCCCGGCACTCTTGACCGCCTGGGGCTGGACCGAAAGCGGCTGGCCGCGATCAATCCCGGATTGGTCCATGTGGCGCTCTCTGGCTGGGGGCAAACCGGCCCCTACCGACCTCGCGCCGGCCATGATCTGACCTATGCGGCGGTTGGGGGCGGGCTGATCGGTTCGGGCACCGCCGAAACGCCCGTCATGGTTTGTCCGCCCATGAGCGACCACGCCGCTGCCCAACAAGCAGCCTTGGCCGCAGTGGCGGGCCTCTTTGGACGATTACGGAACGGTGGCGGCGTCTACCTAGACGTCAGCTTGATGGAAACCGTTTTGGCTTGGCAATCCGTCCCGATGACTCTGGCGGCCCGAGGCCGTTTGCCAGCACGCGAAAGCGGTCTGCTGACCGGCGGCGCTGCTTATTATCGCCTGTACCGCGTCGCTGACGGCCATTTCGTGGCGCTAGCCGCCATCGAGCCCAAATTCTGGGATGCCTTTTGCCGAGCGGTGGGCCGCACGGATTGGATCGCCCGTCAAAATGAGCCGATGCCCCAACACACGCTCACGGGTGAATTGGCCCAGATGTTTGCAGCCCAGCCCTTGGCCCATTGGACCCGCCTGCTTGACCCCGAGGATTGTTGCTTTGAAGCCCTGCCCTCCTTTGACGCTCTACCCGACCATCCCCAGGTTGCCGCACGCGGCCAAATCGTCCGCCACGCCGGCTCGGAGCCTTTGATTGAAGCTTTGCTGGGATTGCGCGTTAACGGCGCCCCACCGCCTCAACGTACACCCTTGGTCGAAATCGACGCCGCCGCAGCCGATACCCTATGGCGATGACCTAAACGCCCTCTGCGCGCTCTCGAACGTGGCAGCGACTGGCTTTGGCCTTGGCGGATCAAGGCCAGTTAGGGTAACATCGATGTCATTTTTAAAGTAGGGTCGCGGGATCACCGTCATCGATATTTCACATGGTAGGATCAATGACTGATTTGCGCGCCATGATTGTCGACGATAGTCCTACGATGCGATCAGTCATGGAAAAGGCCCTTTCAGCGGTCGGCGTATCGGATATTGACTATGCCGGTAATGGCATGGAAGCATTGCGTTGCTTTCGATCCCGACGCCATGATCTTATTTTACTTGATAACATGATGCCGCGTATGACCGGCCTGGAATTTTTAATGGAGCTTCGAGCCGATCCGTATATCCAAAAAGCCCACGTCATTATGATCACAGGCCTTGTTGACGAGCATCTGATTGCCCTGATCAGAGGGCAGAGGATGAAGGTCAATGACCTGATGGTCAAGCCGCTGGACGTGGCCAAGCTACAGCGCAAAGTTGTGGAACTAATCGCGCGCCGTCAAAAGAGTAACGGGCCTCCTTCACGGCCCGATCAGCCGCGCCCACCGCCTTCCCATGAACAAAAACTGCCTCTAACCTGCGGGATTATCAATCGTGGCACGGTGGCTATCCTGGAATTGAAGGGCGCGTTAATCAATGATCACAAGGACGTTGTTAACGCCACACTCAAGCAACTTCAAAATATCCATGCAAAAATAATCGTTATTGATGTCAATGAAATTAAACAAATTGATGATTTCGGATACGGGACTTTGCTCATTATCAATGGTTATATGGCCACTTTCGAAAAGAAAAGCTATATCTCACTGGATGATTGCCCCATGAGGGATCACATTATCGACCTTGGCATTACTAAAATCATCCCGACCCGCAGGCGAGCTGCCGACGCCATTGATATCTAATTGCCCCGCGCGCCCATGGCGCGCGAAGCCAGGGGCGCGGATGCGCCAGCCCATAACCCCGCCAGCAGGCGTTGCACAAAAGCCGGGACAATGACGCTAGCCTCTCCCTGGATCGACTCTCCAAAAAGACTGGCTCCCGCCGACGGCTCCAAATTCAGTTCCACGGTCTCGACACCGTGACTTGCGGCCAGACTGACAAACCCCGCCGCCGGATAGACCGTCCCCGACGTTCCAATCGAAACGAACAGACGGCACTCCGAAAGGGCTGCGAAGATCGTCTCCATCTCCAGCGGCATCTCGCCGAACCAAACCACATGGGGCCTCAGACCGCCGCTGCGGCAGCAATGGCGACACGAGAGCGCCACCGATAGGTCGTCGTGCCACGCCTGAACGTCTCCACAAAATGCACAGCGCGCCTTCAGCAACTCGCCATGCATATGGATCAGCCGTTGATGCCCGGCCCGCTCGTGAAGATCGTCGACATTCTGCGTCACCAGCAGCACCGGATCCGGCCACTGGGCCTCTAATTCCACCAGTGCCCGATGAGCCGCGTTCGGCTCGATATCCCCGGCCTGCAACCGGCGACGCCGCATATTATAAAATTCGTGAACATGGGCAGGGTTGCGCGCGAAGGCTTCGGGCGTGGCGACATCGTCCACTCGCACCTTGGCCCAAATGCCGTCACTGTCGCGGAAGGTCTCAAGGCCGGATTCCTTGGAAATACCGGCTCCAGTGAGAATGACAATCGGCCCGCGAGACACCCGAGTCATGAAATCCCCCTGATCACAACCGCCCAATCAACCTGGAACGAAAAGACACAGAGTTTTCCCGGTGCGATCAACAGCCGGATTTCGGCAATGGCTCCAAGGTTTCCAGCACAGCATTGACCGTAAAGTCCCCGTAGTCGAGCTGCATTGACTCCGCAATACCGTTATCCAGCATCATCATGCTCATCTCGTAATCGGGAGCATAATTGTCACTCTTGATGGGAAAAAACGCCAATCGCATTGGCCAAGCTGAACCCGACAGCAACGGAACCTCGCGCTTGGCGTCGGTCATCAGCACCTCTTGACTGGGCTGATCCTTGTCTTCAACGCCCTTACCAATCCCACCTTTCAGGGCGACCCTCTGACCGACGACGGCGCTGATCTCAGTCGGCCCTTCGGCATCAGTCCCATCCAACACCGTGCGGATCACAAAGCGATCCCCCGCCCGCGCCCGATCCAACAGAACCAGGGAATGCCGGGTCGGAAACAGAACCCCCGCGTCTAAGGGCTGATCGCTGGCCTCTGGTTTATCCAGATGAACCGTCCCCCCCTTTCCTTCGGGATCCAGGCTGGCCTGACCTTTGATCTCTTCGTCCACATTCCCATTGACGGTCTTGCGGACATTAAAACGATAACGGGTTCCGGACTTGGCTTCCCAGGTGGCGAGATTGCTGGTCACATGGAGTTCTTCACCGTCGCCATGGACGAAATCCATGTTGAAATGCTGTTCGATGGTCCAGGCATCACAGGCATCGGCCCACTGAAACATCATGGCGCCGGAAACATCGGTCACCGTGCTATCGCTCCGAGCCGACAACAACGACAATCGGTAAATGGCCCGATGGGGAATGATGGTGCCCACCGCCGCTTCTGGCGTGACAGCAGGACCGGGCGAAGCGGCAGGGCCGGGTGTGGCGACAAAGCACGCCACCGCACCGAACACAAAGACGACGACACGGTGAGCGAAACGACGGTAAGACAAGATGGCGACCACCAGACAGGAGAGCGGGTTCGGGACTCGACCTTCCGAACTATGGCGGCTTTTGAATCATTTCGAAAGGGCCGGCTGGGACTTTTCCGCGAACAGGGGCAAGGATGTAACAGAGGGGGGCTGTGCCTCATGGGCACTTGGGATCGGGCCGGCGGTTCCGGTCAAAAAAGGCCTTGCTGGAAGGGCTGCCAGAACCGCCGCAATCACAGCCTCCCAATCCCCGATCCGGGGTTGCCGAAATAAGCGCAAGGTCGGATACCAGGGGCTATCGTCCCGCGCCATCAGCCACCGCCAATCCGGGGCGAACGGCAACAAAACCCAGGCTGGTTTGCCCAGCGCCCCGGCTAAATGCGCCACCGCCGTATCCACGGTGATCACCAGATCCAGCGCCGAGACTGCCGCCGCTGTCTCGGCCCAGTCCTGCAAATAGGGGCCGAGATCAGGAATTGGCTCGCCACCCGTTGCCAGTGCTTCGGCCTCTGGGACGGTCATGTCCTTTTGCACCACGAAAGGCTGGAGACCCGGCACCCGGCACAAAGGCGCCATGGCCGAGGCCGGCATCGAACGATTCCGGTCATTTTTGTGCTTGGGGTTGCCACGCCAGACCACCCCAACCTTAAGCGAACCCGCCCCGCCTTTGGACCACGCCGCCAGCCGCTCCTGCCAGATCGCCAATCGATCCGAGTCCACCCGTAGATAGGGCGCGCCCCCCGGAATGGTGGCGGCATCGGTGGCGAACAGACGCGGCAGACTCAACAATGGCGCATGGCAATCAAACGCGGGTAATGGCTCCGTCCCTTCGGCAATCCATTGATCAACCCCAGCCACCGCCTGGAAAACCCGAAGGAGAGCCGCCGGACACCGCACGATCACGGTACCACCCGCCGCCTTGACCAATGGGGCGTAGCGAATAAACTGGATGCTATCGCCATATCCCTGCTCGGCATGGAGCAAGACCGTTTTCCCGGTCAAATCGCCACCATCCCACAGGGATCCCGGCAGGCCGTGGTCGCCGAAGTCTTTTTTGCGCCACCGCCATTCATATTTTTCCCAGCCGACCTGAAAATCCCCCTGCACCAACCGCAGTAAGGATTCATTCCAGTGGGCCTCGACATAATCCGGCTTCAGGGCAATGGCGCGCAGGTACCGTTCCAAAGCTTGATCCAAAACCCCCCAGTCCTTCAGAACATTGCCGAGATTATTGTGGGCCTCGGCATAATCCGGCTTCAGCTCCAGAGCATATTGGTAAAGCGTATGTGCCTCATCCAACTCGAGCCGGTCTTTCAGAACATTGCCAAGATTGTTGTAGGCTTCGGCATAGTTAGGCCTGAGGGCAATTGCCTGCTGATAGCAAACGATGGCTTCATCAAGCTGGCCCATCTCTTTCAGGGCGTTTCCCAAGTTATTATGGGCTTCGGCGTAATGAGGCCGCAACGACAAGGCTCGGGAATAATGCTCGACGGCAGACTCGTAAGCGCCCTGATCCTTGAGAATATTGCCCAGATTATTATGCGCTTCGGGATAGTCTGGCCTTAACGCCAGGGCGCACCGATAGCAAAGGGCGGCATCATCGAGCTTCCCTCGCTCTTTGAACACAACACCGAGATTATTGCAGCCGTCGGCATAATCTGGCTTGAGGGTGATCGCCCGCTGATAAGCCAGCGCCGCCGCATCAAGATCACCCTTGTCCAACAGAACATTCCCCAAATTGTTATAGGCATCGGGAGCGTCTGGCCGCAGGGATATCGCTTTTTGATAATGCAGAATCGCCTGCTCCCCTTCGCCCCGAGTCCTGAATGCCGCCCCCAAGGCCATATGAGCCTCGAACCAGCCCGAAGCGGCCGCGATCGCCTGACCCAACAGCTCCATGGCCAGCGCATCCCGGCCCGTCTGATGGGCAAGCTGGATCAACTGACGGAGCCCTTCGCCATGCGCCGGATCCAAGGCCAGAACCTGGCGATAAAGCGCCTCGGCCTCGGCCAGACGCCCGGCATGATAATGCGCGCGCGCTTCGTCGAACAGTTCCGGCACCCCGACCCCGTGGCTCATCGGCTTCCACCTCGACCGGGCTTCGGCCCGCCTGTTGTGCCTATTCATGCCCATCCCCTGTCCGACTCCGTCCAGGGTTACACGGAACAGCCGCCGCTTACCGGCGCACCGAATCCGCGACACCATCAAGGCTCGATGGTGTCATACCGGCGAGCCCTGATACTGACACATCGCCGGTATCGGGCCGCGACGGCGGCCCCGCGCGCCCATGCGCGCGAAGCCAAGGGCGCGGATGCGCCCGCCCGGCGTCTGAGGGCAGCC
>CAIXKV010000193.1 GCA_903920145.1 uncultured Rhodospirillales bacterium
GCCCCTCGGCTTCCCAGCGGCGCAACGTCTGCACCGAGACTCCAAGGGCGTCCGCCGCCTCACCTATCGTCACTAATCTGCTCATTTCGGTAATGTATGAGCATGTTTGCGCAATGTCAATGCACTCTGTTAAAAACCCTCTCGCTCGCCATCAGGCTGAAACGGCCTTGGCTGCGTCTGAAGGAGTTTCCCCGGCAAAAAACGCGCCTCGGTCAACAAGAACAGGCAAATCTGAATAACATGAGTTCCCGTTGTAATATGAATAAGATAATCTTCATGATCATTATCAAAGGAAAATGCACGGGAAAAATCAAGTAATTTTCCATAAACTTCTTCAAAATCCCATGGGTCATCAAAATCCATGAGGCACAGCTCGACTTTTGTCTCTGGAGAAACGGTTGCGATATCGCTCATGACACAGCGAGCCAGCCGTTCATAGTTGCAACCATAAAAAAGCACAAAGCGGTCCACACGCAGATCTTCATACATGCACAGCCCCACCGATGGCCGCCACTTGTTCCAGCGGGCCGGGCCGGACTTGCTGGCGTCCAAGGTGGAACCGATGAATCCAATGACGGTAAGGGGCTTCATGAGCGAGATTATAATATAAGGTCATATCTTTAGCTATCGTAAATCGCCACGCGCCTTTAAGCGCCAATCCTCCCTGCTCCGAAAAAACTATAATAAAATGAGCGTATTAGCCTGATTTTTCGGCAAGCCGAGCCGGATGGCATGCTGGCTGCATTTTGTCAACAGCACCCCGTCGATAAAAATGGCTGGAGAGCGAGGAGATGGAACCGATGGAACCGATGGATCGGAATTACGAAATTGCAAATGTCGAGGGTGGCTTGCCCATCAAGATGTGGACCCGTGGTGTTCAGATTGAGCCGGCAGCACGTCTTCAGCTTGAGCGCGTAGCGCGCATGCCTTTCGTGGTGAATCATGTGGCGGTCATGCCCGACGTCCATGTCGGCATCGGCGCCACGGTCGGTTCGGTCATTCCGACCAAGGGCGCGGTCATTCCGGCTGCTGTTGGGGTGGATATCGGCTGCGGAATGATGGCAGTCCGTACATCTCTGGTGGCTTCGGACCTGCCCGACACGCTAAGAGCCTTGCGCGCCGCAATCGAGCAGGCGATCCCTCACGGTCGGGATGTCGGGAAAGGCAAGCGAGACGACCCCGGTTCCTGGGGTAAGCCACCGCCAGACATCACTGCGGCCTGGGCCGGCCTCGACGCGCGATTCACGGCAATCGTGGCAAAATATCCGAAACTCGGCAAAGCCAATAGCCTGACTCATTTGGGTACGCTAGGGACAGGCAACCATTTTATTGAAATTTGCCTGGATGAGAGCGAACGTGTTTGGGTCATGCTGCACTCGGGATCGAGGGGCATTGGTAATGCCATCGGCCAATTCTTCATTGAATTGGCCAAGCAAGACATGCGCTGTTGGTTTATTGATCTTCCTGACCGGGATTTGGCCTATTTCCCCGAAGGCACTCAACATTTCGACGATTATGTCGAGGCTGTCGGCTGGGCACAGGATTTCGCTGCGCTGAATCGTCGGTTGATGATGTCGAGTATGATCAAGGTGATGCGAGACATTATCACCAAGCCTTTTGATGCCGAAGTCGAGGCGATTAACTGCCATCACAACTATGTTCAACGCGAACGGCATTTTGGCCAAAACATCCTGGTCACGCGTAAAGGGGCGGTTCGAGCGGCCAAGGACGTCATGGGCATCATTCCGGGCTCCATGGGAACGCGGTCGTTCATTGTACGGGGTCTCGGCAACCGGGAGTCTTTCGAAAGCTGTTCCCACGGCGCCGGGCGACTGATGTCACGGCATGAAGCCCTGCGTCGCTTCACCGTCGAAGACCATGTTGCGGCGACGACGGGCGTCGAATGCCGCCAAGATCTAGGCGTCCTTGACGAAACCCCCGGAGCCTACAAGCCAATCGAAACGGTGATGGCCGCTCAGGCGGACTTGGTAGAGATTGCCCATACTTTGAAACAGGTTTTATGCGTAAAGGGTTAAACCCTTCACGTCAGCCGAAGGAAACTGGACACGTGATCGTCATCGACGGATCAGAGGGAGAAGGCGGCGGGCAGATTTTGCGCAATGCGCTCGCCTTGTCTCTGGTGACAGGCCAAACAGTCCGCATCGACAACATCCGGGCAAACCGAAGTAAGCCCGGATTGATGCGCCAACATGTCACGGCCATTGAAGCCGCATGCACAATCGGCAGCGCCCTCTGCGAGGGCGTTGCCGTGGGGGCCCAGAGCGTCCTGTTCAAACCCGGTCGGGTGGTTCCCGGTGACTACCGCTTTGCCATTGGCACCGCCGGCAGTACGAACTTGGTGCTACAGACTCTCTTGCTGCCATTGCTGCTGGCGGATCGCCCGTCCCGGCTGACGATTGAGGGCGGTACACATAATCTCCACGCACCGCCGTTCGATTTCATTGACCGCACCTTTCTGCCTCTGGTCCAACAAATGGGCGGGCATGTCACCGCGCGCCTGCTTCGCCACGGTTTTTATCCGGCGGGAGGAGGACGGGTAGACATCGCACTTGAGCCAAGCACGCTGGCTCCTACGGAATGGATTGAGCGCGGGCCGCTCGTCGGGGTCTCCGCTACGGCTGTCATGTCCATGCTCGATGACAATATCGGCACGCGCGAACTGGCAAGCGCGCAGGCCATTCTTGACTGGCCGGAGCAGGCCTTCCGGCTGGAGCGCCCACCGCGTCCGGTCGGCCCCGGCAATGTCCTGCTCCTCGAGGCCGCCTTTGAACATGTGACGGAGATTGTAACGGGCTTCGGTCGGCTTGGCGTTTCCGCGCAAAGCATCGGGAAGCAAGCCGCCACCCGCATGATGGGTTATCTGACCTCTTCCGCTTTCGCAGGCCCGTTCCTCGCCGACCAACTGCTGTTACCCATGGCGTTGGCCGGGTCTGGCCGCTTCACAACCGTCACCCCAACCAAGCACACAAAGACATCCGCCAACATCATCCGCCGCTTTCTCGACGTGGATATTCGCTTCGAGCGCCTTTCGAACGAAGCTTTTCTTGTGACGGTCGGTCGATGATGCCATCAAAGCCGCCTTCAGAGGCTAGGCACAGAGGCCAAGCAACCGCAGCCCGAAGACCGGCACTATGTCAGTGTTACGGCTCGTCGGGATTCCTCTCTTCTGGGATTCTATCCATGACGCTGCGCAAAGACCGAAGGCTGTTCCCGGTGCTGTCGAAATTTTCTGGCAACAACCATTGCTCAAACGCCGAACGAATGCGCGGCCATTCCCGATCGATGATGGAGTACCACGCGGTATCCCGACTTCGCCCCTTGTAAACAACCGCCTGACGGAAGAGGCCCTCGAAACGAAATCCATAGCGTTCCGCCGCCGCCTTGGATCGGGCATTCAAGCTATCGCATTTCCATTCATAGCGACGATACCTCAAGTCCTCGAAGACCCTGTGCATGAGAAGATAGGTCGCTTCCGTGCCGACGCGGCTGCGCTGCATGCGCGGCGACCATGTTATACCGGCGAGCCCTGATACTGACACATCGCCGGTCCTCGGGCCGCGACGGCGGCCCCGCGCGCCCATGCGCGCGAAGCCAAGGGCGCGGATGCGCCCGCCCGGCGTCTGAGGGCAGCCTTGATGAGTCACCATCAAGGC
>CAIXKV010000194.1 GCA_903920145.1 uncultured Rhodospirillales bacterium
CTATAACAATGACACACTGCCGGTATCGGGCCGCGACGACGGCCCCGCGCGCCCATGCGCGCGAAGCCAAGGGCGCGGATGCGCCCGCCCGGCGTCTGAGGGCAGCCTTGATAAGTCAACATCAAGGCTCGATGGTATAAGGGGTTTCTCGGCCAAAACGAAGAAAGCGAACCGTGGTATACCGATAGCGCCGCTCATCGAGCGGCTCAAACAGGTTCGGCCGGGTAAAAGGGTCGCGATTCTCGGCTTCCACGACGACAATCGCCCCCGGAGCAAACCAATGATGGGCGGCCAGCGCGGTCAAAGCGGGTTCCAGCAGAGTTTCCCCGTAAGGGGGGTCCAGGAAAGCCAGGGTGAACGGAACCCGGCCCGGCGGTGGCTTGGTGGCGTCGGCGCGCAAGATCGTGACGCGACTGTCCTCGTCGAGCGCGGCTGCATTTTGGCGGACGCAGTCCAGGGCGGCTTGATTGCGATCGAGGAACAGACAAGACGCCGCTCCTCGTGACAGCGCTTCGAACCCCAAGGCCCCCGAGCCACAGAAGGCATCCAACACGCGAGCCTCAAGCAGGGGTGACCTGTCGTCGGGGCTCCATCGGGCATGGGCCAGAATGTTAAACACCGCTTCTCGGGTGCGTTCCGAGGTGGGGCGGACGGAAAGGCCGGGCGGCGCTTGCAGCGTCCGCCCGCGATGGCTACCGGCGACGACGCGCATGGCTTGGGACCGGGGCAGGGGGAGACGGCGGAGGGATGACCGGGGAAACGGCGGGAGTTACCGTCGGCGCCGGCCCCCCGAAGAATAAGGCCAATTGATCCTTCAACACGCGGCGGGGGATTTCCTCGACGGCGCCTTCGGGCAACTTGCCCAGTTGGAATGGGCCGTAGGCGACGCGGATCAAGCGGTTGACGGTCAGGGACAGGGACTCCATGACCTTGCGAATTTCGCGGTTTTTTCCTTCCCGGAGCGTGACCGTTAGCCAAGCATTGCTTCCCTGCTCACGGTCAAGGATGGCTTCGATGGGGCCGTAGCGGACGCCGTCAATGGTCGGCCCTCGGCCTAAAGCCAGCAGGCGCGCGGGTTCAACCGTGCCGTGGACTCGGACCCGGTAGCGCCGGGCCCAGCCGGTGGATGGCAACTCCAGATAGCGCGCGACCTCGCCATCATTGGTCAGTAGCAACAAACCTTCGGTGGTCAAATCCAACCGGCCCACCGAGATCACTCTGGGTAACTCGGGCGGCAACCGATCGAACACTGTTGCCCGGCCTTTTTCATCCCGAGCCGTGGTGACCAAGCCAGCGGGCTTGTGATAGCGCCATAGTCGCGGCGGTTCCGGCTCGGCCAAAGGCTTACCGTCCACCAGGATTCGGTCGTTCGGCCCGACCACCACCGCCGGGCTGATCAGGACTCGGCCATTGACGGCAACCCGGCCTTCGGTGATCCAGCGTTCTGCGTCGCGACGAGAACACACCCCCGCGCGACCAAGGCGTTTGGCAATCCGTTCGCCGGTGCTGGGAGCCTCAGCCGATTTGGCTTTGCTATTGGCGTTGGTTTTGATGGGGGCGGGGGTGGTTTCGTCGCTCACGGGGCGGGCTCCTGGGGTTGAGCCGGTCACGCCTTGACGCGGACGCCGACCTTGAGCACCACCTGATACTGGTGCACCTTGCCATCGCGCACGGCGCCTCGGGTTTCCAGCACCTCGAACCAGTCGACGGCTTCTCCGGTGGCAACGGCGGCAACGCCCCGAGCAATGGCATCTTCGATGCTGACGGCGGACGTGCCTACGATTTCAAGTTTCCGAAAGACGGGATCGCTCATGGTCGGGAGACTCCTACAGAAGGACAACAAGGCTGGGAACACGGGCTGATAGGCTGCCTTGGGGCTTTACGCAATGACTTTCGGATCAGCCAGGCCCTTGAAGGCGAAAATCGACCCTTTCAGGGAGGCTGGGATCGATTGTTGGCCCCGGTGTTTGTTCAGTTTGCTATCCAAACAGATTGCAACTCATCATCGTCATGGAAATGAGCAAGCCGAAGCGAATGGCAAGAGCCCGGCGTCTGAGGGCAGCCTTGATGAGTCACCATCAAGGCTCGATGGTATGACACAGCGGCGGTCGCGGGCGCGCCACGGTTTTTTTTAATGTCGCAGTCGGTCCCAGGCGGCGGTTTCCGGATCGGCAGGTTCGTCATGGTTTTTCAGGATATTGGAATCGCTTTTAAAGACCTTGAATTCATCCGGGATCGCGTAGTTGTGGGCGCGGCTGAACGCGATCACGAAATGAATTTCCTGATTGGCTTGGGCGCTGGTTTCAGCAGCGGCCAGACCGTAACCGGCTTGTCGGGCGACTTCTTCGGCGATGACCTGTTTGGTGGCCAGCTCAACCAGTTTATTCCGCAGGCATTGGCGTTCGGCGGCGACGACGAGGGCTTGTCCTGTTTGTTCCGCCGAAGCCCCGAGACTCACTTTGTCGTGGGATGGCGATAGGCTGTCGCCAAGGCAGCGGCGAATCCAATCGACCAGAGCAATTTCCTCGTAGCTGTCGCCGTCCCGACTGTGCAGAGCGGTATGAGCGGCAATCGCGGCGGAAATTTTCGCGGCCAGCAAAGCCTCGGTAGATCGGGCCTGATAGCGCGACATTTCCACCCAAACGATGCCAGTAATTACGGTGATACCGAGAAACACAGAAAGATACAGAATCCGCCGCCAGTGTCGGGTGGCTTCGGCTTTCACGGCCTCGTTTTGTGCGGCGGCGACGGCGTCCTCGTCGTCCTCGTCTGGAATCCTGGAGTGGGGCGGAATCGCGGCGTGAGATGGCGGCTTTTTGACCGAGGTTTCGTGTTCAGAGTCATTCCGGGAGTGACCCGTCGGGGAGGGGGATGGCGCGGTGTGGTGGTCCTTGTGGACAGTGTGAGCCGCGTGAACATCATGAGCGTCATGAGCATGAGCGTCATGAGCACTCGAGCGTCGCTGGTCCAAGGAACCGCCATCACTCCTCTGCTCACCCGTCCGATGGACGGGCGACGGATGCTTTGTGGATGGAGATGATCCGGTCTGAGTCTCTTTCATAAGCGTGCGACCCGATCATTTCGAACGCGTAGGGCCTTCTCGTGGGCTCTCCCCGCACCCGCAGAGGTGCCAGCCGGCCCTTTGAACCCTTGAGGTCAAGGAGGTGATGAGACCAGCGAGCCATAACAATGACACCATCGAGCCTTGATGGTGACTCATCAAGGCTGCCCTCAGACGCCGGGCGGGCGCATCCGCGCCCTTGGCTTCGCGCGCATGGGCGCGCGGGGCCGCCGTCGCGGCCCGATACCGGCGATGTGTCAGTATCAGGGC
>CAIXKV010000195.1 GCA_903920145.1 uncultured Rhodospirillales bacterium
CGGGGCCGCCGTCGCGGCCCGAGGACCGGCGATGTGTCAGTATCAGGGCTCGCCGGTATCACAGGCACGCCCCAGCCAAGGCTAAGGCGTCGATTCTATGGATTCTTTTTACGAGAAAAAATTGGCTGGGGCGGGAGGATTCGAACCTCCGGATGGCGGAATCAAAATCCGCTGCCTTACCACTTGGCGACGCCCCAATCGCGTCCGGGCCAACGTCGCCCGGGCCGGGACCATAGGACGACATCGGGAGACATTTCAAGTCTTCCGATGCCCCCTCCGATCATTTTTTTTGTCGAACCCCACGGCTCGCCGACCTTGGGCGTTACCAACCCGAAAGCCAAGCATAGCTTCCGGCAACCAAGGCCGTCGCCACCAGGCAGGTGCGACGATAAAGAGCCAAGGCTTCGTCAATGTCGGCGGCGGTGGCCCCTGCCCGACCATCGCCCATCCAGGCCTCGTCGACCTGTTCGCCGCCATAGGTCCGGGGTCCGGCCAACCGCAATCCCAAGGCCCCGGCCATGGCGGCTTCGGGCCACCCTGCGTTGGGGGAACGATGACGCCCGGCGTCCCGCCAAGCCGCCGCAAGCGCACCACCCGCCGAGGCTTCGGGAGTCAAGGCCGCACCCAAGGCAATCAGCAGAGCCGTCAGGCGAGCCGCTGGCAGATTCACCAGATCATCGAGTCGAGCAGCGGCCCAGCCAAACGCCCGATAGCGGGGTGAACGATGACCGATCATGCTGTCGGCGGTATTGATGGCCTTATATAGCGCAATCCCCGGCAATCCCCCCACCGCCAACCAAAGGGCTGGGGCCACCACACCATCCGAGAAATTTTCAGCCAAACTCTCGATGGCGGCTCTGGCAATAGCAGGTTCATCCAAGGACGCCGTGTCCCGACCCACGATCAGCGCCACCGCTCGCCGACCTTCGGACACCCCTTGACCGAGTCCCTCGGCCACCGCCGCCACATGCTCACCCAAGCTGCGTTGAGCCAGCAGTGTCGCGGCCAGCGCGGCCTCAATCAACCACCCCACCGGCACACCATCAACCGTCCAGCTCTGGCAACGCCAAGCCAACGGTACCGTTACCGCCAGCACCACTGCCACCAGCACCAGTACCGCCACGACCCCGGCCAACCGTCGGCTCTGCTTGCTCCAGGCTGGGCGGTTCAGGCTTCGGTCAAGCCACGCAATGATGGCACCAAAGACCATCACCGGATGCCCCACAGTCCGCAGCACCAATGCCGGATAGCCGATAGCCCCTTCGATAACCATAGCCACCGCCAGCACCGCAACGCTATGTTCCACCGCCTCCATCCCAACCGCCTCCCTCGATGTGTGCGATTATCGTTTGAGGGCTTCACCCCCTACCCCCCGGTCAGGGTGCAGCCCTGAACCCACCAAAGGCCGGCAGCCTTTGGAAATCGGGATAACCCATCCTTATCTCTTATCAACGTCCAGGCCACACCGTCCCCATGCCCAGCGCCTCCCCCCTTGCCGTCCCGCCCCCTACCCTCGCCGGCTGCTCGACCGTCACCGACCATGGCGGCGATCTAGGGGCCGCGCGATTGCGGTTTCGCGGAGCCCCCGAGCCCTGGATCGACCTCAGCACCGGGATCAATCCTTGGGCGTACCCGATTCCGCCCTGTCCTCCCGAGCTTTGGCAACGCCTGCCCGACCCAGCCACTCTGGAGGCACTCACCGCTGCGGCAGCCCAAACCTTCGGCGCGCCGAGCGCCCTGCATATCGCAGCGGCCCCCGGCTCCCAGTCTGTGATCCAGTGGTTGCCGCGTCTGCGCCCACCGGGGCGGGTCGCCGTGCTGGGCCCAACCTACGCCGAACATGCCGCAAGCTGGACCGCTGCCGGCCATCACGTCAGCCTGTTGGAGATGGACCGCCTGCCGAATCCTGTCGAACGCTTGTATCATGAATCCTGGGATACCGTGGTGGTGGTCAATCCCAACAATCCCGACGGACGAACCCTAGGCCCCGACCGACTGCGAGCCTTGGCGGCGACTCAGGCGCGCCGTCAAGGCTGGCTGGTGGTGGATGAAGCCTTTGCGGATCTGACTCCAACGGCCAGCGTAACCGCCGCCGTTGGCGCACCCGGTTTGGTGGTTTTGCGATCCTTTGGCAAATTCTTCGGACTGGCCGGACTGCGTTTGGGCTTCGCATTGACCGAGCCCGATTTGGCAGCGACCCTGCGTCAGGCGCTCGGCCCCTGGCCCGTAAGCGGCCCAGCGGCCATGATTGCGAGGCTCGCCCTAGCCGATCAGGCCTGGATTGCCGAAACCCGAATCCGGCTGGCCGCTGCCGCCGATCGCTTGGATCACATGCTGACACGCCATGGCTTGGCCCTGTTGGGCGGAACCTCCCTTTTTCGACTGGCCCGGACGGATGCGGCCCAAGCGCGGTTCGAACGTCTTGGCCAAGCGGGGATTCTCGTTCGCCGCTTTGACGCTCACCCCCATTGGCTGCGGTTCGGACTGCCCGCCGACGATGCCGCCTGGCAACGGTTGGAGGCCGCCTTATCATGACCGCACGACACCAAACCCCAACGCCGGCCTTGATGCTCCAGGGAACCGGCTCGGACGTGGGCAAGTCGCTGTTGGTGGCGGGCTTGGCGCGGGCCTTGACCCGACGGGGCCTGCGAGTGCTGCCCTTCAAGCCGCAAAACATGTCCAACAATGCCGCCGTCACCGCCGATGGCGGTGAGATTGGCCGGGCCCAGGCTCTTCAGGCTCGTGCCTGCGGAGTCGCCCCCCACACCGACATGAATCCGGTGCTCTTGAAACCCCAATCGGAAATCGGCGCCCAACTGGTGGTCCATGGCCGGGTCCGCGCCACCGCCGAAGCCCGGAGTTATCAAAGCCTGAAGGCCGGATTGCTGCCTTTGGTGTTGGAAAGCTTCGAGCGGCTGCGGACCGAGGCCGACATCGTCCTGGTGGAAGGGGCCGGGAGTCCCGCCGAAATCAATCTTCGTTCCGGCGACATCGCCAATATGGGCTTTGCCCTGGCTGCCCATGTGCCGGTGGTGCTGGTGGGAGACATTGACCGGGGCGGCGTGATCGCCAGCCTAGTCGGAACCCATGCCGTGCTGCCTCCCGCCGAACGGGCCTTGATCCAAGGCTTTATTATCAATCGCTTTCGGGGCGACACCAGCCTGTTCGGAACGGGATTGACCGCCATTACCGAACGAACCGGCTGGCCTTCTTTCGGTGTGGTACCGTGGCTGGCCGAAGCCGCCCGCCTGCCCGCCGAAGACGCCATGAGCCTTGGCCGCCCTTCGGGGCGCGTGGACTCATCCGACACCGGAACGATTCGGATTGCAGTCCCGTTGCTCTCCCGGATCGCCAATTTCGACGACTTCGACCCGCTGGCCCAAGAGCCAAGTGTATCCCTAACCATGGTCCGCCCCGGCCAGCCCATTCCAACCGACGTCGATCTGATCCTACTCCCCGGCACCAAATCCACCCTAGCCGATCTCGCCTTTCTCCGCGCTCAGGGTTGGGATATCGATATCCTGGCCCATGCCCGCCACGGCGGGCAGGTCTGGGGGATTTGCGGCGGCTATCAAATGCTGGGGACGCGCATTGACGATCCCGACGGGGTCGAAGGCCGCCCCGGTGGAGCTCCAGGCTTAGGGCTACTCCAAGTCAGCACCGTCCTGACAGGCGATAAAATGCTGGTGAATACTACGGGAACCGATAGTCTCACCGGAACCCCTGTTGTGGGCTATGAAATGCATATGGGCCGCACCGATGGCCCCGATTGTGCCCGGCCCATGCTGCACTTAGCCGCCGGGAAGAGCACCGCCCCCCACCGCACCGACGGCGCCCTGAGCGCCGACCACCGAGTCGCAGGATGCTACCTCCACGGCCTGTTTCGCAGCGACGCCTTCCGTGCGGCGTTATTGGAAAGGCTCGGAGGCCGGGCGTCTTCGCTCACCTTTGACGCCAATATTGAAGCCACCCTCGACCAATTGGCCGATCACCTGGAAGCCCACCTGAACATCACCGGCCTGCTGGCCCTGGCCAGGGGACACCGGCAAGCCATAACCTCATGATACCAGCGGGCCTTGATGATAAGCATCAGTGTAGCCGCATCAGGGGCCGGGAGCGTTCTGAGTGAGAGCGCCAATACCGATGGATGGCAACGACGGTTTCGGGGATAAGCTCGGGGCCATCGGCTTCGATCTGTTCGCGCACATCGTCATCCACATGGATGATCGGCTGTTCGTCATCGTCCAACCAGAAAATCGCCAACGGAATCAAGATCGCGTTGTCGTCAGACGCGATCAGGCGGGACCATTCCGCCAATCGCAGTTTAATGCCGTCCAAAAAACCCTCGGCCCAGTCCGAGGCGATGGGCTCTCCATCCTCCATCCAAAAGACCGGCGTCACCAGTGGCGGATCGCGCTCCAACCCGCTCACGATCTCATCATATCGGGTCTGGATCGAGCCCGTGATCTGCTTGGCCTCTTTGGCGTTGCGAAATTGGGGATCCTCGCCTCCCCAGATCATTGGCCACCATTCTTCCATCGGAATGGGTTCTGGACCAACCGCAACCGCCGTCAAGAAACCGTCAAGGTCGGCGAGTTGCATGCAGTTTTCGGGGGAACGATCCGACGACAGGAACGCGTCAAGGTCATAAAAGTCCAATGGTTCTTTGAGCATGGCTTTTCCCGTGTCGGAGACGAAAGACGGCCCCATGATATCTTGCCTGGGATCATCCGCATAGCGCCTCTCCGACGTATATAGGGGAAGAGTCCCCCCTTTGTTGCCGGAGCCCCTGAAGCCATGACCATCCCAGTCCATCCTTCTCATCATCGTCCCCATGTCGAAAAGCATTTTCTGGCCTCAGCCATCGTCCGCGATGTGGTCATTGGGATGGCCGATGGCTTGACCGTTCCGTTCGCCCTAGCGGCGGGATTGTCCGGCGCGGTTGACTCTTCGGGGGTAATTATCATCGCCGGCTTGGCCGAAATTGCCGCCGGTTCCATCGCCATGGGCTTGGGTGGCTACCTAGCCGCCCGAACCGACCAGGAGCATTACGACTCTGAGCACCGCCGGGAACTCGGAGAAACGCGCGAACTGCCCGAAGAGGAACGGCGCGAAGTGGCAGAAATTCTCGGCGGCTTCGGCCTGTCCGGTGAAGCTCTTCATCAGGTGGTAACCGCCATCGCCAGCGATCGTGATCGCTGGGTTGATTTTATGATGCGCTTTGAACTGGGTCTGGAACGCCCAGATCCTCGCCGGGCGCCGATCAGCGCCGCCACCATCGCTTTGGCCTATCTGGCCGGCGGCCTGATCCCGTTACTCCCCTACATGCTGACTTCGGCGATTCAGCCGGCCCTCTTGATCTCGGTGGGAGTGACTTTGGTGGCGTTGGCGCTGTTCGGTGCCGTCAAAGGACGCCTGACCGGCGTCCCCCCCCTCAAAGCCGGCCTCCAAACCGCAGCCATCGGCGCTCTTGCGGCGTTCGTCGCCTACGGAGTTGCACACCTGATCAGCGCCTAATGTCCCACGCTCCTCTAGGCGGCGCCTCTTGGAAAGGGTATGAGACAAGGATCGGTTACCGCTCTAAGGAGTCCCCGCGATGATCTCCAGGCTTTTTGCTGTTGCTCTTGCCTTGGCTTTGATCCCGTCCACCCGTGCCGAGGCTGATCCTCTGGAGGCGTTCAACCGGGCCATGTTCGACTTCAACAACCGGGTTACCGATACCGTCATTCAGCCTCTTTCAAATACACTGGCGGCCTGGATTCCGGCGTCGGTGCGTCAGGCGGGCGGAAATGTCTACGCCAATCTGACCGAACCGGAATTTATCGTCACTAATTTATTCTCGGGCCGCAACGCCGACGCTGGCCTTTCCGCCGAACGCTTTGCGGTGAACTCCACTTTGGGACTCGGCGGCCTATTCGATCCTGCCACGGGCCTGGGCTTGGTTCGTCGCGAAACCGAATTCGGCGAATCCCTCTGCGCCGCCGGCGTGCCTGCCGGTCCTTATCTGGTCCTGCCCCTGATCGGCCCGACCAATGTTGCCTCGGCAGGCCTGTTAACCGGCTTTTTTGCGGTCGAGTGGTACGCCCTGAGCCTGATTTCGACCCTGCTCGCCACCGCCGATTTGGTGGTGGATCTCAGCGCCTCGGCAGCCAGCTTGCGCCATGTCGCCGACCAACCGGATATGGCCCAATTGGACCCCTACCAGATCCAACGGGCCGATTATCTCGACTATCTGAAAAAAGGTTGCGGCAATACCGAGACCCAGGGTACCCCACCCATGGTTGCAACCAGCTCTCAAGCGGGCAACACGCGAACGGGCAACAACTGAGCGAAGGATTCCTATGGCCAAACTCGAAATCATCACCCGCTGTCCGGAAGGCGCAAGCCGGCCTCTGTCGCTCTTATTCGTGCATGGCTCCTTTTCCCACGCTGGCATCTGGGATGTAAACTTCCTCCCCTATTTTGCCGCAATGGGATATACGGCCCATGCTGTCAGTTTGCGGGGGCACGGCGAAAGCGAAGGCCGTCACTTGTTACCCTGGTACAGCTTGAATGACTATGTAACCGATCTGTCAGACACAGTGGAGCGCCTGGAGACCGAGTTCGGTCGACCGCTGGTCTTGGTTGGGCACTCCATGGGCGGCATGGTCCTTCAACGCTATTTGCGATCCGGGCGGGCTCGGGCGGCGATTCTGATGGCTTCGGTGCCACCCTACGGCATGTGGGATTCCGCCATCGGCATGCTGTTCCGTGATCCCTTGCTGGTGCATCAACTGGGAATGTTGATGACCTTTGGCCCAGGCATCGTGAATATTGCAGCCATTCGCCGTGCCCTTCTGTCCGATCGGGTTCCAGAGTCCGAGTTGGTCCGTTACGAGTCCCTCTTCCAGAGTGAATCGCAACGGGTTGTCATGGATACCCTGACCTTTGATCCTTTCTCATGGCGGCCTGACCCTTCCTTTCCGGTCTTGGTCCTAGGGGCTGCTGACGACGTCTTCCTGGCTCCGCCTCAAATCGAGGCGACCGCCCGCGCTTTCGGCACCACCGCGACGATTTTCCCCGACATGGCTCACGGTATGATGATTGAACCGGATTGGCGGCTGGTGGCCGACACCATCGCCAATTGGCTGGAGCAATTGTAACAAACCGACTCTTGTAACAAACCGACTCTCCGCCGTCCCTAGGCCGAATTGGGCCGAGTTGGGGACGGTGGGGCTTTGAGGTTGAACATCAAGGCCGCCGTCATACTCATCGAGCTTTCGTGTTGACACATTAAAGCGGTCCTCATACCAATGGCCTTGGACGTTGACACGTCCGCAGCGCCCTCAGACGCCGGGCGGGCGCCTCCGTGCCCCCTAGAGTCCACACACTGGGGCTTCGCGTCCCTTCTTAACAATAGTGGCAAAAAGGCCAGACCCTCCCGCCACCGGGGCCCGCCCGCCGCTCCCACTCTTGACCCAATCGCCGGCCCGGCGTAATGCTCACTCGCGACCATTTTCGAGGAGAAGGGCCATGGAAACCGAAGATCAAATGGCGGGCAAAGTTTTTGTCGATGTCGGCGCCCTTGGCCAAGAAAAAAGTGACCTTATTACCGCGATTGATCGTTTTCAAATCGAGGCTATGAAGGATGATGTGCCAATTAGTGCCCATACAACCGAACTCATTACCACCGTTTATCAGCTTTTTCAATATGAAGAATATATTATGGAATCAGCACGATATCCATTAGCCGATATTCATGCCATAGAACATAATAGAATTATCTCTGACTTGGTTAACGCGGCGACTCAACTTGATGACAGCGATCTAACGGTCAGCCAAGTTGCGGAAAAGCTCCGCAGAAAACTCCGTTTTCATGCTGATAATTTTGATAAAGTGGTTTTCGAATATCTCCGAAAGAAAAACGCTTCGTAATCAACCAACCTTCAAAGGCCGACGGACGCGAATGCGCCCGCCCGGCGTCTGAGGGCCGCTTTAATGTATATTAGTCTTCGAAAGCGTTGCTCAGATCATTAATATGGGCGTCGCGCTCACCCAGTGGCTTCAAGTTGAAGCGATGTTCGAGAGTGGCCAGAATCGACGTGGTGTCATACTCGGTGTGATCAACAAACCCCTTCTTGGCCAGGGGTGAAACGATGATGGCGGGAATCCGGGTTCCAGGCCCCCAACGATCGCCCTTGGGCGGTGCCACATGATCCCAGGAACCGCCATTTTCGTCGGGTACGATAATAACCGCCGTGCTTGACCAGTGGGAACTGGTTTCCAACTTGTCCATAAGCTTGCCAAGATGTTCGTCGGCATCGGCAATCTCGGAATAGCCGGGATGTTCATTCAGCTCACCAATGGGCTTGTAAAAGACCACCGTTGGCAAGGTACCGTCGGAAATCGCACGCTCCAGATCGGTATAATCCTTGAGATGCGCCGTTCGCGCTGCGGTTCCGTCACCGAATTGCTGGAAATAAGCAAATGGCTGATGGTGAAACTGAAAGGACGGATCCGGATGACCGGCGACGGCATTGTTCCAGCCGCCTGAATACCAAGCCCAGGATACGCCTTTTTCGCTGAGTCGATCCCCGATGGTTGGCATCGACTGGGGCGGCAACAACGAGGTGGGATCCGTGATCTTGGGGTCATGGGGTTGAAACGAGGATTGAATGGTGTTGACGGCATATCCATCCGGGGTCACCACCCCGTCCTTGGTCAGTTCGCCATGCTCGTCAAAGGTTGCGATCAACCGCCCTGGAGCTTGGTCGTAACGGGGGGTACAGGCGCAGACCAGCCAGAAATGATTCAGGAACGAGCCGCCAAAGGCGCCCTGGAAAAAATTATCCGCCAGCGTATAAGCTTTGGCCAACCGTCCCTGTTCCGTGTTCGACGCGTCGTAATAGCCCATGGTCAGAGCCTTGGCGTCAGACCAAGCGACAAACAGGTCGTTCTTGCCGCCGTCGATTTGCCGTTGATTGGTGTAGAAGCGATGAATCAGATCCCCGGTCTTTTGCTGCATGAGAACATACTGGCCGATATCAAAAGGCCGATTGGGCAAGTTTGCAGGAAAGCGCGGATCCGAAGCCGGCGGTGTCTGATTGGTATCCATCACCGGCGGCAGCACCGTATAGGGCTTGCCATCGCGATCCACCTGGATCGCGGCATTGCCGGCGTTGGACAAACCATTGGCTCCCGGAAACAGGCCGAACATGGAATCGAAACTCCGATTTTCCATGTAGATCACCACGAAGTGATCGATCTTAGCCAAGGCGGGCTCTCCTGCTGGCGCAGGCAGCGGCGCCAATGCCAGCGCCACCACGCTTCCCAAGGTCAGCGTCTTCAACAATCGAATAGCCATCATCTCTCGATCCCTTTTTGGCGCCACGTTGGCTGTGCAGTCGATCATAGACATAGGGTTGCCGGTCTTACAAAAGCGTGACATTCTTTTGAAGACTCTCGGCGGTGCCCAAGCCACATCTCCTCCCTTTGTCTCGGCGCATGAGCGCCTTTCGCGGGGAACCGCTTGACAGTCCTCCCTCAACCAACATCCTCATCCTCAACCACAACACCCTGAAAAGGTCGCTTCCCCATGCTCATCGCTTTTGCCGAACCCAACCTGCCCAGTGGCGGGACGTTGATCGTGACCGTTGGCCAGGACCGAACCTTGGGTCCAGCGGCTCTCGAGATCGATCGGATCACCGGCGGCATGGTCGGACGGGCAATCGCGGCCAGCAGCCGCTTCATCGGCAAGAAAGAGGAACTGCTGGAAATTCTGGCCCCCGCCGGCCTTACGGCAACGCGGCTGTTGGTGGTGGGACAAGGCAAGCCCGATTCCTTAACCGAAACCCACTTCGAGGGCTTAGGCGGAGCCATCGTCGCGTTTCTCAATAAAGCCGGTGAAACCGAAGCCTACCTCCATTTGGATCTGCCCGCCGGTCCGGCACCATCGTTATCGCCAAGTCAAGCGGCGGCGGCCGTCGGCGTCGGCGCACAGTTGCGGAGCTACCGTTTTGACCGTTACCGCACCACCGAAAAGCCCGAACAAAAGCCCAGCCTGACCCGCCTGACCATCCAACTTTCGGACTTCGCCGCCGGGGCATCCTTGTTCGCCCAGTCCGAACCGATGCTAGCCGGGGTCCGTCTAGCCCGAGACCTGATTTCAGAACCAGCCAACCAACTGACTCCCGTCACCTTTGCCGAACACTGCACCGCCCTGACGACGCTGGGTTTAGACGTAACCGTTTTGGATCAAGCCCGGATGGCCGAATTGGGCATGGGCGCCCTTCTTGGGGTGGCACAGGGCAGCGCCCAACCGCCCCGGTTGGTCACCCTGTCGTGGCAGGGCGATCCCAACCCGCCCGCCGATCGCGACTCGCGCCCGATTGTGCTGGTGGGCAAAGGCGTGACATTCGACAGCGGCGGCATCTCGATCAAGCCCGCTGGCGGCATGGAAGAGATGAAATGGGATATGGCCGGCGCCGCTGTGGTGGCTGGAGTCATGCGGACGCTGGCCGGCCGGAAGGCCCGCGTCAATGTGGTTGGTGTGCTGGGGTTGGTGGAAAACATGCCTTCGGGTACCGCTCAACGCCCCGGTGACGTGGTGGTTTCGGCCTCGGGCAAGACCATCGAAGTGATCAACACCGACGCCGAAGGCCGCCTCGTACTGGCCGATGCCTTGTGGTACGCTCAAGAAACCTTCAAGCCCCGCCTGCTGATTGATCTGGCCACCCTGACCGGCGCCGTGATTATCGCCCTTGGCCACGAATATGCCGGCCTTTTTGCCACCGATGATGGCTTGGCTGATCAGTTGGAAGCTGCCGGACAAAAAGTCGGCGAAGCCGTGTGGCGTCTGCCCATGGGCGACCGTTACGACAAAGAGCTGAATTCCGACATCGCTGATGTGAAGAATGTTGGCGCGGGCCGAGCGGGCGGCAGCATCCTCGGCGCTCAATTCCTCAAACGATTCGTCGGCGAAATGCCTTGGGCACATCTGGACATTGCTGGAGTCGCCTGGGCTAAAAAGGATACGGCCACCGTTCCCAAAGGGGGAACCGGCTTTGGTGTTCGCCTGCTGGATCGCTTCCTTGCGGACACCGCCGAGAGCCAATCGTCGTCATAGCCCTGGACGGGCGCTCGCGTTCCGATTCCAACGGATGGTTCTCCATCCGTTGGGCCACGGATCACGGACGCCCCTGAGGCTCTGCGCTCACGTCAAAACCGGGAGACCGAAGCATGGCCCCCAGCCTCTATGACCAGGATTTTTACGCCTGGGCCAATGAACAAGCCGCTTTGCTGCGTGCCGGGAACCTGTCCGCCGCCGATATCGAAAACATCGCCGAGGAAATCGAAAGCATGGGGCGAGGCGAAAAACGGGAGTTGATGAGTCGCCTCACTGTTCTCTTGCTACATTTGCTCAAATGGAAATTTCAATCGGGATTCCGATCAAAAAGCTGGATTCGGACTATCAAAGAGCAAAGAATTGCTCTTATACATCATTTGATCGATAATCCCAGCCTGAAATCAAAGTGCAGTGAGGTGGTGAAGAATGCTTATAGTGTCGCATTGATTGGCGCTATTGACGAAACCAATCTTCCAGAGGAAGTTTTTCCCACAGAATGCCCATGGTTATTCGACCAGATCATGGATGCAACCTTTTGGCCAGAATGACGGCAAGGCTAAAACATCGATACCCCTTCATTATCATCTATCCCCGAACGCGACCTGTTCCCAAGCCAACAAGGCCCGCTTGCGGGCTGGCCCCCACCCGTAATGATGCAAGGCCCCCGAAGTGAGAATCACCCGGTGACAGGGGATCAAGAGCGCGATGGGGTTGCTGCCCACCGCGCCGCCCACGGCTCGAGCGGCTTTTGGTTGGCCAATGGCGACGGCAACATCCCGGTAACTGACCACCGCACCCGCCGGAATGGCCGTTAGAGCCTGCCAGACTTTGATCTGAAAGGGCGTTCCACGCACCAACACCGGCACGGGCGGTTGGTCGAGCGAGGGTCGAGTCACTTCGAACGCCTGCTCCACCGCATCGCGGGTGGCGGCGGCATCTTCGACCCATTGGACCTCGGGCCAGTCCTTCGCCAACCGCTCCAAGTTCGCAGCGTCGCCGTCAAAACCCAGCCAGCATAAGCCAGCCTCGGCTGTCGCGGCCCATACCGAACCAAACGGACTGGAATGGCGCCCCCAACGAATCACCGACGTTGTCAAGGACAGCGCCGCCGACCACGGGATGACGGCTAATCGCGATGAGGGGCGCCACGCCCCGACAACGGATGGCGGGCGCAATCGCGCCAATAAAGCGTGCGGATCGGTCAGGGATAACGCCTTAATAAAATGACTCAACTCAATCCCAGCGTAACGACGAAACAGTGACTCCAGTGTTGTTGAAGCCAGCCCAAGGGATTCGGCAACACTAGCCGGAGTGAGCCGATCTTGATGATGAGTCGCAAGAAAGCTAACGGTGGCGGCGACCGTCCGGCCTTCCGCATCAGGATCGATGTCAGACATCAGGGCGCAGGCTCCATGGGGCTGGCTTCAAGGTGATCGCTTGGTCTTGGGACAACCAACCGAGTCATTCCAACAATCTGGATTTCTTGACGTGATTATGCTAGCACGAAACAGTCCGATAGTTACCAAAGAAAGAGAGTGATTTTCCATGGACCCATTTCCTCCTCTATCCATCGGATATCTCTCGGTGGCGCCGGGAATCAGCCTGCGCTACGGTCAAGCTCAAAGTCCAGTCGAGCCGACGCTTGGGACCATATTATTAATCCAGGGGCGGGGCGAATTTATCGAAAAATATTATGAAACAGCTCAAAATTTTTTAACCTTAGGATATCATGTTGTAACATTTGATTGGCGTGGACAAGGATTATCGAGCCGATTGCTAAAAAATAGACAGAAAGGATATATCGATTCTTATGATACTTACATTTCTGATTTACATTTTATAATTTTATCACTCATTCACAAATCAGAGAATCATTTTGTTTTGGCCGTTGCCCATTCAATGGGAGGCCACATTCTAGCTCGCTATCTTGATCGCGAACCCAATTGTATCTTTGATGGTATTATTCTTTCCGCCCCGATGATTGATATTGCTAAAAATAGATTTTCACGATACGGACTTTGGTCATTGTCTTTTTTAATGGTTGAGCTTGGATTCGGTCAATCCTACGCCGTGGGCATGAAAAATTATGGTGACGCTGACCGTGATTTTGCCAAAAATCGACGAACTCATGATCCAGTACGCTTTCAACGAGAAGTCACAGCCATTATTAATTGTCCCGATTTAGCCTTGGGAGGAATCACCTGGAGTTGGCTCTATGCGACTATGGTTTCAATTCTGAAATTACGACAAAGCGTTCGAAAACACCAATCGACCAAAATTCTTATTATTTCGGCTGGGGACGAAAAAATTGTCCGAAATCAGGCTCAAAAAGATTACGCAATAAAAAATAGATGTTCCCATATTTACATTATTGAGAACTCTTATCATGAGATCATGCAGGAAACAAATGAAATTCGAAGTCAATTCTGGGCACATGCGCTGAATTTTATCAAAACTTTGCCCATATCAATGATTAAAAAATAAGCAACAATTAAAAATACTCCCTTTTAAGAGCTCATAAACTCTTATGTAATGAAAAAAAACACCTCGTATCCGTTCGCTTAGGCCAACTCAAAAGCATAAAATGCTTAGAAAAAATCGCCGAATAAGTTATACCATGACCGCGAAGGGAGGAATCCGATGACCCGTCATGGCGCTAGGGGGCGACCGAGCCGGCCAAACGTTCGGCTTGCTGAAGGAATGGCGGTAGGGCTTATCGTGCTCCTTGCTTTAGCAACCACTCATGCGCGAGCCGAAGGGGTGCTACGCGTCCTAACCCAAACCAATATCTTTTCCACCATCGATGATAAAGGGCAATTGACAGGTTTTGAAGTTGAAATCGCTCGCGCCCTATGTACAACAATGCAAGTTAATTGCAACATCTCTCCTCTCCCATTCGCTGATGTTTTAGCTAATCTTGATAAGAAAAATGCTGATTTTGCGGTTGCCAGCATCTTAAAAACACCAGAAAGACAAAAAAAATATCTTTTTACGGATCGGTATTGGCGTTCAAGCTCTAGTTTCGTTGGAAAAGCCGGAACATGGCCCACAGGAATTATGCCAGCATTAGCCGGCCTACGAATTGCTGTCAATGCCAATACAAAACAAGATGAATATATTCATAAAACTGTCTCTAATGGAATTGTTATAAGTTTTGCCAGTCCACATGATGCTTTAAGAGCCGTTGCTGACGGAAAAACTGATATTTGTTTAGTACCGACTATTTTTGCTTTGCAATTTATGATGAGCATAGATGGTCGAGAATTAGAAACTGTGGGAGAACCTGTCACTGAAGATGGTTTAGGTGGCGATGTAGCAATTGCACTTCCTCCTGGAAGTGAATCTCTCCGAGATAAAATTAATCAGGCACTACGAATTATTCTTTCTGATGGTCGTTACGATGCCATAAGCTCTCGTTTTTTACCATTCCGACTGTATTGAGGCACCAATGTATAGATTATTTATGATATCGTTCAGAGTTTTTTTTCTATTGATTCCAGCGCTTCCGGCATTAGCTGAACATGGATTCGAAGGTCAGATATTACGAGTGGTCGTTAATGACAATTCACCTCCATTCAGCCAGCGCCAAGCCGATGGCACTCTGACCGGGTTTAATGTAGACTTTGCATTAGAAATTTGTAAATTTTTACATGCTATTTGTAAAATTGAGACAAGGCCATTAAAATCTGCTATAGATAGCATTGTAACTGGACAGTTTGATATGGGATTTTCAAATCTTCTGTGGTCATCAGAGCGAGAGCGGCGTTTATTACTTTCAGTTCCATATTGGCGCTCTAGTACCAGCTTGATTGGGCGCCGTGGCATGCCCGATCTTGACTTGGCAGAAGCTATTCATAATCATCACATTGCGGTTTTACGTGGTTCGCGTCAATTTGAAGTTCTTTCTACATTTGAAGGATCATTAACTAGTTTAGTTCTGGTCGATACCTATGCAGAATTATGGCAATGTTTGCGCGATAATTGCGCTGATCTTGGCATTATGGCCACTTTAAATGCTTTACATTTTTTACTCACTGAAGATGGAGAAGCTTTTGAAACCATTGGAAATCCTCTAACTGAAAATGGATTAGGAGGATCAATTCATATTGGCTTTCCTCGTAATCGTTCTGATTTGAAAAATGCAGTAGATATTGCCATCATACATCTTCGTGATGATGGGACTTATCAAAGTATTAATCGACGTTACTTTTCATTTGATATTTATTGATTAATCATGATGACCATGACTTTTAAATTTTTTCAAAAGCAACCCTGGCTCCGATTAGAGCCGGCGATGCTGTGTGGCGGTTCTATTTTACTGGTTCTAATTGGCCTGTTATTCGTACTCATCGTCTACGAACAGCGTGAAGTGGAACAAGTCTCTATTGATAGCAGAGAAAGAGTGGTTCCTCTGATACTGGAACGTCAGCGAGCTGTGGTCAATCTGGAAAGGCTAAAGCAGTCCGGCGCTATTGTGCTTGCTAGCGAAGACCCCCGTCGACGGCGTGAAGCGACCCTGTCAGCCCAAGCCCTGGCATTTCATCCTTCTTTTCAATTTGACAAAGAGTTGAGTACACAAGTCTCGGCGGCCTATGCCGCCATTCGTCAAATGAATTTGCTTAAAGAGAAATCGGTAAGGCAACATCAACAAGCCGAAGTTTTAGCCGGAACAGCAGGCGAGATGGAGGCCAAGCAGACGGCAGTGGCGATTGATAAGCAAGTTTCTGATCTATGGTCACAAGCTTTAATTGGATTAAATGCTGTTGGAGATAAACTTCTTGTTAATGTTACAGAGTTAACTGCGGGTCGTTTTGCCATGATTCAAGAACATACTCAGCTTGTATCGCAAATTATTATCATAACATTTATTATTTTATTTATAATTTTCGTCAGTGTTGCATGGTTGGTTCGCCTACATATCGTTAGACCTCTGTTATTAGCAACAGAGGGATTACGTTGTATTGGTTCTGGATCAAAAGATGTTAAATTTCCAGTTGCAGTCACAAAAGAAATTGATAGTATTTTACAAGCTGTTATCCAGTTAGCAAAGCAAACAGAAGATTTACGTGTTGCTCGCGATCAAGCTGAAGAGGCAACACGAACAAAAAGTGATTTTCTTGCTAATATGAGTCATGAAATTCGAACTCCGATGAATGCTATTATTGGAATGTCTCATTTAGTATTAAAAACTGACCTATCCACTAAGCAAAGAGACTATATTGGTAAAATTTATGGCGCAGGCACTGCCCTACTTGGCATTATTAATGATATTCTTGATTTTTCTAAAATAGAAGCTGGGCATTTAGAAATTGAGCACGCTTCTTTTGAAGTCGAAAATGTAACAAACAACCTTCTTACGGTGCTTGCTCAACGCGCTTATGACAAAGGATTAGAATTACTATTTGATATTTCGCCCGAAATTCCTCAAAGTTTAATTGGTGATTCCTTACGGCTTGGACAAATACTAACAAATTTATTAGGAAATGCAATTAAATTTACCGAATCTGGAGAAATTCACCTCATCGCAACGCTATTAAAACAAGTTGATAATCGCGTTAAATTAAAGTTTTCTGTTCGTGATACTGGAATTGGCATGTCTAAAGAACAAAAAAACCGTTTATTTCAAGCTTTTACCCAGGCTGACACTTCAACAACACGCAAATATGGAGGAACTGGCCTTGGATTGAGTATTTCCAAGCGGTTAGCTGAACTTATGGATGGCAACATTGGGTTTGATAGCAATTTCGGTTTTGGCAGCACTTTTTGGTTTACAGCTTGGTTTGAAATATCCAAGAATGAGCGCAGAGCCATTCCCACACGCTTGAACGGCTTGCGGGTGTTGGTCGCTGATGATAACGACTCGGCCCGCCGAGTCTTGGAGGAACAACTTCTTGCCATTGGGGCGATTGTTGATCAAGTGGCTTCGGGACAACAGGCCATCGATGCCGTGAGGCGGACTGATTTAACCACGCCCTATGATCTGGTTCTGATGGATTGGCGGATGCCCGAATTGGACGGCATTGAAGCCGCTAAACGTATTAAAGGGGATAAGTCACTGATGGGGGCTCCGACGATTGTCATTGTTTCGGCTTTCGGGCGAGATGAAATTCATCAAGAAATTATGGCTGCCAATCTCGATGAATTTTTAGTCAAGCCGATCAACCAATCAATGCTAGTTGACACTCTTATTCGTATTTTTGCACCTGAATATGGAAGCTTAGAAAATAAAGCTATTACTAAAAAAGAATATAATTTATCTGGAATGAAAATTCTTTTAGTAGAAGACAATGATATTAATCAACAAATTGCTACAGAATTATTATCAAGCATTGGTGTAGTTGTTGATGCGGCAAATAATGGTCAAGAAGCCATTGATAAAATATTTTCTAATGACCAACTAAATAATTATGATGCTATTTTAATGGATTTACAAATGCCTATTATGGATGGATTTCAGGCTACCTATCGTATTCGAAGTGATTCTAGATTTTTAGATTTACCTATTATTGCTATGACAGCCCACGCTATGGTTTCTGAACGGGAGCATTGCTTTGCCGTTGGCATGCAAGAACATGTGGCCAAGCCAATCGATCCTGATCACTTATTCCAAACTTTGCAGCGTTATTTTAAGCCTGACTGGAAATGTTCTCCCTCTGCTTCCCTTTTGCAGCCACTCCCTAAACCCGCTGACCCTTTTCACATTCCAGGATTCGATACCAATGGCAGCCTAAAAAGAATTGGCGGCAATCTTAAACTGTATCGCTCGTTGCTGGCCCAATTTGCTGACCGACAGAGCCAAGCGGCTGAATCCATTCAGTTTGCCTTGACAGCATCCGATTTTCTGACGGCAGAACGGATAGCGCATACTGTCAGGGGCGTTTCCGCCAATCTTGGTGCAATACGTTTAAGTAAAGCTTCAGCAGCCCTAGAAGGTACTTTTCACATACAAGACCGTGAAGCGACAGAAATTGCTTTTAAAGTATTTAAGATTGAATTAGATAAAACTTTATTAATCATAAAAAAGGCATTAAAAGAAATATCAAGAACAACAGGTGTCGCGCCAGATGAATTTGATAAAGAATTGTTTTTAAATAAGCTTCAACAGTTAAAAATTTTGATCACATCTTTTGATCCAAGTGCCTTTGATATGATGCTCGATATTCGGGATTCGTTAGCATGGTTTGTTTCAGAGGCCGACCTTCGCGCTTTGGAGGTCAAAATCGGTGATTTTGACTTTGATGCCGCTGCAATCTGTCTTATCGATATACTCAACCGACTTGGCGAAAATATGGAGGATACCCATGGGCAGCGTTGACAATCGCAAGTTTATTCTCATTATTGACGATACCCCGACTAACATTGCTGTCATCAGCGGACTGCTAAAAGATGAATTTCGTCTAAAAGCTGCAACTAGCGGCATCAAAGCATTGACATTAATTCACTCAGGAGAACTACCAGATTTAGTCTTGTTAGATATTATGATGCCAGAAATGGATGGTTATGAAGTTTGTCGCCGACTTAAAGAGAATTCAACAACTTCTGATATTCCAGTCATTTTTCTAACGGCGAAAACGGAAGTTATTGATGAAACTACTGGATTAGAAATGGGTGCTGTCGATTATATTCATAAACCATTCAATCCTGCCATTGTTAAAGCTCGAGTTAGAAATCATTTATTAATTAAAGATGCTAAAGACTTTTTAAAAGTAAAAAATAAATTGTTAGAAAATCTTGTTGCAGAGCGTACTCGAGATTTAGCAAACATTCAAGATGTAACAATTCTTGCGCTTTCTTCTTTAGTTGAAACTAGAGACAAAGAAACTGGAAATCATATTCGTCGAATTCAATTTTATATTAAAGCACTGGCAACTAAACTACAAAATCATCCGCGATTTTACGACGAGTTAACCCCAGAATATATTGAATTACTTTACAAGTCAGCGCCGCTTCATGATATTGGTAAAGTCGGAATTCTTGATAAAATTTTATTAAAGCCTGGACGCCTAACTCCTGAAGAATTTGAGACTATGAAATTACACGCGACAATCGGTCATGATGCAATTGCTAATGCGGAGGCTCGCCTTGGCCTGGAGGTTCCTTTTTTGCGTATTGCGAAAGCAATCGCATATGGCCACCATGAGAAATGGGATGGAACCGGCTATCCCCAGGGACTCAAAGGTGACGCTATTCCGGTTTCAGCTCGTTTAATGGCTATCGCTGATGTTTATGATGCGTTGATCAGCCGCAGAGTCTACAAAGGGGCTATGACTCATGAGCAGGCTGTGGCCATAATCCGAGAAGGGCGCGGTATTCATTTTGACCCTGATATTACCGATAGCTTTTTAGCTATTGCCGACGAATTTCATGCAATTGCCCAGCATTACGCTGATCGTGAGTCAAAAGAGTAAGGTTTGTGTATCAATTCTGTGATTGAGGAATAGAAATGATGGTAGATTCAATTGATCGTAAATTAATTTTAATTGTTGATGACACACCAACAAATATTTCTATTGTAAGCGGGTTGTTAAAAGATCGCTATCGATTAAAAGCAGCTAATCGAGGAGAAACCGCATTAGCTATGATTCATACTGGAGATTTACCTGATTTAATATTACTAGATATTATGATGCCAGGTCTTGATGGTTATGAAGTTTGTCGACAACTAAAATCCGATCAAAGAACACGTGATATTCCTATTATTTTTTTAACTGCTAAAGATCAGATTGAAGATGAAGCTTTTGGCTTAATGATTGGTGCTGTTGATTACATTGTTAAACCAATTAAACCATCTATTCTTTTTGCACGCATTCAAACTCATTTAGCATTATCAGATGCTAATAAAAGATTAGCAATTCAAAACCATATTTTGATAGAAACAGCGAGATTACGCGAGGATGTTGAGCATATTATACGCCATGATCTTAAAACTCAATTAAATATTATTTTAAGTATTCCACAACTTTTATTAATGGAATCAGAGTTAAATGATAAACAACGTAAATTTATTAATATTATTGATGATTCTGGTCATCAAATGATGAAAATGGTCAACAGGTCTCTTGATCTATACAAAATGGAAAGTGATCTTTATTATTTTAGGCCAGAATCTATTAATATTATAGATATAATAAATGATGTTATCAAAAATCTTGATATTATCATTAATTTAAAATCCATAAAAATAATAATATCAATCAATAATCAGGCAATAGAATTTGATCAAGTCGTAATGGCAGAAGTTGAACCTATGCTATGTCATTCTATGCTTTCCGATCTTATTAAAAATGCGATTGAAGCATCTGAAATTGATGGTATAGTAAATATAAAAATACATAAAGGAATTAATATCATTATTTCAATTGAAAATAATGGTGAAGTTCCAGAGCAAATTCGAGACAATTTTTTTGATAAATTTGTTACTTTAGGCAAGCCTGGTGGCACTGGCCTCGGAACATATTCGGCAAGCCTTATTGCTAGAACTTTGAATGCTTCTCTTTCCTTAGATACTTCAATTAAAGGAAAAACTGTCCTTCATATCACGCTAAAAACCGCAGGGGGGGCGTGAATCATACCATCGAGCCCTGATGCTGACTTATCAAGAGGCTGCTATCATACCATCGAGCCTTGATGGTGACTCATCAAGGCTGCCCTCAGACGCCGGGCGGGCGCATCCGCGCCCTTGGCTTCGCGCGCATGGGCGCGCGGGGCCGCCGTCGCGGCCCGATACCGGCGATGTGTCAGTATCAGGGC
>CAIXKV010000196.1 GCA_903920145.1 uncultured Rhodospirillales bacterium
CGCTCGGATATCTCAACTTGTCCCGATTGTACTTCGGGCGGTTTTTCTCTGTCCACATCGGTAGCCCCTCCTTCGGGCTGCCTGACAATGAATCACAACTGATTCTTATGATTCAACAACTTTCGGGACGGACACTTAGACAATGATCCGTGCCGTTGGTATCGGCTATTCGCTTTCGCGCCAACCCGGAGCCAGGGCATTCAAGTTGCCGTCTGATCTCATGGATTTGGAAATGGACTGGGGTGCCTCAGCTCGAATCGCAAAGCGGTCAACCTGCCGGTCCACCAGGAACAAGCTGGCACACCCCCCGTCTTCGAGCGTCGCCAACCAAATATGGGTGAAATAGGTTTTTTGCCGATACGACTCGCCCGGTCCTAGATTGCGGTAAAGCACCCGATTGCCCTGGTAGTTAATCCAGTAGACACGAACCGAACTGCTTAAATAGTTTGTGATCGTCAGGGTCGCTTCCTGACCGTAGGTTACTGAACGAACGCCGTCGACCGTGTCACAGCTCTCGACCACGGCATTTGCGGGCTGGACGGCTCCCAACACCACCAGCGCCACCCCCATCATCCCGACGAGAGGCCGACGCGCACCGGCAAAAACACTCTTCATCATCGGCTCCCAACCGCTCAAAATGCCCCCGGTTTCAGGTGAAAATCATCAGGATGATCAATGCTTTCAACATAAGAAAGCATTAGAGTCGTGATTTTAAGGGCTGGCACCAACGGAGCCCCGCCGCCATCGGTTGGTGAACTCAGTTTTTCACCCGCAAGAACCAACAGAACCATATGCCGATGGAGATCCAGGCCTCGGAAAACCACCGTGGAACCATCGGATAGTTGCCAATTCAAGAGCATATCGTCTTTTTGAAAGGGCTTCTCCAGAAAATGCGCCCTTAGTACATCTGCGGCATCAACCAGCGCCTCGGAAGAGCGATCCACCCCCGCCGCTGCCCCCCAGGCGATATTGACCTGAGTCAGCGCCTTGGACTGGAACCCAAAGACATAGGATATCCGGCCTTTTCCAGCCACCGATAGCAGATCATCGACCATGATCTGCAAAGATGTCGTCTTTTCCAGGTCGTCACTGGCCGAAACGACATCGGCGCCGCTGGCATTAAAATCTGACCGAATGGCAGCCCGAACCTCGCTTTCGCTCATCCCGAAATGGGCCGACCGAAAGCCGAGAATCTCCATTGACGGCCCTGGCGTTCCTGGCTTTGCCGGCTTCCCGGTCTTGTCCGGTTTCCCTGGCTTGCCGGACTGAACCGCCGTAGCCCCGCCGCCTCCCGTCAAAGCCGGAGACACATCCACCGCCGGAGGAAGGGGGGGAGGGGGAGAGGCCGGCACCGGCGCAGGAGCCACCACAGGCGGCGTTGCTGGCGTCGCCGCCAGCCCCACCGACCCCATCCCCATCCCGGCCAGCACGAGGCCAACCACCCCTGCTCGTTTCATCGGTTCCCTTATCATCAAGCGTTATACCAATAGCCGACGACTAGAATTTCTGTCCCGTCGGTATGACCACCGAGGGCTCAACGCGGCGACACTGGCCGGCTTCCGTAAAGAACTGATAGGTTCCTTGGCTGACATTCCGGTCCATGATCCGCAAGGTTTTGCTGAAGGTTCCCTTCATCCGATCCAACTCAATACTGATCGCATCGACCTGAAACACCCCATTATTTAACATACCGAAGGCTGAATCCATGGATTTCATGGTATAGAGGGAATCATTGGCTGCTATAGAATACTGCTCGTTGACCGAAGCGGTGAGGCCCGACCGATTTTTCCGATACGGAACCGAGGCCGTCCCGGCGGCAAGGTCAAGAATCAACGGCCATTGATCACCCCGACTGAAATAGGGCTGAATCGAGCCCGCATTATCTTCCATATTGGTACTGGATTCATCTGTCACCGAGCACCACAGTGTTCTATTGCAACGAAACAGAGGCTTAACAGGCTCGCCGGTTTTAGTATTGATCCCGTTAATAACCCATTCCTCGATCTTCCCGCCTTGGGTCCGTCCTTTATATTGGGTGCGAACGGTATCTTTATCAGAAAAGGATACAACCCAAGCATAGTAAGCATCAACCGGCAAATAGTGTAAATATATATGATATGCCTCTCCGATTTTCCGCACTGTCAGTATTTTATTATTCTCATCATCGGGAATCAGTTCGGTTGGATTGACCTTTTTAGAGCAATCCGCATCCCATTTTCCCTTGAGCTGCTCAATCGCCGTTTGCTCCAGTCCGCCCAGATAGTTATTGCCATTTCGGACGCAATTCAAGAAGCCAAGATCAATCACCCGCCCCTCGGGTGAGACGCATTCGGCCACAGCAGTCCCTGCCCAGCATATCACCCCCACAATCGCCAACGTCGCTCTGATCATGGGGGCCTCGCTCATGGCAAGCTCATGGGAAAAAGGTCTGAAGCCGGGATCACCCCCTCCTGGCGCCTGTCGTGCCTGCCCGTGCACCCCGGACTGTGACCCTGTCCCCGTTTATATGGTGCTCGCTCAAAACAATCCAGACCGTGAAATCCATCGCCGGCCTCCGACTGCGACGAATGTGCCGCCTGGCATCTGAGGGCAGCCTCGATATATCAGCATCAACGCCCAATGGCCTGATACCATCGAGCCTTGATGGTGACTCATCAAGGCTGCCCTCAGACGCCGGGCGGGCGCATCCGCGCCCTTGGCTTCGCGCGCATGGGCGCGCGGGGCCGCCGTCGCGGCCCGATACCGGCGATGTGTCAGTATCAGGGC
>CAIXKV010000197.1 GCA_903920145.1 uncultured Rhodospirillales bacterium
CACTCCCACGTTGCGTCACGTGATGTGGTATCCTGGGGACAATAAGGCGAGCGAGACGAGCCATGCCTAAGCCTAGCTTACCGGAGTATCGTTGTTAATAACTGCACTGTCACCGTAATCCCCACCGTAATCCCCAAGTCGGACATGTCGTTCATGGTCGCGCTCCGTTGCGAATCGGTGCGCCTTACGAATCACATCCATCCTGTCAAGGCAATTCAAACCGTTAACCTGACTTCCGAGCCCTGTGCGGCCATCAGCCAACCATTGTGGCGCTCTTGGAAAAATGCTAGGACAGGGCGACCTGGAGCCGAGGTGTCCGGCCATTCGTCGTTCCCGCTTGATCGGGCTCGGGGCATTCTGTGGACCTTGGGCCGCCAGATTCCTGAAAGAAGAGTTGACTCCTTGACGACGCTCGCACCGCCGCCTCCTTCGGACATTTCCCCGGTCACCATCGAAGACGAGATGCGTCGCTCGTACCTCGATTACGCCATGAGCGTGATCGTCAGTCGAGCCTTGCCCGACGTTCGCGATGGTCTGAAGCCTGTCCATCGCCGCATTCTGTTCGCCATGAAGGAAGGCGGCTACGATTCGACTAAGGCTTACAAAAAGTCAGCGCGGATCGTCGGCGATGTCATGGGTAAATATCATCCCCATGGCGACAGCGCGATTTACGATGCCATGGTGCGGATGGCGCAGGATTTTTCCATGCGCCTGCCGTTGATCGATGGCCAGGGCAATTTCGGCTCTATGGACGGCGACCCGGCAGCCGCCATGCGCTACACCGAGGCGCGGCTGGCCAAGGCTGCCGAGGCGCTGATCGACGATATCGACAAGGACACCGTCGACTTTCAGCCCAATTACGACGAATCCGGTCAAGAGCCATCGGTTCTGCCGGCCCGCTTTCCGAATCTGCTGGTGAATGGGGCTGGCGGCATCGCAGTGGGCATGGCGACCAACATTCCTCCGCATAATCTTGGGGAGGTGATCGATGCCTGCTGTCTGACCATCGACAATCCCGGCATTTCGATTGAAGACCTGATCGAAAAAATTCCAGGGCCGGACTTTCCGACCGGCGGTTTGATTATGGGCCGGGCCGGGATTCGAGCGGCTTATCATACCGGGCGCGGTTCGGTGATGATGCGGGCGCGGACCAATATCGAGGAGCTGCGCAAAGACCGCTGGGCGATCATCGTTACCGAAGTTCCGTTTCAGGTCAATAAAAGCAAGCTGTTGGAGCGGATCGCCGAGCTGGTTTCGGAAAAGACCGTCGAGGGGATCAGCGATCTGCGCGACGAATCCGACCGCGATGGCGTTCGGGTGGTCATCGAACTTAAGCGCGATGCCAATTTCGACGTGGTGTTGAACCAGCTTTATCGGCACAGCCAGCTTCAAACCTCCTTTGGTATCAACACCTTGGCGCTGCGTGGCGGTCGCCCCGAATTGATGACGCTGAAGGACATCATTTCGGCCTTTCTGGCTTTCCGCGAACAGGTCATTACCCGTCGTACCGAGTTTGAATTGGCGCGGGCGCGGGAGCGAGCCCATGTCCTGTTGGGCTTGGCGGTGGCGGTGGCGAATCTCGATGACATGATCGTCCTGATCCGCCAAGCGCCGGATCCGGCGACGGCGCGGGCCGAGATGTTGGCCCGGAGTTGGCCCGCCGCCGATGTGGCACCGCTGATCGCGTTGGTGGAGGAGCCGCCGCGTGGCGTCGGTCCCGATGGTGAGTATCGGCTTTCGGAAACCCAGGCGCGGGCGATTCTGGATCTCCGTCTGCACCGTTTGACCGGACTGGAGCGCGACAAAATCGGCGCTGATTTGCAAGAGTTGGTTGATCGGATTCGGTTCTATCTGGAGATTTTGGGCAATCGCGCCAAGCTTCTGGACATCATGCGCGGTGAATTGATTGAAATGAAGGAACGGTTCGGCACGCCGCGCCGGACAGAAATTCAAGACCTAGAATTTGAAGCCGATATTGAAGACCTGATCCAGCGCGAAGATATGGTGGTTACGGTCAGTCACTCGGGTTATGTCAAGCGGGTGCCGTTGTCCACCTATCGCGCCCAGCGCCGGGGTGGACGGGGCCGTTCCGGCATGTCGGTTAAGGCCGAGGATACCGTCAGCGATCTGTTTGTGGCCAACACCCACACGCCCCTGTTGCTGTTCTCGTCCCGAGGCATGGTTTATCAGCTCAAGGTTTACCGGCTGCCGCTGGGAACCCCGCAATCTCGGGGCAAGGCGTTGGTCAATCTGCTGCCTTTGGCCGAAGGCGAAACCATTTCGACGGTGCTGGCATGGCCGGACGATAGCGCCGATGGCAGCGATCTGTCGGTGATGTTCGCCACATCCACCGGCGGCGTTCGCCGCAACCGGCTGTCCGATTTCGCCAATATCCGCACCAACGGCCTGATCGCCATGAAGCTGGAGGATGAGGGGGAGCGCCTGATTGCGGTTCGGACCTGCACCGAGGCCGATGATGTGCTGTTGGCGACCAGCGGCGGCAAGTGCATTCGGTTCCAGGCTTCGGAGATTCGGTTGTTTATCGGGCGGACATCGACCGGTGTGCGGGGCATCCGGTTGGCCGAGGGTGACGAGGTGATCTCCATGTCGGTGCTGCGTCATGTGGAGGCTGACCCGGACGAACGGGCCGCCTATCTGCGGATGCGGCGGGAAAAGGTCGGCGAGCCGGCGGGAGAGGATTTCCCGGAGCCAGACGGCGAAGGGGGCGGTGCCGAGGCCACAGGGCGGGCGATCACATTGGCTCCCGAGCGTTATGAGGCGCTGGCTCGGCAGGAGGAATTCATCCTGACCGTTTCAGAGCGAGGGTTTGGCAAGCGCACCTCGTCCTACGAATATCGCATCGCCAATCGAGGCGGTCAGGGCATTTGGAATATGGCGGTCGGGGAGCGGAACGGGGCCATTGTCGCTTCGTTCCCGGTCACCAACGATCAGCAGATCATGCTGGTCACCAACGGCGGCCAAGTCATCCGCGTGCCGACCAAAGATATTCGCTTTGCCGGGCGCAAGACTCAGGGTGTTACGCTGTTCCGGGTTGCCGCTGACGAACGGGTGGTTTCGGTGGCATGGGTTGCCGAAGACGCCGACCCCGAATCAGCGGGCACGACTCCCGAGGCCGGTTCTGACGCTGGTCCGGTGTCCGATGCCGGTCCTCTTCCCGGAGCTGGGACGGACCCCGGCGACGACATCACAGCTTGATCCCGAGCGGTGGAAGGAAACAATCCCATGCCTAAGCACCGTATCGGTGTTTATCCCGGTACCTTTGATCCGATTACCAATGGCCACTTGGATATTATCCAACGGGCTACCCATTTGGTTGACCACCTGATCGTGGGCGTCGCTCGTAACGATGGTAAGGGGCCGCTCTTCTCTACCGAAGATCGTGTCCGTATGGTCCGCGAAGACGTGGCCGCCATGGACATCAGCAGGACCACCATCGAAGTTCAGGCGTTTGACATCCTGTTGATGCATTTTGCTGTTGAGACAAAATGCCAAGTGATCATCCGTGGATTGCGCGCGGTTTCTGATTTTGAGTATGAATTTCAGATGGCCGGGATGAATGCCCGATTGAATCCCAATATCGAGACGGTGTTCCTGATGGCATCTGATCGTCACCAGTTTATTTCGTCGCGCTTTGTGAAAGAAGTCGGGCGGCTAGGTGGCGATATTCGCCATTTCGTCTCGCCCCGAGTGGCCGATGCCCTGATCGAACGGTTCGCCATTGAGGTTAATAATGGTGACTCGTCTAAGCGGGTGCAGACCCGGTAGGGGGCCTATTCGATTTTGCCATGGTGTTTGGTTCCGTCCGATCGTGATCGGTTATCGGACATGGGGCGCCCTTAAAATTGTGCTTGACCGGCTGGCGCGGTAACGACTAGAAAACGTCATCGTCGCGAGACGAGGAACCAAAGCCCGAGCAGGAGACTGCTTCGGGCTTTTTTTGTGGCCATACGACGCCCACGGGTTCCCGCTCGCTGACGGCCTTCATCGAAAGGAACCCAAGCCATGGCCATCAACTCGTTACCGCTACCGCTGCAACCGATCATCCAGGACAACTATCTGGATCATATGTTCGAGGACTGCCTTCACTCCAAGCTGGGCTTTCGGACCATCGCCGACCGTGAGCCGTTCGCCATCGGCATCGGCGAAACCATCACCAAGACCCGCGCCGGCCTGTTGATCCCGACTGTAACGCCGCTCGACCCCTCCACCAATCTGGCCCTCGACAACGGGGTGATGCCCGAAAACTGGTCGATCGAGCAGTATACTCTGGCGCTCAACACGTATGGCGCGACCATGGACCTCAACCAGGAGACCAGTCTGGTCGCCATCGACACCCTGTTCCTGGCCAATGCCAATAAATTGGGGTTTAACGCTCTCCAGTCCCTGGACCGACTGGCGCGCAACGCCCTCTACTCCGTCTATCTCGGCGGCAACAGCTTCGTGACCGCCAGCCCGGGTGCCCCGAGCGCCACCCTCACGGTCGATACGGTGGTCGGGTTCGAGAATGTTGCCGTGAACGGTGCCCTGATCCCGGTCTCGCCGGCCAATCCTTGCCCCGTGACCGTAGGGTCCACGGCTTATAGCCTGATCGGCAGCGCCCGCGACTCCAGCAACGTCTCGTCGCTGGCGGCCTTGGGCGGGGCGTCGGGGACGCTGACCTTCGCGTCGGCGGTGGCGCTTTCCGATGCCGCTTTGGGTACGCCCGTGGTTTCGGCGGTGGCGCCGACGGTTCTCCGCCCCAACGGGCGGGCCGCCACCTCGCAACTGGTGGCCGGCGACCGGCTGACGCTGCACCTGATACTGGCCGCCGTCGCCCAGTTGCGTGACGATGCTGTTCCGGATTTCGACGGTGACTACCATTGTTATCTGGACAACACCACCCTGTTGGACCTGTTCCAGTA
>CAIXKV010000198.1 GCA_903920145.1 uncultured Rhodospirillales bacterium
CCATGAAAGCATCTTTTAGGCTCGCCTTGTTCTTCAGAGGTTTGATCAGCCAACCCATGAAAGCATCTTTTAGGCTCGCCTTGTTCTTCAGAGGTTTGAAATGCGGCGTATCCTTCGGCGCTACGAGGCGATCGAACGGCGCCGGGTGCGTCATTTTATCGTTTCGTACCAAGACAATTTCGCCATTTTTAGGATAGGCTCGATTGAGCCACAAGGCGCAGGGTAAGAATTCACCATTTGCAAGGGGAAGGGCCTTGACGATTAAGGGACTCGCCAGCCGATCGCATTTTTCGCCGTTTATGGCCAGTTGAAGCTGAAAGTTCCCCGGTTCCGTGCATGGACGCAAACTTTTTTCCCAATGCACGCCATTTCGGTTCTCTTTCTGGAACTGACCCAGAATCGGAAGGCCGAATCCCCCACGCGGCCACGCCGGTACGGGGGAATGCTTGGGTCCATGAGCCCAAGGAAGGCCACCTCTTGGCAACGAATTTTGGCGCACTTTGTCCGCTTCGGGCCAGTTGGATCGTCCAGGGCGTTGATTGTCACCTCGCTGACGCGCCCAGTCCTCGGGCGATGTAGTGTCTTGAGGGGGCGCCCCTTGCCGGAACTCCTTGAGCCAGCCGATCGCGGTCGTCCAGGCGGCCTTCGGTTCGCTTTTGCTTGGCTCTCCCACGCTGAGTTCGGCGCCGCGCAGGAGTGGTACATCTGTCGGCAGCTTCCCTGGTAGGGGAGCGAAAATGTCGGTTTCAAAAAGAGTTTCAAGAGCCGATCGAAGGTTCGCGTGTGTTTTGGCATCCGGTAGCCAATCCGTCGGCTCGCCGTCAACCGTAAGGCTACCAACCCCTCGCCGGGTCCGTCCACCATAACCACCAAAGAGAATCCAGGCCCGAACAACATTCTTGATCGTTTTTTCCCGATCCTGGGGGCAAAGGATGCTTAAAGTGAAGCAAACCCCTGGCCTCCACAATTCATCAGCACGAGCTGGCCATAAAGCATAAAATGAATTGCAATGAAAGTCATTTTTACTTAATTTATATGTTTCTATTTTTTTATTCTCTTTAGAGGTGATCATAATCTCAACCAAACTGCGCCCGCCAATGCCCCGTCCCGCCGCCCGTCCCCACAGCGCGCTTTCGGCCTCGTAGAGTTTCTGGGAGGTTTCATACTGGTGGCCATGAAGTGCGCGCCACCAGAAACGAAGGTGGCCGCGCACAGTGGGCGCGCGAATCCCATCTACTTCATCAACTTCTTGTTCATCATCAACTTTTTGTGGCCGAGTCGCCCCGCCCAAAACCGGCGTTATCGTTTTGAGAGGAACCTTAATCTCCACCAGTGCTGGACCGCCAAGCCGATCGCGCAGACGACAGAGGCCCTTGATCGTCTTATATTGAGGGGCCTTGCATACATTTATATTCTCATGAGGCGTATCTGGCATTGCGATAACCCTCGTTCCTCTCGATGACCAGAAACTCTACCTCAGTCCCAGCGATAGGATCATCCCCATACCCGTAATTTTTTGCAAGCACGATCTGCTTATCGAAAATGGGTAGTATCTTCCGTCGGATTCGTTACAATCCGGCAAATGCTCCCCGATAAGGAAGGGCTGGTTTTTGAGCATCCGCTAGCCTCGTCTCTTTGAAAAGGGCCTTAAACCAATGCCGCCATTTCAACGCCCTCGTCACAAGCGCAGCGCCCAAGTCGCTGGTCTCATTGCCGGTCTTGGCTTAGTCCTGACCGCCGCGTGGGCCAGTGACCTACTCGAACAGGCCGGGAAGGCTTTGTGGTTGGAAATGTTTCCCCCATCCCCAAGCTGGGTTCTTTGGATCAAGCTCGGATGGGGCGTGGGGTTCCTGGGGATGGCCGTCTTGTGTACGTTCGCGCTCTATAAGCTTCGGACGGCCTTTTTGGTCAGTTGGGCGCGGATGGTCCCAGCCGAAAAACACGGGTGCCGGGCGTTGATCGTGGCCCTCTCGCTCCCCGGCGGCGAGCCCGAAAAGACCTTTGCCGCAGCCAAACAGTTAGATCAGGGCACCGGATTGGATGAGCTTTGTAAGGCGGTGAACGGTCCTTTGAAGGGTTGGAGCTGGCAACAACCGTTCCGGGCAATATCGAGTAACAAGGCTACGCTGAAGCGGATAACGGTCATCGCGTCGCGCGAGACCTATCAGCACCTGAACAATTTCAAAGAGATCGCCGCTCGCATCCTGCCGCCGGAGATCGAGATCGTGATCTCCGCCTCTCTGTTAGACCTCAACGATTACAACGCGGTCCAGACCGTCCTGCTCCGGACACTGGACGAGGCGATTGTTGCCGTCGGCGGTGACGAGCGCAAGGTTTGCATCGATATCACCAGTGGCATCAAGGTCTTCAGTGTCGCTGCGGCCGTCGTCACCCTCAACCGCCGCGCCGTCTTTAGCTACATCGTCGCCGAGTTCGGAAAAGCGACCTGGGAGATGCGGTACTATGACGCATCGATCGGCGGCGAAGCTCTGACCTGATCGGTCGGCCTTCCGGCACCAGCAGTCATTATAGCGGCGGAAGATCGTCCGCGAGGGGCGCGGATGCCCCGTCGCCCAGACCTCATCGTCGGTGTCCGTGATGAGAAAAACGGTGCCGAACCGTTTCAATAAAGCCCGGAAGCAAGGCTTCCGGGGACAGCCCCTCTAGAACCCATTGAATCAAGAGGCAAAATTCGACGAATGTTCCGGGGGTTTTTAACAGAGTGCATTGACATTGCGCAAACATGCTCATACATTACCGAAATGAGCAGATTAGTGACGATAGGTGAGGCGGCGGACGCCCTTGGAGTCTCGGTGCAGACGTTGCGCCGCTGGGAAGCCGAGGGGC
>CAIXKV010000199.1 GCA_903920145.1 uncultured Rhodospirillales bacterium
CGCGCTCACGATCGGGACGTGAACGCGGCGAAGAACCTCGTGAAATTGGCCGTGAGTTCCACGGTGTCAGCCTGTGGAGAGGAAGGCTCTGGCGGTCGGCGCAAGCCGGCCACGAAACCAGCCTCAGTGAAGCAGAAATCGAGCGTCAAACCTACCTATGCGTAGGTTTGAGCAAGTCTGGAAGAACGGAAAAGCACCATGAGTCTCGCCATTGCCATTCAGATGGACCCGATCGAGTCCATCGACATCGACGCCGACAGCACCTTTGTCATTGGCCTGGAAGCGCAACGGCGCGGCCATCGGCTGTTCACTTATCAGCCGAAACATCTGACGCTCCGCCATGATCGTTTGGTGGCGCGGGGGTGGGATCTGACTCTGGAGCGGGTGCGAGGGGCCCATTTTCAGCTCGGCGAGCCGCGCACAGTAGATTTGGCCGACATGGATGTGGTGCTGTTGCGCCAGGATCCTCCGTTCGATTTGGCCTATATCACCACCACCCATTTGCTGGAGCATCTGCCCCAGCGGGTGTTGGTGCTGAATGATCCGGCTGAAGTGCGCAATGCCCCCGAAAAGCTCTTGGTGACGCATTTTCCGCAGCTCATGCCGCCCAGCCTGATCACCTGCGAGCGGGGCGAGATCGAGGACTTCCGCACCCAACATCAGGACATCATCATCAAGCCGCTGTTCGGCTGCGGTGGCGCCGGGGTGTTTCACCTCAAGCCCGATGACGAGAATCTGACATCGATTCTGGAGCTGTTCACGCGGCTTTATCCCCACGAGCCGGTGATGGTTCAGCGGTATCTGTCGGCGATTCGCGACGGTGACAAGCGGATCATCCTGGTGGAAGGTGAACCTGTGGGAGCGGTTAGTCGGATGCCCCAGAGCGGCGAGGCGCGGGCTAACTTTCATTCCGGCGGCCAACCCCGCAAGACTGAGTTGACGGATCGTGAACGAGAGATTTGCGCGGCGATTGGGCCGTTGCTTCATCGCAAGGGCCTCGTGTTCACCGGAATCGATGTCATCGGTGATTGGCTGACCGAAATTAATGTTACGTCTCCCACCGGCATCCAGCAGATCAATCGGCTCGATGGGGTTCAACTCGAGGTGTTGGTGGTGGATGCTCTGGAGGCTCGATTGGCGGCGCGACGGGCGCTGTCGTAGGGGGCAGGGCTTTTCGTGGGCTCCGCCCGCACCCGCAAAGGGCCGGTCGGCCCTTTGAACCCGTGACGGTTTCCCCATAACATCATGAGGTCAAGGAGGCTGTGCCTCCTTGCGGGTGTAGAATGGAGCCCTACAAAAGCCAAAAGAGCAGCACCCTCCGATAAACGGATTAAAAAATTTTCGAACACTGTCATACCGGCAAGCCCTGACACTGACACATCGCCGGTCCTCGGGCCGCGACGGCGGCCCCGCGTCCTCGTGGACGCGAAGCCCCGGTGTGTGGACTCTAGGGGGCGCGGAGGCGCCCGCCCGGCGTCTGAGGGCAGCCTTGATGAGTCACCATCAAGGCCCGATGGTATGATTCAGATTTTATCGAACAGCATGGCCACGCCCGCAAGGGCAATACCAGCGCCAAAGAGGCGAAAAGCGATCAGATTAGGCAAAACCAGAGCCAGGCCGAGACCACCGGCCATGGCCAAGGTTGCCGCCGAACCGAAACCAACCCAACTTCCAACGTCAATCCTATGTCCCATGGCTCCGGTCAAAGGATAGCCTTCGAACATGCCAACCAGGGCTGCCACACTCAAAGGGCTGAGTAACGGCAGGCGGATGCCCAAGACCATGAGAGTCCCGATTGTGGCCAGCGCCACCATCAATCCTTGTTCGGTATGGGGAATCACGACACCGGCTTGGTTGAGCAGACTGGCGAACCCGGCTCCTAGTAGGGCAACGATTGGCAGATGCCATGTCGTCTGGCTGCGGGCCTGGCCGGCCCAAAGCCCAATGGTCAGGAATCCCAGGAGCCCGGATAAGCTGCTGAGGGGCAGGGTATAGCCGGTGCCGAATGTGCCGCCGGTCAGATTCAGGTCGTGGGCTCCGGCTGGATTGGAACCAGCCAGAACGGCCAGGAGGACCAGGACGATGACGGCAGAGGGCCGGTGGAGGAGCACGGGAGGCATCCTTGTTTTTGGCCGGATATATCCATCACAGCCAAGTCGTCAAGAGGGTCAGGGATGGTAGCTTGATGTCGTGGCGTGGGGAACAGGCTTTGAGGGGGATTGGTCGGGTGTGGCGATGGATGGTTCTTTTCGCGGTCATGGCGGGGGGCGTGGGGGCAGCTTTGGCCGAGGGCGCCGGCTCTGAGCCTGGCGTATTGACGCGCACGGCGCCAGGTCATCTGGAGCCCAGTCCTCAACTGCCGGAGGATCCGCCCCCCTGGCCGCAGCATGTTCTGCGCTATGACGGATGGCTGGTCTATCAGTTTCCCAAGGCGATCGAGCGGTGGGCGACGGTGGATGCTCGGCTGTCCCGTCTGTGCCGGCGTGGAGCCTTTCGACAGCGGACGAACTTTGCTCTTTATGCGTTTTCGCCGGATGCCAGCTACGGGGTCGGGTTTGCAGAAGGGGCTAACCTGCATGATCCGCAAAAGCTGGCGGCGCCGGGCATGGTTTATTTCTTTTTTCAGCCCGATACCCCGATGTGTCTGGTGCTGCCGACCTCCAGAGAGAAAATCGCCTCATTTGCCACGGGGCATGTTCCGCCCCTGTCGTCGGCTACTGCTCCAGGAAGGCACTAGAGGGGGGACAGGGGTTTTCGTGGGCTCTGTCCACACCCGCAAAAGGCCGATCGGCCCTTTGAACCTTTGACGTTTTGAGGTCAAGGAGGCTGCGCCTCCTTGTGGGCAGAGCCCTGCGAAATCCCAGCAACCGATACGGTTAAACCCTCTCAGACCATCGGGCCTTGATGGTGACTCATCAAGGCTGCCCTCAGACGCCGGGCGGGCGCATCCGCGCCCTTGGCTTCGCGCGCATGGGCGCGCGGCCGTCGCGGCCCGATACCGGCGGTGTGTCAGTATCAGGGCTCGCCGGTATCATAAAATGGCCTTGGACGTTGACACGTCCGCAGCGCCCTCAGACGCCGGGCGGGCGCATCCGCGCCCTTGGCTTC
>CAIXKV010000200.1 GCA_903920145.1 uncultured Rhodospirillales bacterium
TGGCGGCCAGGGCTACCTTGGCCTTGAACTCGGCGGTGTGCTTTTTGCGAGTCTGCTTCACGTAATGCTCCTATGGTTCTACCACTTATAGGAGCGGGGCTCTCTCTTCGCCAGCTGTCCAAAAATCGGGGTCCAGCTCAGTCTTTTATCCAGCCCGCTCTTGAGCCTGTGACTCAGCAAACACCGCGATGCGCGCATAGCCGTCAAGAGCGAACCCGCCGGTGATAACGGTCCCCATACAGACGCTCCACGCATGGGCGTTTACCGCACCGATACTATCCTTGGCAACCCCGAAATGCACCTCAACGGCCATCCCCCGCCGCCGTAGCATAAGGCTGGCAGCAACCGCCTGTTGCAAGCACACCGCACGAAAGGGAGCGACCTTGCTAGCACGCCGCACCGCGCGCTGCACGGCATCCGCAATCACCATCCGATCGGCGCAAGCTGCCTGTTGCGCTCCGGCACCCTCGAAACGGGGCCGAAGCCCAAAACACGCCATGGCTCGCGTAAAAGGCAAAAGGGCTAGCACCACCCGCGCGACGGCCAAAGTGATCAGCGCCTCGATAGCCGTCCACCGCTCCGCCGATGGCAACGCCATTGCCCGCAACAAGAATCGCTTAACAGGCCTCATTTTCATAAGATCACTTAGTCTTCATTGCTGCGGCCCACGGCTTCCGAATACGCATTCCCATTGCAGAACACGTTGGCCAGCAAGCTTTCCACAAAAGCCTCGATCCTGGCATAGTCCAGCTCAGGCATCGCCACATCGGGGCGACCGGATATCGCATCATCAAAGGAGGGCGTCAATCCGGTTCGAGCCTGAATCGCTGCCGTGGTTTGAATCCGATAGGCCGAATCGCTGCTCAGTCGATCGACATCGACCAAAATTTCACAGTGCGGCTCGGCCATCGCCTGAGTGAGCCGCCAGAGATAATAAAAAACCATATAAGCAATATGACTTCCGATACCATCAAATATTTTTTGATAAAGAGCGATATCATTTGAAACACACGAGGTCTGAATTAAAGGAATATCATAACGCTCGATCAAGGGCCGTAACGCTGGATGGGTTCGATTTTGGCCAGAAATAAGAAACTGATTCACTAAAAAATAGGGATTTCGGTACTTTGCTCGTTGATGATGAATGGATGCCCATTGCCGCCGAGGATTTCGGCTAATCCGGAGATGAACGGCATCGAAATTTTGTTTTAACCAGCCCACTCGCCCCAACGACCGGGAAAAACCAAGCACCGCTTTTCGGTTGCGCTCGCCGGCATGCTCGATCAACATTTGAAGATAACGCCGAAGTGCCGGCTCTTGATCCTCAGCCGATAAGAAAAATCGGCGATAGGAGAATTCTGGTTGAAACAGCCCGATCCGGCCATCCTCGATCAAAGGCCGGTACTCGGAAAAATAGGGGGCATCGAGAGCCGGGTGATGAGAGGTTTCAGCGTCCCAATGAACTCTCGTCAGATCCTCCCCAGGACGATCCAAACGCTCGTGCAACGGCTCGTAGTAGGCGAGGGTGCCGGGCTGTCGCCGGAATTGATTCCAGATATAGGTGCTGCCAGTTCTCCAGCCACTATGCAGAAAAACCGCCGTCATCACCCGAAGCCTTCACTCAGAATCAAGCGCCGGAAATGAAATCAATGAACTTTTTATCATGAACTAAAATATGATGTGAAGCCCAGTCCTCGACACACCGGATCAATTCCCCCGCGACACGATCGCTCCCGGTTTCCAACAAATACAGAATAGATGTAATTCTGGAGAAGAATTCCCCATGCAACTTTGAGTGATCATCGGCATCAGGATAACGATTGGCCCTCATTACAGTCTCCTCACTATGAAAATGATCGACAATTAAATCAATCAGCTCACCGAATAACTGTATAACTTCTTCATCTGATTTTTTATCCAACTCAACCAAATAGATACGGGCCATAGTGTCAAGAACATGCTTATGTTCTTGATCTATGCTCTCGTGACCGACCGATAATGTATTGGACCATGTTATAATCATATCATTGTCGCCTTGTTCAACGATACCGGACGCGGTACCGCTAAAATCCACGAGAAGACCGCCCCCGTCGATGCCGGCATCATGACATAAGCGACGAATGAGACCTAGAGTCTTTTCCAACGGCATCGGAGCTATGCCCCGGCATCTTCAGGTCATCCCGTCCTGGAACCGCCCTTTTCCCAACAGGGCAGCCTTATAATTCTGGTAGCAACCGGCCTGATTTTTCCGCGCACCAACGGTCCAAATTACGGCATCCTCTCCATGCCCCACGTCCAGGCCGCGCTCGTCCCAGACGTGAAAGCGCGCCTCGCTTGACAGGCTGCGATACGCCAAAAACAAGGCGATCTGATCCATGAACCACAACCCTTTGCGGGCAATCAGATTTTGCCCTACGAAAAAGGCGACGCGCTCCAAAAAGGCCCGTCCGGCGGGAGAGGGCGCCACCAAAAGGCCACAGGCCAAAACCTGTTCCCAGGGAGGCGCCTCAGGTTTTTCCACCAACCCGACATCAAAGGCCGTGTCGCTCCAGCCTGGCAAATGGCTCGGCGCGCGACGAAACAGGCAGTCGGCATCCAGCAGAACTCCCGTCCGCCCGGTGGCACGCAAGCATTGCTGAAAACGACAAAAGCGGGCACAGGAATAATAGACCGGGCCCGAGCCAAAACGCCCGAGTGCCACCGTTTCAAAGCTACGACTGATCACAACCCGATCCAGCGTTGCCGCCACGGCGGCCAATTGCCGCAGGCCATCGGCCTCGGGGTTGAACAGGTGCAGATGGACTTGAACAGCCTGGTTCGGCTCGTTGGCGGTGCTGGCGTCCAGCGACAGCAACAACGTCAGGGCGTGTTCGGTTAAATAGCGGCCATCGCAGGCCACGAAGATCAACGGCGCGGCATCTGGCGCGGGCCAGTCCCCCTGTATGGCGGGTAACGAGGCTAAGACGCGCCCTAGGGCGGCCTCTGGCAAAGGCCCCATCGGCGGCAACAGAAACGGGCTGGCGATGGGGTGGCCTTGCAACAGGGTCGAAAACAGCAACCCGTATCGGATCAAATGAGGCCCCAACTCACAGCCCAAGGCCAAGGCCCGACGCGCTGGGGCCTCTGCTGCTGCCCATTGGCCATCCAGGGTCAACAGCAAAGCCCAGGCGGTCCAGGCGGCTCCTAACGAGGGGTCAAGCTGGACCGCCTGTTGGAAATGAGTGGCGGCCAGAGCCGGAATCCGAGCGCGAAGGGCCAGCACACCGGCCAAATGCCGATACTCGGCGCAGGACGGCGCCCGGATCAGGGCGCGTTCGGCTTCGGCCCAGGCGGCATCCAGCTCTCCGCTTGCCGCATGAAGCGACGCCAAAGTCGCCGCGCAAAGACCGATATCGGCCCCTCCGGCAGCCTGTTCCAGCCCCACCAAGATATCCCGCGCCCCTGGATAATCGCCGGCCCGCAGGCGGTCGAGGCTATGGCGATAGGCCACGGCCAGCGACGGCGGCAGCCCCTCGCAAAAGCGTGCGGGCAGAATGACGCCGTCCATCAGCGAAAAATAATAGGGATCAACCCCCAGGCATCGCAGGAACGGAGCGGTCATGGCCTGTTTCCATAGGGGGGTCACACGGATCGTCAATGGAAGGCTTGGCGACTTTTGCGACTGATGGGCGGGCTTCAAGAAATGCCCTATTCTGGTCTTTCTGAGACATGCGACCCGTGGCCTGAGACATGCGACCCGTGGCAATGATACCATCGAGCCTCGATACTATACAACTGGAGGATTGGCATGGAACCACAGCTTTTGACAACGCCATCGTCGGATTCGGCTCCAGTTTTGCTGGTGACCGGGTCCAGTCGCGGCATCGGCGCCGCCATAGCCCGGTTGGCGGGGCGGGCCGGCTATCGGGTCGCGGTGAATAGCCGCCGGGGTGGGGCCGAAGCAGAACGGGTTGTTTCAGAGATTTGTGCCGAAGGCAGGCAGGCGCGGCTGTATCCCGCCGATATCGGCGATCCCGCTGCGGTGACAGCTTTGTTTGCAGCCATTGACCGCGATTGGGGGCCGCTGGCGGTGCTGGTCAATAATGCTGGCCTTTCGGGGGGAGCCCAGCCCTTAGCCACTCTGCCGCGCTCTGTGCTCCACGAGGTCATGGCCACCAATCTGTTGGGGGCGTTTTATTGTGCCCAAGAGGCAATAACCCGCATGGCGCACTCTGCCGGCGGGCAGGGGGGCGCCATCGTTAATGTCTCATCCGAAGCCGCCCGCTTTGGCGGCCACCAGATCACCGCCTATGCTGCGGCCAAGGCGGGCTTGAACGCTTTGACTTTGGGGGCCGCGCGGGAGCTGGCGGTTGAGGGCATCCGGGTGAACGCCGTCAGTCCGGGGGTAATTGCCACAGCCCCCCATGACCACCTGAATTCAGCTCGACGGGAAGCAATCCTGGCCAGCATTCCGCTGCGACGAATGGGCACACCCGAGGAGGTCGCAGCGGCGGTTTTGTGGCTGGCCTCTCCCGAGGCCAGTTACATCACCGGGGCGATCCTGCCGATCACTGGAGGGCGTTAGGCCCGCCGTCCCAGTTTCCAAGGCCCCCCTTGGCGCCTGTGGTGGGGGCAGGGGAACGGAAACCCACTTTAGGAATGTTTTGTCATGACCACTAACACCAAGATAGTAGCGATCACATTTAATACTAGAATTTACAAATCAAAGACGCAATCGCCAAGTGGACATTGTCATGAGGATTGGTTTCTCCGGCAAACAGATAAGGGGAATACCGGCAAGCCCTGACACTGACACAGTGCCAGTATCGGGGCGCAACAGTGGGGCCGCCGGTTGGGAGCGCTCCCCAGACCACCATCGTTCAAGATGGTAACGTCAACAACCCTTTTTCGATGGTGGTAATCGCTTGAGAATCCCAACGGACTCGCGCCGGGCGGGCAAGTTGAACGGGATCTGTGCTGGATCCCTCTTTAAAATTAAAATGCGCGCCGAATAAGTTTTCAGCGGTTCGGCGCCCGCCGGATATAATCAAACCGCTGGTATTGAGACGATGACGATCGGAAATAAGCAACCACCACACGTCGCTCCGATCGGAGGGAACCAACAAAAAATCGGCCTCTCGTGCTGTCGACGCTTCGCAGACACTGGTCTTATCAGCGACAATATCTTGATACTCACCACTGGTTTGTTTCAACAATACGCTTTTATATTGAATAATAAAGTTACGCTCTCCTTCAGAACTTTCGTTTGCCCGTTGATAGTCCTGAAGGATAGATTTTCCTTGATCTAGCGGTTCGGCTGGAAATGACCGTACTGGAGCGCTCGCCAACGGCTGGGGAGGAGATTCATTTTTTACAGTACCCTCGCTCTTTTGTTCCAAAATATTACAAAGACGCTCAAGCCTGGACTCTAGGCTGGCAAACGAATCAGGCGGCGGGTTGTCCTTTGGCTTTACAAGATGCTGGTCCAGAATAGCGGCCAATCCATCCAATGGAGGACGTCTGCGCAAGACATTCACTTGCCAGTTCACCAACCCCAAGGCCGCGACGCAGAACACGGCGGCTAGCGCGCCGATAATGCCCCAGATCGATTCGGACGAAGGATTTATAGTCCACGATGAATTTCTATCCAGCAAACTCTTAAGTTTTTGCATAAAAAAGAACAATGGATCCGTAGTCTGCACCATAATTGTCGAATTTTCCTGTATTTTTTTATTATGTCTATCATAAATACGGTCCATCCAGGCTGACCAACTTAATGCGATTGATAATTCCCACTTTTTTCCGTCAATTTTTCGCAAAAATTCCCACTTAATCAATAAATTTAGATAATCTGCTGATGATAAATTTTTATTTTGTATATCAGCAGATATATTTTTTTCAAAATTTTTATTATTTGAGAAAAAGTTTAGGCATTCCATACTTTTATTGACTGACTGCAATATTTTATCTTTAAGCTTATCATCTACTGAAGCTTTCATACTAAATGAGTTTTTAGTATCTTCTTGAAACAATGAATTCTCACTGCTGTTCACAGAACTCATTGCTTGACAAAGCTCGGTGAAAAAATCCTTCAAGCAAGTTGGAAGATTTCCATTCTTGGGTGAAATAACAATTTCCAGGGAGCCTTGTTTCCCGTAACAAGTGCTGTTGTCAGCCCAGGCGGGCGCTGTCAGTCCCGTTGTTGCCGCAAACAACGCGGCAACAACGATGGGCCTGAAGACTCGGGATAGAAAGCTGTTCATCGATCGACCGCGACAATCGAAGAATTGTTTTTGTCCTGGATCAGATGCGCCAACAGTTCGCGTAGCGCCATGATGAACACTGGCTCCATTACCAGCACCCGAGCTTTCGGATTAACCGCAGAGCTTGTGCTGATGGTAGCATTCGTCGCTCTTTGGTGGCGTATTTCCGAAACCCGTTGAGCAACCCGGTTTGCCAACAGATCCTCGAGGTTGCGATCGAAGGCAACACGCCGGCCGAGTTCTTTTCCATAGCTTTCGATGAAACGACGGAGTTCCGGTAGGTCCGGAACACGCCAGTCCAGGCTTGGATCAAGCTTGGCCACATCGAATGTAGGTGGGATCGACATGTCTCCAACCAACATACATTCGCCAGTAATCAGGTCCAGGCTTTTCGTATCGTTGCTCGGCAAGGGAGCATCCAGTAGCCCAAAGGCGACCTCATGCTTTTGTTGATCGCTGAATGTGAATGGACCCGGATTCTTGCTCAAGCCGGCAGCATTCTTGAAAAACGCCCGAATTTCATCGGATCCCGATTGGGCAACCGCGCGGTTGCCATACTGGCGTTCAAACAACAAACTCCCCCTGCCGCCAAAGCACATTTGCACGGCATCACGGTCGGTTTCGAAGATGTTCTGGGCCGCCAGCGCCTTGATTACGTTCGCGACATAGAACAAAATACCGCACAAGGCCAGTTCAGAGGTAAAATTTAGATATTTGAATTCAGAATTACCACTGGCAAGCCCGTATTTATCCCATAGACTATGAATACCAGAATTGGAATCCGGCGTCAGTGGGGTGTTGACCAAAACCTCCAGCGCATCCTGAATCGCCTGCTTTTGTGGCATATGTTGGGATGTGGTGGTGTATAGGAGTCTGATGTCTCTTGTGATCTCGTGGCCCGAAAGAAGGGCTTCGATAAAACTAAGTTTCTGTGCGAGGAAGTTAATCCAAATGTGCTGGCCCGCCAGCTTGATCGAAGTACCCCAAATCGCTTTATTATTTTGCCAAAGCGTAATGTCCGTGGTCCCGCCACCGATATCCAGAGTCAAAACGCCGCCCGCAAAGAAGGCTTTCTCTTTGGTATAAAAGTAGTGGGCTGCACAAATGCTTTCACTTTTGAAAGTGATATCGTTTTGGAAAGGGCTTCCGAGATGGGGACTGCGCCCCATAGCCACCGCTTTTGCCACAACATCACTGAATGCCTTCAGTTGTTCGGCGCTGAAAGCCTCGGGGAAGGAGAATAACAAAGAAACCTGTTGAAGCGGGATGCCGTTGGCGGCGGCCTCAGCCAAGGCCTGCAACACCGCTTGAGACAGGAATATCTGCATCTTTTCTCGATGATTCTGCTGAATCGACCATTTCAGGCTAAATTCAGGCGCCTCCTTATTGTTAAAATATTTTTCACGAATTTCACCGATTGTCCGTTCTGCCGGGAGAATATTGGCGACGAGATGGCTCCAAACTGGTAACGAGCGTTGAGTCTGAGCCCGCGAGTGCTTCCGTATCGCCGTCATGAAGGGATACGACTGTTCCGGCAGACCATGAAGTTGAACGAAATTATCTCTGATTTTTTTATTGGCAACCTCCGCAAAGGGTGAACGCAGGCGCCCCGTGAAGGCCAGTGGCCGTGGCTCCTCGCCTTCGGGGCGGTAATAGACCATGGTATTGGTGGTACCGAAATCAATACCGATCCGCCAGGACGTTGAATCCGCGCGTATCGGACGATCAGGCGAGGGCATCAGGATCAGACCCGCACTGATCACCGTCTGAAAGACACCGTCCGTCGGTTCCTGCCAGACCACGGCTTCGATGTGCGAATCTTGTAGGTAAATCGCCGAGAGCAGGTCTTTGTCGTCAACGAAGTTATTCTTGCCCGTGACACCTGTTGGGTTGGCCGCCATCCGGGTCAGATCAAGCTTGGCCGTAAGCGGTGACGGTAACGCTGCGGCAATCGAGGCCGTTGCCAGGGGGAGTAGAGAGGTCTGATGGTGCTTGACCGGCATGTAGCAGAATAAAAAATAATAATGCCAGTCATCCGTAGTGAAATTCGGCCACGTTTCCAAGACCAAGGGTTGATCACGCTCAAGCACGACCGCCTTGTCGAATCGTTTGGCCACGACATAACGGCTGATCGCTTCAGAGCTACCATCGACGAGTTTCAGCTCGAGGCTGGCGTTCAAAGTCGTCCCTTCATCCTCCAGGCTGAGGGTGGCGCGGATTTCGTCGGGGGACAAAAACAACAGCATTAACGCTTGCAAGGGAAGGGTGTGCCGTTGGGCGGTTCGGTTTTCGGTTGGATTATCCGAATGGCTGGTGATCCCCTGGCCGTGGATACGCCGCAGGGTGGCCGAGAAAATGTCGTTGGGTGTCAGGACCAGATAGCCTTCCTTCGCCGCCTCTTCAGCAATCTGGCCAGTCAGACTTGGCTGCCGGATCACCTGATCCAGGGAATAAGCGTCCCAAATGAGAATAGTTTCAGGAGCGCGATTGAGGCACACGGCCATCTCGGGGTCGATCACGACCGCGCCTTTGATCCGGTGGGCAAACTCCGGGCGTGGCTTCAAACCAAAATGGAATCGGCGATCGACCCGCGTCCTGAACTGCCGTTGGAACAAAGGATAGAGGGGTTGCTGCGCCGGAATTCCGTAACTGGCCTGCTCCGATCGGATCGAGAGGCCGTTGCTGCTGATCTCAGGTCTTTGCTTTTGGTTAAGGTCGCGAAGAAAACCTTCAATCAGGCCAAGCAGGCCGTTGAATCGCTGCTGATTGACGCTTTGGATTGCATTGATTCCGTCCTGGATATACTGAACGAAGTGCCGGATCAGAACATAATCGACGCCGGTGAGGCCGGCGGCTTGGCAAGGATCGGACAGTCGGCCATTGTGTTGCCAGACTACCACTTGCGGATCCAGCGCGCGACCGTAGCCGCGAGTGGGGCAAATCACGGTGGAGGGAACCAACATCGCGACGAGTTTGCCATTGAGACGAACAACGCCGATGGTTTCCCAATTTTGCCCGGCCGCCAAGCAGGCCGTCGGCTTAAGCTCTCCCGCCAACTTACCAAATGGCCTGGTACCTTCCCGAAGATCATTTGCCGAGCGGTCGTAGGGGGTTTTGCTGAGATTTTCGAGTGACAGGGTATCGACGGTGAGGCCCAGAGTTCGATGGGGAGCTAGAGCAAATAAGGTGAGCAGGCCCCGCCACTCGCCGACCGAGCGTTGATGCAGGGGATGCTTGCTATCGAACAAGGAGGCATCGAAGGCAACCACCTGTGCCCACAGATCCGGAACTGCCACCATATCGTCGGCCTGGGCGCCTTCGCGGGCGGCCCGCATTTTGCTGGCGATGGTGTGGATATAGTCTGTCGATTGACCCACCCACTCGCCTGGCTTTGAAACGGCGGGATCGTTGTCACGGAATGGGGGGAGCAAGTGAATCGACATGAACGATAATCCTTCACGGGCAGAGTACGGAGTCACGCAGGCACCGGGTCAACGATCCGGATCAGGGGCGAGGCCGTCGGCGGCGGGCCGGGGGCGGCTCCAACCCGCAGTGATTGAACAACATCTCAAAAAAGCGGGCAGCGCCGGCACTGTCCGGGAGCCGCGCCTCGGTCAGAGCTTCAAAGATCGCTGCCAAGCTGGTGCCGGGGTTATCCCGGATCATCTCCCCGAACTTGCGGCGACCGACCGGACCCCAACCGTCAGGCAATGAAATCATGCCGTTCTCGTCGGTCTGGCCATCGGCGAACACTGCGGCATCGAATAGATCCACACCCAAGACGTCAGTGCGGCTGGCGGCCTGAAGATTAGCCGCCCACCGCAGCAGCATCTCGCTGTACTTGGTGGTGGTGCGGACGGTGGCTTGGAACGTGTCGCCGCCGATCTTAACCCCAGCCTCGGTCAACAGGCGCTGGTACCAATTCTGATCGCCGACCGTCCGCTCACCCTCCAGATTGAGCAACGGCTCATAAATATTACGGTAGGCCACAGCAAAACGCAGCAAACGCGCGAGCGAACCTTTGACCGAATCCTCGGGATTGTTGCTGTTGGGGTCGATCGCCGGCAGGTCGGTCCAGCTTAAGACCGGCGTTTTGTCAAGGTCTCCGACACAGGTGGTGTGGAAGATCGGCGTCTCGGTGGACAGCGCCCCTTTGCGAAAGAAGCGGGCTGCCGCCAGCGCCGCATAAACCTCTGGCAACAACGGTGGATTGATCTGGCGCTTGCCGCCGGTCGCACTAACCTTCAACTGAATCAGGTGAGGCCACCCAATCATATAAAGGTTATCGAAAACATGCTCGCTTTTTAAAAGCCGGTAATAGTAATCAAGCGCACCTCGAGATTGCTCGATGAAGGCATCAGCCTTCGCGGCAATTCCGATCGCGTCTTGCTCGCGGGGATCGGGAAAGCGAAAATACGGCAGCAGCATGGCGCCGGCAATCTCAACGCCTCGGTCAATCCCGGCCTCTCTCAGGGCCTGCCGTAACAGCCGAGCGATCACCGGAAAACCGGCTGCACCGGTGCCGCCAAAGATCGAGCCGATCAGAAACACGCGGACATCTTCACTCTTGCCCCGCTGAAGGGCGTCGAGCAACGCCTTCCAAGAGCGGTTGTTTTTATGGGCCATGGCGTGAATGACCGCAGCCCCCACGCTAGGGCGTCCGCGAAAGCCTTCGAACAAGGACATTCCCTGTTCACTCGCCGAATCGCTGCCCGACTCCCCACCGGCATGAAACAGGCAATCAAATAGCGTTCTGCTGTCGGCCGACATCAGATTGCGATAAAATAGCTCTTGCAACGACCGGCGCTCGCCGGGCGGAACCGGCGACCAGATCGGCCCGGAGTCTGGAACCGAGACTTCGGTCTTAAACAGCCGGCACTGCTCGGACAAGGCGCTTTCGTTTTTATTGCGGAGATGCCGGCGAGCGTCTTCGTAACACTGACGGGTTTCTCCGGCCCGGATTAGGTTGCCATTTCCGGCGTCGGCATCGATAAAGCTGACCGTAACCCGATCCGGCCCCAGGCCGGCGGCAAACAGATGCAGAGCCGCCTCAACGCTCTTGGCGCCGCTGCCGCCGATACCGATCAAGTGACAGTGGGTCATGAAAGGCCTCCAGGGGCAGTCAAGCGAAGACGGCGGATTTGGTGCAGGAACACCACGCTAATCAGTGTTCGACGGGTAAACAGAGAAATAACCCAGAAGACCATCATACTTGACAGAATATAAGCGATATAGAGGAAAAAGCTACGTCCAGGCTGTAAGTCTGGCAGGTTTCGAAGCTCAATATAAGTGATAACGCCGGCAGTGACTATCGCCAAAACCAGCAGAACAATCCACCAAAATCGCCATTTTCTAACGTCAAGTGGATCCTCGATTCGAATATGTGTGCGTGTCATGGTGACCCAGAACAGTCCGAAAACGGCTCCGACTGCGATGGTCATCCAGCCAAGGTCAGCCAAGCCGTCGGCTAACTGGCGTAATTGTTGATCACGATACTTGGTCAGCAGGTCGGAAAAGTTCACGACAAGATTGGTGATCATATCAGGATCAAGACGCGGGATCACCTGAATAGCCAAGACGATGCCGGAAATAATTCCACCGACAATGATGGCTATAAACGCAACGAGTATTTGTTTAATTTTGTGCATTCTTAATATCCTTTAGTCTTTTTGAAAGGCCAGAAAGGCTTGCAGTGGTTTTGGCTGCTTAGTCAGTTGTTTCTGAAAGCGGTCACGGGCCAATTCATGCAACACCGCACCTAACCGATCAAGATTGAGAGTGGGAAAGAAGCTCGGCCCGCTATTTGCGCTTGGCTTCTTCTGAAGAGCTTCCAGCAAAACGGGCTCCCGTTCGGCTGGATAGCCCCATTCGGCGAACCAACGATCGGGCGCGTCAACAGGCTCCGTGATTACTTTAAGCGCCAGGACAAAAGTCAGGCGCCGTGGCAGGCTCCTAAGCCACATGGGATCTGGCTCAAACCGCAGGCAATGCCGTCCGGTTGCCGGGTCGGCGGCACAGCCGTCGCCGGGATCCAGCTTGACCTGGGCGCTCACGTCGTCAGGATCACTCCAGGCTGGGCAGTTGTCGGGCGCACTGCGTTGATCGAAATAAAGTGCAGCTTCAATTTTCAGCGTATGAGCAGCCAGTTTCGAGACGGCCTGATCCGCTGGGTCGAGCTGTAGATCGATGGTCCCACCCTCCCGACCGATGGTGTAACTGGGGATCTCTAGCGCAGCCGAAACCAGATTGGCCGAGGGCCGAACAGAGCCGCCCAGTCGTAGCCGGTCGAAGAGGATCGGTAGGGGCAAGACCGCCGGGCCATCGACCATATCTGCGGTAAACAGGGTAAATCGTTGAAGACTGTTTTGGCCGTCTGCAAGCCGGCTTCGCAACTCTTGATAGAATAGCTCCAGGTTGGCGCGCAGCCCAATGACCAGGAGAAAAACCACGCGCTCTCTGGCCCCATGAAAAGGCACGCTAGAAGTTATGGTCGCCAGATCCGTCAAAACACCATCGAAAGGAACACGCAGCCCGAGAATTCCAACCGAACGGCCGTTTCGTAATGCCGTTGCCATCTCTTCGCGCAGTGGAGCGTTCAGAGCATTTGGATTGTCTCCGTCATTGAGAAATAAGTCTGTCAGCACAACCCCAACTCGATCAGAAGGGGCCTTATTAATCTCGTGAACGGCGTCGGAAATGCGCGATAACCCGTTGATCGATGTGTGGAAAAAGGCCTTTTTTCGCGCCTCCAAGAACTCGTGGTCATTGATTTTTTCAATCTTCGAGCCGAAACGAAAATAGTCCACCGTCGGAACCAGCGCCTCGAATGCCCCTTTTAAGCTGTAAAGCAGATTGACAAAAGCGGCATCATTCTTGGGCGCCACAAAACCGTCCATACTGCCCGAAGCGTCGACATAAACCACCCCCCCCCTGAACGGCGCTGCCGTCGGGGTTGCGCTGTCGTCGACCAGCCCCGGCAAACAGGGCTGGGCAGAGGCCTGGAAGCTTGCGCCAAGCATAAGCACAACCACCAACGCGAAACCGGCCAAGCCGCTGCCGGTTTCGAGGCAGCCAGAACGTTTCTGTTCGGTCATCCCATTGGCCTCTGATTTTGTTTATTCCACTGTCGGATAATATCTTTGAGCGCCAGAATAAACACGGGCTGAGGCTGATAGGTCAAGCTGTCCCCGCTCCGATGATAGCGTCGATAATCATTCCTAGCACATCGACATTCTTCATCAAGCGCCCGTTGTACACCCGCTTGAATTAGCCGACAAACCCGCTCAGAACTAAACTGCATATCGTCATCGGCGATCTTGGGAAAAATACGGAACTCCTCTTCACATTCTTCCAGAAATTTTTTAACTTCGGACAGATCGCCGAGCTGCCAATCCGAACGATCCGTATTTTCACTGCTCAAGCATTGATTGTATGTCTTTTCTACGACCCTGGCCTTAGCATTAGGAGTAACAGGCTTGATTGTATCACCGATATAGAGATCCTTGCGGCGAGGATTGATGGCACAACACTGGGGCGACGGGTCTTTTGGCACGTTGGACGTCGAGAGTCCTGATCCGCTGGTCTCCTCCAACCGTCGCTCCAGCTCGAATGGCTCCCAGCTTAACAAACCCTCCGAGACTTCGTGTTTAGGATGGTTACTGAAAATAAAGGGTGGGCAAATCCACGACAGCTTGACCTGCCGCTCTCTGGCAGGATCTGGAGATTTGGTGTTGTCGGTCTGCGGGTCGGATGACTCGCTACTAACCGGCAAATGAACTGTGATACCTTGCCGTTCAGCAAAGTCCTTCACTTTTTTATAGAACCATTTGACCAAGCGATTATGCTGGTTATGGTCAATAAAGAATTTGAACAGAAGGCTCCCTTTGCCACCAAAACAAAACTGAATAGGGGGCATAACATAGGGATCTGCCGTATTCGAGGTCGTCGCCTTTTTAACAACGGCTTCAACATAGGCCATGGCAACATAATAGAGCAGGCCAGCCAAGGTAAAATTGGTCATATCACGCAATTGGCTCATTCGGCCAAAATCGCGTTGAGGCCCCCTCATCCGTTCTTGCCAAGCCGTAAACTTCTCATCCTGAATAAAAATTTCGGTGACGAGGCGTTTAAAATCATCACCATAATCACGTGATCTCAATATCTCATCATAGTTCGCCCAATCATTTGGGAACATCTGATTGAACAAATCAGAGTTTCTCATCATGAAATCGACCAATGTATCTTGACTGGCTAGTGCAAGGGTCGCATTCCATGGATCTTTGCTGCTTTCCCAGATCGAGACGTCGGTATTATGGCCTCCGACATCGAAAATGATGACGGTATTGCTGCGCGCCACAGTGTCGTAGCGCTTGAGAAAATACTTGCCCGAGCACTCATATTCCCGAATAGCATAGGTTCGCCGGACTTGACGGGGAGGAATTTCGGCGCGGTCATTTTTTTGATTGTGCAGGCGCAGATTAAGCGTATCGATAATATCACGATAGCTGTCCACTTCCGCAGTTGTAAATGTATCCGGGTATGAAAACCGCCACTCCGTCGTTCTTAGGCTGAACTTTTCCCGAATAACCGCAGCACCGACCTGCAACATGACCAGCCATAAGTAACGCTCGACGGCTTCAAAATTGCTGTCACTGCGGGCATCGCGCTGCATCCACTTTAAATCGCAAACAAAAATATCCGCCGCCCTGCGATTTGGCATGGGTTTGGGGAATTCTCTTTTTGTTAGAATTTGCCACGGGATGCGGTAGTGGATAAACGGATGGGGCGTCGTGCGGGTTGAGACTGGCCGCCGTTCTCGCAGTAAGGAGAGATAGGGTGCGTCGTGAGACGAATGCGGCAAACCTGCGTCGTGGGACGGATGCGGCAGGCCGAAGGTAGCTTCGATCTCGATGGCATCTTGAGAGCTGGATGCAAAGGGAAAACTGAGCATCGAGCAAAACTCGACCTGGGCTCGCTTGCCTTCGGAATCATTGATCCCCGGTAATGACCAAGCCGCCGATGTATTGGTCGAGCCGATATCAAGACCGATCACCGCCGGTTTATCGCTGAGTTGTAGCGTCTCTAGGGAGTCAAGCAGAATCAGGCCGTAAGTTGACGACGTTTCACTAACACGAACACCGATCAAGGCTTCTGGCGGTTGGCTCAACCAATGGGTGCGAAGTCTCCGATCGCGTCCAACCTCTTCGTCTGTGACAACAAGTTTTGTGTTGCTGCCAAGTTTCTCAAAAAAGCCATTAACGTCGCCCCGATCTTGCCACTCTTCATAGAAGTACTTGAGCCACTCTTCAACGGTTGGCATGGGGATGATATCGATTTCCTGTTCCAGATTGCCGATGTGGAACAGGTAGTAATGATGCCATTCTGGACTCTTAAAATTCGGCCACATGGCAAAAGTGGCTGGCCGTTGCAACACTGTCCCATGAGTCCGACTGAAGGTTTTCGAGAGACTGCCACCAAGGCCGGTCCCGATATTTTCGATACCGCGCAGCCGAATGGTCACACGAATAGTGTTACCAAGATCGTCGATCACGAGGTTCTTGCGTAGAAATTCGGGGGAAAACAGCGCCAGGGCCAGAGGACGCAAGGGTGGTAGCCAGTTTCCCCAAGCCGGGGGATGACTTTTCGGCGGATCGCTGACCGCAGTAATTTCGGAATAGAACAGTTCGCTCTCGTGGAGCAACAGATACCCCTTACGCTTAGCCTCGGCATGAACCCGCAAGCGGGTTAGATTTTGAGTCGTACTTTCCGGCTGACTTTCCTGCTCGCGCTCAACCCGGTTTATGCGAGAGAAGTGAATCGGCTCGTTGCCAAGATCCTTCAGGGTATGGGGGCCCCAAACCAGAATATCGCCACTTCTTGCACTATTTACTTCTTTGAGTTTGTCCCCAAAGAGAATAACACCCTTAAACTGTCCATCTCGGTCGCGCGTGCAAGGAATTAACGTTTCTTTAGCGACATGCTCTTGCGGTCGTTGAGGAACTGATGCCAGCACATGTAAAAATGGTGACGTAAAGCCGCTGAACCACTCGGTATCCCAACCATCTAGGGATTCCGAAGTTGGCCGCAGCCGAAACGATCGATCAGATGGGACAGCCTGAATGTCTTCAATATATTCTTCAAGCCGTTTTTTTAAGACATTGAGCCCTTCATCGCTCTTGCCGTTGGTGTCAAGTGCTTGTCCTGCCCGCCCCAATCTTTGGGGTTCCCGATCGCGGGTGCGGGCGCCAGAAATGACCTTGTCAAGAACCTCGCTTAGATAATGTTCCAAAACGGAGCATTGGAGCGGTGTCAATGGCGAGTGCCCGTTTCGCTTTAAAGGATCCTGCAACGGATAACCACCGCGCTTGTTTGCTCGCCAGGAAATCCGGTTGTCGATGACATTTTCATAGTTGCGCGCCGGCACGACGAGGCTGGTGGGGACACAAAAGGCGATCGGGCGGGCCTCAAGCCGGGTTTCCTTGCGCGACCCGGCCAACTTGTCATAAAGGATCACCGCCGAATCGTTCCATTCGGATTGGTTCAGGGCGGCCCGGTCGGGCATATAGTCGCGAACGACCTTGGGGAAATTGCCGTGCCGCTGCCCGTTTGTGTTGTCCGAAACCGCAATGGAACTGGTTACGAAGGGACGCTCGGCCAGATCGACCATATCGACCTTAAGGGCACGCACCGGCCAATTTTCCCAGACCGCAAGCCCGATCAAGGCCAAGAGCCCCCGCCATTCGCTCAATACGGTCTTGTGCATCGGGTGCTCTTCGTCTTTCCAGGCGGTGGTAAACGCCACCGTCTGGCCCCAGATGTGCGGAAGCGACACCAGATCCGCGAGGCTCAAATCCATGCCCGGCGGCATCGCCTGGATCAAATGGTCGAGAAAGCTGCTACCCTTGCCGTATTCCCAACGACCGACTTCGGAAATCGCCGGCGTTAAGTCACGGCGACTGACCGGCGGGAAATATCCCTTAATATCGCCCTTCTTAGCCATTACGGATAATCCCCCTTCTGTCGAGCGCAGGCAAACCACAAGGCATGAATAAAGGCCGGAAATCCGGTGTCGCCTTGCGATTCTGGTCGAACGGTACACAGGAAGCGATAGACCTCCTGCAAAGAGCAAAAAGTGCTCTCCTTGTTCCACTTGATAAGGTTGTTGAAGATGTTGTCTGCATCAGATTCAATATAACGAAACGGCAGATATCGATATCTCTCGGTTCCGCGCATGAATGGAGCGTTGTCTTGGTGCTCCTCGTAAAGCTGGACGCGCCGGCCGATTGGCCGGCCAGTATCGGTCCGGTCGACTACCAGGGTGGCAAAATTAGCCGTTGTGACATCAAAGAGTGAACAACTCGGATGTTCACCATGCAAAGCTAAAGAGGCTGCCCAACGCAGCAAATAATCGCAATAACTATAAAGAGCCCGCCCCACTTCAGGCGACGGAATATGCTGGGCCAGGACTCCGGGTTTTTCATCTAACGTTGATCTACGGTTATTCGGGGAACCACCGAACAAGTTACAATACCAAACCTGCTTATGGTAGACATCGCGAGCGTCTTCGCCAAAAATTGCCTCATAGTAAATATATTTATAAGCAAAAGCAAAGCGGACCAGACAGGCCAGCGGCCGTAAGCCAAGCAACGCAGCCCCCTCCGGGGTCGGGTCCGGTAGGTCTTCCCATTCAATACTGTCACCGACAAAACCGGCGCGGCACAACCGGCTGCCGTCTCGATTCGAGGTTGGCAAATCGAGCGCGAAATGAGCGCAGCCTAATGCTGCTAGAAGTTCTGGCATCAAGGCAGGATTGGTTTGCGATTGTCCCCCAGGAGCCTGATAGCGCAAGTCAACCAGTTCCGGCCAACCGACCATGTAGAGAGAATCGAATCTGCCAAGACGTTGAGTCCCGCTTTCCGTTCCCGACAAGTGCATTCGATAATATTCTAGGGCCAAACGGGTTCGCGCCAACATGGTCGAAGATCCCAATAACCGGCCCTTGACGACATCACCCTCTGGATCTTCATCAGGATACTTGAAATAGGGTAGCAGCAAAGCCGACCCCACCGTTCCGCCCTTGGAACCGTCGGCAGGATTGAGCTTTCGAGACAGCCAGCGGGCGACTGTCGGCACACCCGCCGCTCCTGTCCCGCCGAATACCGAGCCAATCAGGAAGTATTTTTGCGGAACGGCCATTTGATGGCCTTCCCTGAGTTTGTCTTCCATGTACTGCCAGAACGGCAGTTTGTTATGCAATCCCGCCGCCAAGACCGCCTGCCCGATGGCAGGACGCCCGCGAAAGCCGTGAACCAGTTCCAGGTCGACCTCGTTGACCGGATCGAACAGGCAATCGAGCATGTGCCGTGCTTCGGGACGCAACAGGTTCCGTTGAAACAAGCCCCCAAGCTTCTCAAATGGCGGATCCACGGCCTGCCAGATTGGGCAAGCATTCCGCCCTTCCTGCCCTTTATTGATAATAGAAGAAAACAGGAGACACGTGGGTCGAAATTTGCTCAGGGCGGGGCGCAGTCCTTTTTGCAAGGTCTGATAGAGGGAAATGATTCGAGACGTCTGAACGAGGTTACCGTTTGAGGTATCCTGATCAAGAAAGCTGATGTCGACATCATTGGGCAGGATGCCGGCAACCATCAAATGAATCAGAGCCTCGACACTCTTGGTGCCAGAACCTCCAATCCCAAGGACGACAAGCGAATTCATGGCACCACCGCAGTCATTTTAAACAGGTTGTTCATAATGCCGACGACCTTCTCGATGATGTTTAGCACTTGCGTTGAGTGGATTTTGTCTCCGGCTAGGTCGCAAAGCCCAACCATGAAACCCAACCGAAATTTCTTCGGCCCTATTGGGGAATTACCGAATCTTCGGCTCACCGCAAAGACCTCGGGATAATGCCCATACCACGCATAGAGGCTGAAAATGGCCATAATTATCAAAAAACCCAAGAACCAATACCACAGCACTATCATTATAGATAATGGTAGTGTATCAACAGCATAATATTTTAGCACTCCAATAATTTGGTATGCTTTATATCCTACCGGCGGCGTTATAGTATTACGAAAATAATACCCAATGACTGCGATAACAACAATGAATCCCAAGATGCCGAGAGAATTAATCTGCTTCTCCCTTTTCACCTCATCCTGGGGAGATTTAGGCACCCAGAATACGGTAACCAGAAGCATCATGAAGGCGACGAATACCCAAATCCCTGGCACTATATATTTCGTTTTATTGGCAAAAATAACAATTTTTCCGGTCTGGCGTGGCGGCGGTAAAACATCGGACGCCGCGCCCGTGATCGACGATGAGACCGCGCGGGTCAAGTCGGGATCAGGCGCTGTTGGAAAATCGACCTGCTGACCGATCGTTCCCAAAGCACGAATTTTTATGGCCGCCACCTCTGTGTTGTTTAGCGAAGGCCACTCGTCTTTAATAATATGTTCGACGAGAGGGCCAAGGCTGAACACATTGGCAAACGTCGTCTGGTTTTGCAGATTTTTTTGAGTCAGGCCAACGACTGTGACTCCCGCTGCCGGTTGATAGTTGTCGGTTCCGGCAAACAGCGAGTCTGGCGATAACCGCGACAGCTCAGAGGCGAATTTGGACGTTGCGTATCCAGCTACGATAACAAGAATTATCGCCAATCCAACTACAGCAATGGTCGAGCGCAAAGGTCGTTTTGTGAAATTTTGTTTGGTCATCGGATCACCTACGCGACTTATTGGAATCGGATCGCCATCACCTTGGTCGCGAGCGGGACGCTGCCCGATGACCGTGGGTCTGGTACCGCCCGTTGCAGCGAGTCAACGAAGTCCTTCAGATTGAAGGTTCGAATGACGGCTCCAGGCGTGGGCTTGCCGTCGCTGCCCGCTGCCCGGCGGTCCTCCTCGACCGTGGTGTTGTCGGAGCTCCAAAGCTCAAGCCACTCCGGCACCGAGCTCTTCTCTTTTTTTCGCGAATAGAGAGCGAATTGGATCAGATAAGTCGTGCCGGTATCGACATTCATGTGATCTCCTGAGGCAAAAATCCGGCTTTCCAAGGTTTGCTCCTGGATCGTGACCGGGGTCAGGCCCAGGCTGGTGGTCGGCACCAAATCCCAGGCTTGCGAGCAATCGGTGTTTGAGGTCGTGACGGCCTGACGCCAACTCAGCACCGTTTGCTTAAAATCGTCGGACGCAATGGCGGCCCTTGGGGCGCCGGTGCCGGTCTGGATGGTCCAGCGTACTGTGATCCCGGTGCCGGTAGCCGCCGCCTCTGCCGGAATCTCCCGCATCTCTTGGACGACCGAGTTGACGAGGAGGGGCGAGCCTGGGGGCTGCGCTTCCTTGGGAAACTCTATCGCACCCGTCACTTTTGGGAGCCCGAGTTGTGGGTCGCGCGCGCCGAGCAGGAGAGTTTGGTAACGGCCGGCACCTTGAAACGACTGGGCATCTTGCACCTTAAGCTCCTTGGCAACCTCGGACATCTCACGGTCCAAACGGGCGATCGTCGCTGGCGCACCAATAGCCATAAAATAGAATGGAAGCTGCCCGTTCACTTGGAAGGAATGGCCAGGAACATCATCGATCACGCCTTTATAGGGAAGTTGGAAGCCATACAATTGAACACTCATGCCACGGAAACGAATAAGTTTGGCAAGTTGAACAACTGCTGTTGAATTTGGATTGGCTGCTTCATCATTACTGAAGAAAAAGTCGCTTGCAACTATATAGAGACTATTTCCGTCGACATTTTTAGCTATATCCTCAAAAACTGGCCCCAATGGGCTTTGCTGGCGACTGCCAACCGAGCTTTTTTTATCCTTATCTGGAAGATCTTTATCAAAAGCGCACGGTGATTTTTTCGGATTTTCCTCTATTTTTAGGATTTCTTTTCGATTCAGATCACGATAGCACTCATCATCCTTGAGGAGTTTAAGAAACAAAGACGGGTCTGCTTGAGGCGAAACCTTCTCACCAAATAAATAATACTGAATTTCAGTACCGGGGACCACTTTAAGAGGAGCCGACGTCAGATTCCGGAGCAGAGTGATAAAGGTAGAGTCCCGAAAATCTTTACGACTTTCCCGAGCAGCCAGCTTCTCGGCACCACCTGTTGACGCCTTCCCAATCAGGCCCTGCTTTTCTTCAACTTTGGATTGACACTCGGAACAGGTGGCGCCCCGAAAATATCCGCGTATGCTATAGGAATAATCGAGATAAACGCGAATTTCGCCAGCCTTGTTGCTGTCCAAATTCGGCGCGGCGCCGGCTGTAGCCATGGTGTCCGCCAAGGACCGTTCGTCCAATGCTGCTGCGATCTGGCCGACCTCGTCGGGCACGCAGGCCGTGGTCGTCTCGGAATCACACCCCAGCAGCACAACGCTGCCGAGCATGAACAAATATCCAAGAAGAGGTCTATTCGTCATTTTGCGACACGTCCTTAAACCACTTGAGCATGATGTTATCTATAGAAGGTTGTCATAGCTCTTGGCACACTCGGTCAGACCCTGATTCGAACGCGCGACAGATACCCGTCATAAATGTGTGATCACTGCCTTAGATCAGATAGTAACAGTGCAAATTCGACGAATCAATTCTTATTTTTCGCTATATCGCATTTTAACCAAACCAATTCGCGAACGGCACGTGCATACGCTAGCATTCTAGACATTAATGCACTCAACACTTAATGAGTGAGATGAAGTTTATATTTAAACAACGCAGGACATTTGTATCAGTCGGCATGATAGATTCGGAATTCAACAAAGTGACTGGTAATCTATGGCGTTTCAGGAGTAACGACTAAACAAGGATATGCGAAAAAAGTATAAATATAATCATCGTAAATTTTTTATATGTGCACAGCGACGTCTTACCGCCGTCCGACAGGCACCAGGAAACACGGGAAGTCGCTGTTCTGCGCAGCGTTGGAGGGTGCCATTCAATCGTGCCACAACGAATCTCCCAGTCCCACCCAGTCCCTGTAGCCGTTGCGCTAGAGAGGCCGGTTCGGCCTGACATCGGAACGCGGGCAGTCTGCCAGGGGCATTGTTATGGCTTGCCGGTATGACACCCATTATCTGGACGCACAACGAAAGCCTTAAGCCTTGCATATGGGTTTATGACTATACTGTGAAACTTGGGTGAACGTCGTTGGAAGAGGGGGGGCTGGGAAATGTCAATCAGGATATTTGGCATCATCTTTGCCGTAGTGATGTCGACTGCTGTCATTCTTATGGCCGGTATCCAGATGAACGACCGCTGGGTAGCCTATAGCCGAGCCAGTCGAGCCCTCGATGAGGATGCGGTGATCCAAGCCCTTTTTAGTGCGGCGAGTGGCCTGACGGTTGAGCGCGGCCCTGTCAATCGGGCGTTGGTAGGAACGGCTCCGATCAATGGCGATGTCTTGAGCGAATTCGTCGATAATAAAAATACCAGTGATCAGGCGTTCGACGCCTTGGAGACTTTATCAAGACAGTCTTCAGTGGATCTCGCCCAAAAGGTCTCGGGCATGCGCGCCAAGATTGCCGATATTAGAAATAGGGCGTCGGTGGCTTGGCAAAAACCAAAAGATGCCCGCCCCGCTAATATTTCTGCCGAAATTATGGCAGTCTATATTGATATGATTACAAATCTTAACGATCTTCTTGTATTACATATCAAAATGACAATGGAATTGAGTCAAACTGTTGGAAATTTGCTTGATATTGCGCAGAAAGGTTGGCAACTTCGGCTGTTGGCTGGAAGTCAGTCCTTGTTAGCCTCCAGTCTGATCGCGACCGGACGCCCTGCGACCCTTGCCGAGCGTGATCTGTTTAATGTGACCTCGGGCCGTGTGCAACAGGTCTGGACTGAGATCATTGATCGCGGCGATGACTCTCGTGCTCCGGCCGGAATGCGAGAAGGCATCGCCCTGGCGCGCAAAGGCTATTTTGGCAAGAACAAAATTTTGCGCGATCGGGTGCTTACGGCGGCATTCGACGGAACGCCCTACGGCGTCAGCGTAGACGAGTGGCGAAAGGATGCCGTCGAAGCGAACAAGTCCTTGCTCGGCATTCGGGATGCGGCCATTACAGAGGCCCGTCGGGCTGTTGAATCCGATAGTGCCTCTGAATTAACGGGCATGTTATTGGCCTTGGTGGCTATATTTGGGGTTGTTCTATTTTCTTTAGGCATGATCATAGTCTTGTCTAGGCGGATCGTTCGTCCGATCGCCCTCTTATCCGAAGTCATGACCAAGTTAGCAACCGAAGGCGCCGATGGCACCCCCGTTCCTTACGAAGACCGCCGGGATGAGATCGGTGGCATGGCTCGCTCGGTCCAGGTGTTCAAAGCCAACGCCGTTGCACGCTATAATCTTGAGGCCCATGAGCGCAATACCATGGTCGAACGCGAGCGTCGTGTGGCGACCATCGATGTCCTGACCCGGACCTTCGATTCCGCAGTAAGCGTCGCATTGACTGGAGTGGCCGATGCGGCTGCCGACATGAAGACCACAGCCCAGGGCATGGCTGCCACTGCGGGGCAGACCAACCGGCAGGCTACCGAAGTGGCCGCTGCAACCGAACAGGCATCGGCCAATGTCCAAACTGTTGCCGCCTCAGCCCAGCAACTTTACGCTGCCATCGGTGAAATCGGCCGTCAGGTTGAACGCTCTTCCCAAACGTCCAGGGTGGCCGCCGACGAAGCTCACCAGACCAATGCCAAAGTCAAGGGGTTGGCCGCCGCCGCAGCCCGGATCAGCAATGTCGTGAATCTGATCCACGACATTGCCGGGCAGACCAACTTGCTCGCCCTCAACGCCACCATCGAGGCGGCACGGGCTGGCGCGGCCGGCAAGGGCTTTGCCGTGGTGGCAGGCGAGGTCAAAAACTTGGCCAACCAGACTGCTCGGGCCACCGGCGAAATCGGCGAGCAGGTTTCCAATGTCCAGAAGGCCACCGGCGAGGCTGTCAGCGCCATCGAGGGAATCGTTTCGCGGATCGCCGAAATCAACGAGATCGCCGTCGCTATTGCCTCGGCGGTGGAGGAGCAGAATGCCGCCACCAATGACATCACCCGCAGCATTCAACAGGCGGCTTCCGGGACGCAACAGGTGACGACGACCATTGGCCGTGTGACCCAGGCGGCCGGAGAAACCGGCAGCGCCGCCAGTCTAGTGTTGACGTCTGCCACCACACTCTCGCAGCGATCCGATGACATCCGTCGTCTGGTCCAGGACTTTCTGCAAAAGGTCCGTGCGGCTTAAGCGGGCGAGGAAGGGTTTGGGAGCCTCGTTGTACTCCCGAATGGATCGGTTGATGGCATCCCAACTGATTTCAGAGTGCGTTCTTCCTCGCAGCCACTTTCCGATATATATATGTAGCTCTCATTTTGTCAGCAACCCCGCACATCGTATAGAGAGTTCAAGATGCCAAATCCGAAATACGCCGCCTATGAAGCCGCCGCCCCTTACTTCGATCTGATTCGAGGGGCGCTCGATGACCTTGTCGATGGCGAGCATTTCTTTGATATCATCACTGACGATACCGCCTATGAAGTCCTCTACGACTTTCCCGGTTGGCCTCGCATCATCAAGGGACGAGCAGGCCTGATGGTCGCGTTCAGAGGCTATGTCGACAACATCGCACTCCAGTCCGCCGACGAACTCATTGTCCATAAAACTGACAACGGGCGTGTTGTTATCATCGAATACGAGGTTCATGGGACCATTATTTCCACAAAAGTAAGATATAATAATAGATTTTGCTCAATCATAAAGATTGAAAACCGAAAAATTGCGCACTGGAGAGACTATATGGACTCTCTCGCGGCCTGGAACGCTTTGACTACACATAATCACTAAAACAGCAGAATTTTGAAAGCACAAAGATAGTGCCATTTGCTGCTTTTTTGGCTTCGTTGTTTCTGGTTTTGCCGCCGGTAATGGCCCTGTTCAGGCCATTACTCTGCCGCTGGCCGCCCAAGAGCCGACGGGCCCACTCTATTCCACACCCGTCCGTCGATCGTGAGCGCACTCAAGGACTGGCGCGGATGCGCCCCCTAGAGTCCACACACTGGGGCTTCGCGTCCACGAGGACGCGGGGCTGCCGTCGCGGCCCGATACCGGCAGTGTGTCATCGTTATAGCTCGCCGGTATGAGGGCGCCGCAGACGTGTCAACGTCTGAGTGTCCGTCCCGAAAGTTGTTGAATCATAAGAATCAGTTGTGATTCATTGTCAGGCAGCCCGAAGGAGGGGCTACCGATGTGGACAGAGAAAAACCGCCCGAAGTACAATCGGGACAA